>JBMOJP010000022.1:0-28994 GCA_049315725.1 Chthoniobacterales bacterium | reverse complement strand
AACCATGAATAACGGCTCCAAAGGCCGCTGTGTTACCATTACACCACAGGGCAATGCAAAGGAATAGCTTGGCCGAGAGGCGCAGCGGGTGCAAGTGCGAAGGAAAGGAGTGTTTCAAAGCAGGACAAAAGCGTGCGGTCAAAGCAGGACAGTTTTGCTGGTGCTGGTGGGTCAAAGAGCAGAACAGGTTTGACGTGTGTGTCGGGAGCCGCGGCCAAGACGAAGTGGTCAACGTTGGTCGGGCACAAGCCCGCAGGTGGTCAGCGTGAAGGACGTGGAGCCGACGGCGGATCAAACCGAGCCCGCCGATGGTATCGAGGGACGAGATCTCGCCCTGCCGGAACCTGGCCAGAATGTTTCGGATGAAAGGCGGCGCATGTCGTCCGCTCATCTGTTGGGAGTTTTTTCAACTCAGCAGCATATCCCCCGCCGAGCGCCAGCGCACAACAACTGGGGCGGACCGACTCGCGAGGGGAGACATGGTCCGCGTGGAGGCAAGGTTGGTGCTTGATCGGGCTGTGGGTTTCAGCCAGACGTGCCGAGAAAGCCAAAAAGGCCCGGGGAGTTTCCTCCGCCGGGCCTTGGTTTGGTGCGCGAGCCTTCCTAGCTGCAGCCCTGGCTGGTGCCGCACTCGGTGCAGACGCCGCAGGCGCCGGCGCGGATGACCTTGTTGCTGCCGCAGTTCGAGCAGGTGGTCTCCATGAACATGGTGCCAAGGGCGCCCTGGATGCGCTCCGCGTGGGTGGCGGTGCCGGCCACATGGTGCGGGGTGCCCTCGGAGTTCTGCGTTTGGGTGATCACGTCGATGATCTCCCGTTCACCCGTGCGGGGGAGGTCGCTGACTGGACGGTTGACCGCTTTGCGCTCCATCTCGGAGATTTCCTTCATGGGAAGTTCCGGTTGGTTGCGGTTGGGCGCGGTGGCCTCCTTGTAGCCGCGGACAAACTGGCATCCGAGCCAGCGGAAGACGTAGTCGGTGATGCTGCTGGCATTGCGGATGTCGGGGTTCTTGGTGAAACCGCTGGGCTCGAAGCGCTGGAAGGCGAACTTTTTGACCAGACTCTCGAGGGGCACGCCGTATTGCAGCGAGATCGAGGTGAGGGTCGCGACGGTGTCCATGAGGCCGCCGATGGTGCTGCCTTCCTTGGCCATCTGGATGAACAACTCGCCCGGTTGGCCGTTCTCGAAGAGACCGACGGTGATGTAACCCTCGTGGCCGGCGATGTCGAATTTGTGGTTGAGGGCCACCCGGGTGTCGGGCAGACGTTGGCGCGGCGGCTGGCTGAGCTTGGCCCGCATGCCGTCGAGTTCGTTCTCCAGTTCGATGACGCGCGACTCGAGTTCGCTCTTGCTCGAAAGCTCGGCCTCGAGATCGGACAAGCCGGTGCCGTGCTTCTTTTTGTCCGTCACCACCGGGGCCGAGCGTTTCGAACCGTCGCGGTAGATGGCAATGGCCTTGAGCCCGAGCTTCCAGCCTTCGACGTAGGTGTCGACGATGTCGTCCACCGAGGCATGTTCGGGCAGGTTGACCGTCTTCGAGATGGCGCCGGAAAGGAATGGCTGGGCGGCGGCCATCATGTGGATGTGCGCATGGTAGCTGAGGCTGCGGGTGCCGCGCATCGGCTTGAAGGCGCAATCAAAGACCGAGACATGCTCGGGGCGCAGGCCGCTGCTGATGGTTTCGCCGTCCTCCTCAACGTCCTCGATTGTGTCGTATTTGTCGATGTGGGCGATGATCGCCTCGATGTCGTTCTCGCTGTAGCCGAGCTTGTGCAGGGCGGGGCGGACGGTCTGGTTGACAATCTTGAGCATGCCGCCGCCGGCGAGCAGCTTGTATTTGACCAGGGCGATGTCGGGCTCGATGCCGGTTGTGTCGCAGTCCATGAGGAAGCCGATGGTGCCGGTGGGGGCGAGGACGGTGACCTGGGCGTTGCGGTAGCCCTGCTGTTTGCCGAGGCGCAGGGCCTCGTCCCAGACTTGGCGGGCCTCGTCACGCAGATACTCAAACTCCTCCGATTGGCCGATGTGCTCGACCGCGTCGCGATGAAGCTTCATGACCTCAAGCATGGAATCGATGTTGTCCGGGGCGACGGTCTTGGCCACGCCGCTGGCGCTGGAGTCGCGGTAGCCGGGGAAGGCTCCGATGTTCCCGGCGATGCGGGCGCTCTGCTCGTAGGCATGGCCGGTCATGATCGAGGTGATCGATCCAGCGAGGGCCCGACCATCCGCGCTGTCGTAACCATGGCCGTAGCTCATAACGAGCGCACCAAGGTTGGCGTAGCCGAGACCGAGGGTGCGGAAGATGTGGCTGTTCTCGGCGATGAACTTGGTCGGGTAGCTGGCGTTGTCGACGAGGATTTCCTGCGCGGTGATGAAGATGCGCACGGCGGCCTTGAATTTCTCCACATCGAAGCCGCCGTCCTCGCGCTTGAACTTCATCAGGTTGAGCGAAGCCAGGTTGCAGGCCGTGTTGTCGAGGAAGAGGTATTCCGAGCAGGGGTTGGTCGAGTTCTGCCGGGCCGTGCCTTTGCAGGTGTGCCACTTGTCGATGGTGGTGTCGAACTGCATGCCGGGGTCGCCGCAGACGTGGGTGCCCTCGGCGATCTTGCGGAGCATGGTGCGCGCATCTTTTTTCTCGCACGGTTTTCCGTCGGTCACGCGGACAGTGTTCCATTCGCGGCCGGCGAGGGCGGCTTCCATGAATTCGTCGGAGACGCGAACGGTCAGGTTTTCGTTCTGATACATGACCGAGCCGTAGGCTTCGCCGTTGAAGGATCCGTCATAACCCTGCTCGATGAGGGCCCAGGCTTTTTTCTCTTCTTTCATCTTGGCTTCGATGAATTCCTCGATGTCGGGGTGCCAATCTTTGAGGGTGTTCATCTTGGCCGCGCGGCGGGTTTTGCCGCCGCTTTTCACCACGCTGGCCACTTGGTCGTAAACTTTGAGGAAGGAAAGCGGGCCGCTCGGTCTGCCGCCGCCGCTCAATTTTTCGCGGGTCGAGCGCAGGGTCGAGAGGTCGCTGCCCGTGCCGCTGCCGTATTTGAAAAGCATGGCTTCGCTCTTGGCCAGATCGAGGATGCTTTCCATGTTGTCCTCGACGGACTGGATGAAGCACGCGCTGGCTTGCGGGTATTCGTATTGGGTGGCAGCGCGCTCGGCTTCGCCCGTCAGGCGATTGTAGAAGTAATTGCCCTGACCGGCGTCCTTGCCGATGCCGTATTGTTGGGCGAGGCCGACGTTGAACCAGACGGGGCTGTTGAAGGCGCCGTGCTGGTGGAGGCAGAGCCAAGTCAGGTCATGGTAGAACGCCTCGGCGCTGGCCTGGTCGGCGAAATACCCGTCGGCCACGCCGAAATCTGTGATGGTGCGCGTGACGCGGTGAATGAGTTGGCGGATCGATGATTCGCGTCCGCCATTGTGCGGATCGGTGCCATTGGTCAGGTCGCCGTAGAAATACTTGGAGACGGCGATTTTGGTCGCCAGAGCGCTCCAACTGCGCGGGACCTCGACATTTTCCTGCTTGAAGATGACCTTGCCGGTGTCGTCGTTGATCTCGGCGGTGCGCTTGTCCCACTCGACGTGGTCGAAGGGCGAACCGGTCTGGGTGTGGAAACTCGGCTCAAACTTCAGGCCGATGGATTTTTTCTGACCGGCCGCGCGGGGGCGGCTGGTGGTGGTGGCCTTGTGCCGGACGGCGGCAGGGCGGGTGGTGGAGGCTTTACGGGACACGGAACGGAATGAAGACTTGTTTGCGATCATTGGATCAATTTTTGTCTGAGGTTTGCGCCAACCGATCAACCCTGGGGAAAGTCACCGGCAGATCCGCCCACCACAATAGGTGGACAGGTTCATTAAACAAACCACAAGCCATTGTGCTCGGGGAAGCAGAAAATTGTGACAATTCTAAGATTCTTGTAATCCTCTGGAGTAGAAAGAATTACGAGTTTTCGATCTGGCGGTATCATGCGGAAAACCGCGTGTTATTCACAGGTGCCGCCGCCGCGAATCCTTTATAGAAAAGACTTCGCGAACACCGCCGCTTGCGAGGCCAGAAAATCAGCCAATTCGCGCTTGTTGGCGAAATGGACCGGCGATTTGTCCTCCGCGAGCAGGCCAAACCCCGGGCCGTAAGCCTCGCCGTTGAGGACGGAAAAGTCGGCGTAACCGCGGGTGATCTGCCGTCGGGCCGCTGCGATGGCCTGCGGGGCGTCGCCTTCCAACTCGTATTTCCAGGCGGTGATCAGGGCTTGCGGAAACCATCCGCGCAAGCGCGGAAGCACCTTGGCGGCGGGCTCGAGGGTGAGTTGCAGTGGCGCGAGGTTGCCGGGGATCTTTTGCTCGCGGGTGATGCTGCCGTCGGGGCC
Organism: Chthoniobacterales bacterium; assembly: GCA_049315725.1. Taxonomy (GTDB): domain Bacteria; phylum Verrucomicrobiota; class Verrucomicrobiia; order Chthoniobacterales; family JACTMZ01; genus JACTMZ01. The sequence continues at coordinate 24,630 of JBMOJP010000022.1, read as the reverse complement.
GCGGACTGCGGTGACGGCGTAATCGGATAAAGCGGCCGCGTGGAAGATGGCGTGCGTTTCGTTGGCGCGGGAAGCCGCGAGCTGGGCCAACAATCGGGCGAGGTCGTCGTTCGTCTCGAACTCTTCCACAGCGACACCCTCCGGGCTGTGCCGATGGGTGGCCCCGCGTCCGCGGAGCACGACCACCGCGAAACCGCTCGCCCGCAGGGCCTCGGCCAGGAAAGCGCCGATTTCCCCCGTGGCGAAGTTGGTGATGCGTCGAACCCCGTCGATCGGCGACGACGAGGGGCCGGTGGTGACGATGGCGAGCGACATGGGTTGGAAGAATTGCAGGACGGGTGTCGTTGGTCGATCAAGCGATCATTTCCCTCACGGCGGCAAAGAGGTCGCGCGTGCCCACGTAACCGAAGTGGCCCTGCGGGCTGGTAATGACGCGTCCGCCGCCCCACGCGTCCGCCAGGGCCTCGACGCGGTCGGGCGGCGCGATGCGGTCGTAGGCCCCGACGGTCAGGACGATGCGGTTGCGTTCGGTGAGGGGAAGGCCGTGCAGCGGGGAACTCAAGTGCGCGTGTTGGCCGGTCATGGACTCATCGATGCCGTTGCGTCGGAGCAGGCCGCGGATGGTTAGGCCGGCCGGGCTTCGCCACATGGCGTGTTGCACGTCGGTGATCGGCACGAGGAAGGCGATGAACGAGATGTCCTGCTCGAGTGAGGCGAGCACGGCTCCGGTCCATGCTCCGTAGCTTGTGCCAAAAAGCCCGAACTCGCGGCCACCGCGCGCCCGCAAGAAAGCCATGAGCTGCCGCAGTTCGGTCACGCCCTGACGCAGGGCTTGGCCGTTGCGGACGAGGTCCGCGGTGATGGCGAGTTCGCCATTGAGGTAGCCGCCCGGACGTCGGGCGTAGTGAAACGGCAAATGAAGGAAGGCGGCGTTCCAGCCGAGCTGGTTGAAGCGCGCCGCGAGGCGGCGGTAGCCGATGTCGTTGACCGACATGAGGGCGTGGAGGAGGAGGACAGTCGGGGCGCGCCAGCCACGCGGGCCCTCGAAGAGGAGGGCGGAAGCTTGGTCGTTGGCCGCAAAGCCCAGCGGGTAAGGGCTGGCCCAGCGGAGATGGCGGGGCGATTCCTCGGTCGGTCGGAGCGCGGGCGCCGCATAGAACGCGGGCCGATCGAGGGTGGAGCAGGTCGTGACGTAGGAATGGAGCAACTCGGGGGTGACGGCGTGGTGGCGGTGACGCCACTGCGCGAGGTTGAGCAGGGCGCAGGTCGTGGCATCCGTGAGCCGACTGAAGGTGCGTCGGAGAAAACTCATGCCTCGGCCCACCCCTTGCGCCGCTGGGGAGTCTGCGGGAGGCACTCGACTGGGATTTTTTCCGTCCGGCAAAGCTCGTCAAACATCTGGCGCAAGACCCGACCGAGCAGCGCTTCAAACTCCTCCCGCGCCTGCGCCTTGCCTCCGGAATCGGCCGGCGGGGGGAGGACTTCGCCGAAGACAATCCAGACCCGTCCGCGCCGCAGGGGGAGCCACTGGCGCGGCTCGTAAAGGGCGTCGGCCCCGACGATCACGCAGGGCAGCACAGGGGCGCCGGTCATTTGCGAGAGTGCGGCCACGCCGGGCTTGAGCGGGGCGCCGGCGAGGACGGAGCCGGGGCCGGCGCGCAAGCCGCCCTCGGGAAAGACGCCGACCATGCGTTCCTGCTTCAATCGTCCAATGGCCGTGCGGACGGCCGCGCGATCCAGGGTGCCACGACCAACCGGAAACGAGCCGACCCAACGCAGGGTGCCGCCGAGCAGGGGGTTGACGAAAAGTTCCTGCATCGCCATCCAATCGACCTGCCGATGGGTGCTGATGCCGATGAGCGGCGGATCGAAGTGACTGATGTGATTTGGGGCGAGGATGCAGGCGCCGCGGCGGGGCACATGGTGGAGGCCGAGGACCTGGCGACGGACAAAGGGTGCAATCAATCCCCGTATGCCGGCGGCACCCAAACCGTAGCCGAAGGAGGATAGCATGGCGGCGTCTACGAGACGGAAAGAAAATAACCGCGTTGTTTCTCCGAGATTGGTAGGCCGAGTTTCTCCATCACAAGCATCATGTCCTCCCAGACTTTGCGCTTTTCGGAATTTGAGTCTTTGTGCAGCAGGTAGGACGGGTGGTAGGTGGGGAGCAGCGGGAGGCCGGCAAAATCAAACCAGCGACCGCGCATCGCTCGCATTGATTCCTCCGCGCCGACCAGTCCGGCCATAGCCGTCTTGCCCAAAGCCACGAGCACCCGCGGTTGGATGATGGCGATCTGCTCGCGCAGGTAGGGAAGGCAGTTTTGCATTTCCTCGGCGGTGGGCGGGCGGTTGCCGGGGGCGTTTGAAGGCATGTCGGGACGGCACTTCAGCACGTTGGCGATATAGACTTGATCGCGGGAAAGTCCCATCGCGCCGATGATCTTGGTGAGGAGTTCGCCGGCACGACCCACAAACGGCTCGCCCAAGCGGTCCTCGTCGGCCCCCGGCGCTTCTCCGACAAACATAAGATCGGCCTCGGGGTTGCCCGTGCCGAAGACAGTCTGGGTGCGAGAGTCCGCCAATTTCGCGCAGCGGCGGCACGCGCTGACCGCTTCCTCGAGGGCGCGGAGCCGGGCGATACGATCCGGGGATACCTTGACGGGCGGAACCGGCGCTGGCCTGGCGGGCCGAGCCGCGGCCGCGGTGGGGGGGCGTGCGGTTTGCAAGTGGTCCAGCACCTCCCGCGTGATCGAGGGGCGTGTCTCGCCCAGCAAATCGCGGCGAGCCAGCAGCGTGCGCTCGAGCAAGGCGGCAGCTTCAGTCAGAGATGGCACGGAGGCGATGATTCCGCGCTGGAGGCCTCGGCGGCAAGCATGGTTTGCTCGGTCCGCCTCCCGTTCATCGGGCCGGGAAATTTTCCCGCACCCACGCGAGGGCCTGCTCGGGGGAGGTCAGTGTGCCCTCCAGTTGCGCCGTCTGCACCGCTTCGAGGACCGGGCCGAAACGCGGGCCGGGCTTCCAGCCGAGAGCCATAAGATCGCGGCCGGTGACGAGCGGCGGTGGAATGAGCGGCTCGCTGGCAAACTCCTCCGCCTTGGCCCGGAGAAAATCGTAGTTGTCGAGCGCACCGTGGCTGCTGGTGCAATCCACCCGATGCAGTTCAAGCTCATGGGAAAATCCCTCGCGGGCCATGAAGCGCTTGAGTTTGGCCGTGCGCATGTTCTGCACGTCCTTGAAGACCATGTGCTGCCGCACGGCCTCGACCACGCGCTCCGATTCCGCGCGGGAAAAACGCAGGCGCTCCATGATATCCCTCGTCATTTCCGCCCCGACACGATCATGACCGTTGAAGCGGATTCGATCCTCGTCCGCATGGTAGCGGAAGGTCGGTGGTTTCCCGATGTCGTGGAAGAGCACGGCGAAGACCAAGTCGGCCGGTGCATCAGGCGGGAGCAGCGCGAGCATGGCGCGGGTGTGGACGAAGACGTCGCCCTCTGGATGGAACTGCGGCGGTTGCTCGCAACCCTTGAGACTTTCGATCTCCGGAAAAATGGCGCCGAGCAACCCGCTTTGGTCGAGCAGGTCGAAGCCGCGGACGCGGTTCGGGTGGCTGAAAATCTTGACCATTTCCTCGCGAATGCGTTCCGCACTGACCACGCGAATGTCTCCGGCATGGGCCACGAGCGCCTCCCATGTTTTCGGTTCGATCTGGCCGTGGAACCGGGCGGCAAACCGCACGGCCCGCAGGAGGCGGAGTTTGTCCTCGCGGAAACGGGCCACGGGATCGCCGATGGCGCGGATGATTCCCGCGGCCAGGTCATCCCGGCCGCCGACAAAGTCGATAAGCCGGTCAGCCACCGGGTCGCGGAACATCCCGTTGATGGTGAAATCGCGTCGTGCTGCGTCTTCCTCGGGCGTGGAGAACGTGACCATCTCCGGTCTCCGTCCGTCGATGTATTCGTGGTCCGAGCGGAACGTGGCCACCTCGAAGGCGTGCCCGTGCTCCATGACGAGGACGACGCCGAAGTGCGCGCCGACCGATTGCGTGTGGGGGAAAAGCGACTGCACCTCCGTCGGTTTGGCCGAAGTGGCAAGGTCGAAGTCATGGGGCGGATGTCCGCACAATTCGTCGCGCACACAGCCGCCGGCGAAATACGCCTTGTGACCGGCCGCCTGGAGGCGGCGGGCGACGTCCGTGGCGGCGGCTTTTGCATCCATGGCCGGGAGATTAGCCGCGGCGGATGGTCGACAAAACGTCCTTTTTCAACCTCACGCTGCCCAGCGCCCCGCGCAGATGACGAGTGAGAGCGCAAGAACGGCGAGGGCTGGCAGTGATTTGCGCGGCGGGTCCTGCACTTTGAGATGCATGGCCACGGCCCCAATCATGAGAACGACAACCACGGCGGCCGAGGGGAGGGTCAGCGCGGGCACGAGCAGGCCCGAGATCAGGCCGATCGCGGCCGCGACCTTGAGCAGGCCGACACAAAGGCAAAACCAAGCGGGCAGGCCGTAGGCGGCGAACTCCTCGGTCATGGTAGCCGCCTTCCCACCGCGGTAGGAGGTTGCCCGGTTGCGTCGCAGCAACCAGACGTTGAGGAGTCCGAGCCCGACGATGATCTGGCAAACTTGCACAATGGTGTTCATGGAAATGAGTTCCTCGCTGAATCTCTGCTGACTTCGAGGTTAATTGGCCCTAGGTTGCATGTTAAGGAGAATCTCTTTGGGTTTATTCATGGCACTTATGCAGGGCGTTTCGGTGGCGGCCTTTCTTTTCTACGGCGCGGCCTGTCTTGTTTCGCCCAAGCTGGTGGCCGAGTTCGAACGTTACCGCCTGGGCCGGTTTCGCGTGACCATCGGGCTGCTCGAAATGGCCGGAGCCATGGGCCTTCTCGCGGGTCAATTTTTTCCCCTCCTGAAGATCGCAGCGGCGGCGGGCCTCGCCATCCTCATGCTCTGCGGATTGTGGGCGCGGTGGCGCATTCGTGACCCGTGGCATCTGCTCCTGCCGGCCCTGGGCCTGGGTTTGGCCAATGCCGCGATCGTCGTTTGGTCGCTCGGTCCGGGTGGGACCGAGTGATTTTATGCTCGCGGCTGGCGTCAGGGGCGGGTTACCTCGGGATTCTATGAGCACACCCCACATCTGCCAGAGATCACCCAAGGTCGAAGAAATGGAGCCGGGGACTTATTGGTGGTGTTCCTGCGGTTACTCCGCGAACCAGCCCTTCTGCGACGGTTCGCACAAGGGGAAGGGCTTTTCCTCGGTCAAGGTCGAGATCACGGAGAAGAAGAAAGTCGCGTGGTGCATGTGCAAGCACACGGCCAATCCGCCGTTCTGCGACGGATCGCACGCCAAGCTGCCCTGAGCCGCGGCTACGGGCGCAGACGCACCAGCAGGTCGCCCGCGTCCACCGCGTCGCCCGCCGCCACGAGGATCTCTTCGACCGTCGCGTCGCCGGGGGCGTAGAGGGTGGTCTGCATTTTCATTGCTTCGAGCGTGACGAGTTTGCCGCCCTGGGCAACCCGCGCGCCGTTCCCGGGTTCGATGCTGGTGACCATTCCTGGGATGGGGGCGCCGACTTCGAGGTGGTTCGCCTGGTCCGCCTTGCGCCTGGTTTTCTTGGTCGAGGGTTGTGACTTGTCGAGCACGATGACCTCCCGCGGCATCCCGTTGAGTTCGAAAAAGGCGATGCGCCGTCCGTCCTTGTCGGCCGCACCCAGGTTGACCAGTTTGATGAAAAGAGTTTTACCCTGCTCGATCTCGACCGCCACTTCCTCCCCGGGCTTCAGCCCGTAGAAAAACGACGGGGTCGGCAGCACGCTGACGTCCCCGAACTCGCGCTCGAACTTGCTGAACGCGGCGAACACATCCGGATACATCAGGTGGCTGTAGAGCGCGTCCTCGTCGGGCTCGTGCTTGAGTTTCTCGGCCAGCTCGCGGCGAACAGCCGCGAGGTTGATCTTGGGTGCGCGGGCCGGGCGGGATGTTTTTCCGCCCAGCACGGCAGCGACGACGCGGCGCGGCCAGCCGCCCATCGGTCGGCCCAGACCCCCGGCAAGCATATCCTTGACCGATTCGGGAAACGGCGTGCCGGGCGGAAGATTCGGCACGTCGGCCGGTTTGATCCCGCGCGTGAACAGAAACAGGGCCATGTCGCCCACGACCTTGCTCGAGGGTGTGACCTTGACGATGTCGCCGAAGAGCTGGTTGACCTCGGCGTAGCAACGGGCGATTTCCGGCCAACGGTGGCCCAACCCCATCGAGGCGGCCTGCTCTTTGAGATTGGTAAACTGTCCGCCGGGCATCTCGTGCAGATAAACTTCCGCACTGCCCGTGCGCGGAGCGGTGTCGAACGGTGCGTAGAAGGTGCGCACTTGCTCCCAGTAGTCGGCAAACTCGTTGAGGGCGTCGAGGTCGAGGCCGGAATCGTGCCGGGTGTGCTGCAGGGCGGCGACGAGACTGTTGAGGTTGGGCTGCGAAGTCGAGCCGGACATGGACGAGATGGCGGCATCCACCACGTCGGCGCCCGCCTCGATGGCCGCGAGGACCGATGCCGCATTGACCCCGCTGGTGTCGTGGGTGTGGAAATGGATGGGCAGATCGGTCTCGGCCCGCAGGGCCGTGACCAGCGCCCGGGCGGCGAACGGCCGGCAAAGTCCGGCCATGTCCTTGATGGCCAGAAAATGTGCGCCCATTTTTTCCAGTTCGCGGGCCAGACGGAGGTAATATTTGAGCGAGTATTTGACCCGCGCCGGGTCGAGGATGTCGCCGGTGTAGCAGATGGTGCCTTCGCAAATCGCGCGGGTTCCGCGCACTGCTTCCATGGCCGCGCGCATGTTGGTCAGATCGTTGAGCGAGTCGAAGACACGGAAGATATCCATGCCGCTTTCCGCCGCGTGACGGATGAACCCGGCCACCACATTGGGCGGGTAGTTTGAGTAGCCGACGGCATTGGAGCCACGCAGGAGCATCTGGAAGCAGATGTTGGGCACACGGGTGCGCAGGGCGCGCAGGCGCTCCCATGGGTCCTCGCGGAGAAAGCGCATCGAGGCGTCGAAGGTCGCGCCGCCCCACATCTCCAAACTGAAAAGCCCCGGGGTGCGCCGCGCCACGGCGTCGGCGACCAAAAGCATGTCGTGCGTGCGCACGCGGGTGGCGAGCAGCGACTGATGCGCGTCGCGGAACGTCGTGTCGGTGAAAAGCGCCCGCTTCTGGCGCCGGGTCCATTGCGCAAACTTCTCCGGCCCGAGTTCCCGCAGCAGCGGCCTCGTGCCGGCCGGCGGGTTGATCCGCAGGTCGAGGGCGGGTCGCGGGGCCGGTGCCAGTGGGACCCCCGGGAGGTAGCCCTTGGCCTCGGCGTTGCCATTGACCGTCACGTCGGCCAGGAACTGCATGAGCTTGGAGGCGCGGTCGCGGCGCAGCTTGAAATCGAAAAGCGCGGGGGTGTTGTCGATGAAGGTCGTCGTGGCTTGACCCGAGGCGAACGTTCCATTGGTCACCACGTTCTCGAGGAAGGGGATGTTGGTCTTGACCCCGCGGATGCGGAATTCGCGCAGCGCACGGTGCATGCGCTGCAGGGCGATGGGAAAGGTCTGGCCGGAGGCCGTGATCTTGACCAGCAGCGAGTCGTAAAACGGCGTGATCGTGCTGCCCGTTGTGCCCATGCCCGAATCGAGCCGGATGCCGAACCCGGCCGCACTGCGGTAGGTCATGAGCTTGCCGTAGTTCGGGGTGAAACCATTGGCCGGGTCCTCGGTGGTGACGCGGCATTGCACGGCAAAGCCGTTCCGCGGGATGTCGGCCTGCTCCGGCAGGGCCAGCTCCGGGCCGTGCAAGCGGGCCCCGGCCGCGACGAGGATCTGCGAACGGACCAGATCGATCCCCGTGATCTGCTCGGTCACGGTATGTTCGACCTGGATGCGCGGGTTCATCTCGATGAAGAACCACTCGTGGCTGTCGGCATCGTAGAGGAATTCCACCGTGCCGGCGTTGTTGTAGCCGATGCCGCGGGCCAGTTCGACCGCCGCCTGGCACAGGTCCGCGCGGACCGCGTCGTCAAGTCCGACGGAGGGTGCGACTTCCACGACTTTTTGGTGGCGGCGCTGGACCGAGCAGTCCCGCTCATGCAAGTGCAGCACGGAGCCGTGGGAATCCCCGAGGATCTGCACCTCGATGTGCTTGGCCCGCGGAATGTATTTCTCGAGAAAAACCGCGGGGTTGCCGAAGGCGCGTCCGGCCTCGTTCCGCGCCTCGTCCAGCAGCGGAGCCAGCTCGCTTTCGCGGCGCACCACCCGCATGCCGCGGCCCCCGCCTCCGAAGGCGGCCTTGATGATGAGAGGAAAGCCGATCTTCCGGGCGATCTTGAGCGCCTCCCCCCGCTCCGTGACCGGGTCGTCGGTCCCAGGCAGCACGGGGACATTGAGCCGCGCAGCCAGCGCGCGGGCGGCCGTCTTGTCGCCCATCATGGCCAGCAAATCAGGCCGCGGGCCCACGAAGATGAGTCCGGCTGCGGCGCAGGCCCGGGCGAACTCTGCGTTCTCGGAGAGAAATCCGTAGCCCGGGTGGATCATTTCCGCGCCGTGGTCCCGGGCCAGTCCGACGATGCCGTCGATGTCGAGATAGGCCCCGACCGGTCCCTTGCCGCGTCCGCTCACGTAGGCTTCATCGGCCTTGAAGCGGTGAATGGAGAAACGGTCCTCCTCGGCATAGATGGCGATGGTGCGCATGCCCAGCTCGCTGGCGGCGCGGAAAACACGGATGGCGATCTCGCTCCGGTTGGCCACCAGGAGAGTGCGTCCGGCCACTTCGACGGGGCCCGGCGCGGAGGAATGTTTGCGGGGGGGCTTAGGCATACGCTCTGTTTGTAGAAAATGCGCGTGGCCTTGGCAATGGCGACCGCGGCGGGGGCATCACAGGTGTTGGTGCTGTGGCGGGTGCTGCATAGGACCTATATGTCCTGAAGGATTTATAGGTCCGATAAATCGCAGCAAGCGCCGCAATGGCGCGCCTAGCGGCTCAGCTCCAGCATCCGCCGGATGGGCTTTTCCGCGCGGGCGCGGAGTTCCTCCGGGAGAAGGATTTGGGGGGAGAGGTCCCGCAGGCAGTCGCGGAGTTTTTCCAGCGTGTTCATCTTCATGTAGCGGCAGTCCGCGCACGCGCAATGGTCGGTCGGACCGGGGATGAAAGTCTTGCCGGGGAGTTCGCGGCGCAACCGGTGGAGCATGCCCGACTCGGTCACGATGATGAACGCCTCGGCCGGCGAGTCCTGGCAGTAGGTGACCATTTTTTCGGTCGAGCAGACGATGTCGGCGAGAAGGCGCACCGCGCGGGGGCATTCCGGGTGGGCTACGACGGGGGCCTGCGGATACTCGGCGCGGATGCGCTCAATGCTCTGGCGGGTGAATTCGACGTGCACGTAGCAGTTGCCCTCCCAAAGGGTCATCTCGCGTCCTGTTTGCTCCGTGACCCAAGCGCCGAGATTCTGGTCCGGGACAAAGAGAATGTTGCGATCAGCCGGCACGCTCTCGACGATGCGGACGGCGTTGCCGCTCGTGCAGATGACGTCGGAGAGGGCCTTCACGCCGGCCGAGCAGTTGATGTAGGCGACGACGTAGAAATTCTTTTCCACGTGCGTCTGCAAATAGGCCGCAAGTTTCTCCGGCGGGCAGGAGTCGCTAAGGGAGCACCCGGCATCGAGGTCGGGAATGACCACGGTTTTTCCGGGGTTCACGATCTTGGCCGTCTCGCCCATGAAGTGGACGCCGCAGAAGGCAATGACATCGGCCTGTGCCTCGGCCGCGCGGTAGCTCAAGCCGAGCGAGTCACCGACGTGGTCGGCCAACTCCTGAATCTCCGCAACCTGGTAGTTGTGCGCGAGGATGACGGCATTCCGCTCCTGCTTGAGCCGCCGGATTTCATCAGCCAGAAACATGAGGTGATAAAGTTCCCCGCGTTCGATGCCGCCCTACGCGAGGGTCAGGCCCGCCAGGTCTGCCGGCGCGCCGATCGAGTGGACCACGGTGCCCTGGCGGATGCGGGCGACCATGCCAGCCAGGGTTTTGCCGGGGCCGAGTTCAAGAAAGGTATCGCTGTGGAAGCTGTCCAGCAGGCAGGTCACGCAGTCGGCCCAACGGACGCTGTCGGTCACCTGGTCGGCCAGGGTGCGGCGGATATCATCGGCCGCGTGAACCGGGCGGGCATCGACATTGCAGACGACGGGAAACCGCGGCTCGTTCAGTGCCGTGGCCAGCAATACTTCGCCGAGTTGCTCGTAAGCGGGCTGCATGAGGCGCGAGTGGAAGGCCCCGGCGACCTTGAGTTCGACCGCTTTGCGGATACCGAAATCTTTGGCCAGTCCCACGGCCACGGCCACTTTGCCGGCTTGACCCGAGATGACAATCTGGCCGGGGGAGTTGATGTTGGCCACATCCACATCGGTCTGGGCCGCCAGGTCGCGCACGACGTTTTCCTCTGCCCCGATCAGGGCGGCCATTCCTCCGAGCGTGGCCTCGCAGGCTTCCTGCATGAATCGTCCGCGTTGGGCCACCAGTTGCAGCCCTGTGGTGAAATCGAAAGTCCCGGCGGCGGCGTGGGCGGTGAATTCGCCGAGCGAAAGTCCGGCGGCCGCGGTGACCGGAAAATCGCCGAATTTTTCGCGGACCACGGCCAGGGCGGCCAAACCGTGGACGAAAAGGGCCGGCTGACAGACAGAGGTTTTGGTCAACTCCTCCTCCGGGCCTTCCCAGCAAATCTTACTCAGCGGCCACCCGAGAATTTCGTCAGCCTGGCGAAAAAGATCCGCGGCGACAGAGTATTCGGCGGCGAGGGCCCGGCCCATGCCGACGGTTTGGGCGCCTTGGCCGGGAAAAAGAATCGAGATCTTGCGACTCATGAGGGGATGAAATGCCTGCAGCCGTTGGGCGGGATTCGGCTCCTTGCGGCCAGCCAGCCTTCAAAGCCGCGCCGAAAAAATCAATTGCCGTAAACGGGTGGCGGGGTCGGGACTGGGGTGCCACTGCCGCCACCTCCTCCACCGCCGGATGCGCCTGGCAGGGCGCCTGCACCTCCGCCACCGCTTCCGCTTCCGCTTCCGCCTCCGCCATCACTTGCACCTGCGGACGCTGCCCCCTCCGCGGCGGCCGCCGCGACAGCCGCGCTATTGGCACTGGGCACAGCTTGGAGGATGGCTGCCGCGATAGCGGTTGAGGCCGAGGGCACGGCACGAGAGACGGAAGTAGCGATTGCAGCGGCGGAACCAGGGGCGGCCATGGCCGCGACGGCGGCGACTTTCGCGGCAAATTCCGGAGTGGGCACGAAAGCGGTTGCGGCGGCAGCAATTGCGTCCGCTTTGGCTGGTGTCTGCTCGCTCATCTCCTGGACCTTCGCCAGCAGGGCATCCGCGTTCTCAGCTTCGCCGAAGGCTTCGCCCAGCGCTTCGGCGATGGAGGACGCGTCACTATCCTCGTTCACGGAAGGGGAGCCAAGGGCAAGTTGTGCGGCTGCGGCCGTCTTCCCCGTGAGCGATTGCGCGAGCAGGGCTTGCGGCAGGTTGAGAAGCAGCAGCACGGAGGCGAAAATCGCCGCTGGTCGTCCAAGCAGGGAGGGACTCGTTTTCATCCCCGTCAATAACGCGCTTGCACCGCCGCAGTTCAAGGGAAAACTTCAATTCGTGCCGATTTTTCCCCTCCTTCTCAGACGGCCGTCCCGGCGGCATGGGCGCTGGCCCAGGCCCACTGGAAATTGTAGCCCCCGAGCCAGCCGGTGACATCCACGGCCTCGCCGATAAAGAAAAGTCCTGCCACCGCCCGGGCCTCCATCGTTTTCGACGACAAATCCCGGGTATCGACGCCCCCGAGCGTGACCTCCGCTTTCGGGTAGCCCTCGGTGCCGGCGAAACGGACGGGCCAGGCCCGCAGCAAAATTTTCGCCTCGCCGCGTTCCCGGGCGGTCCATTGCGCCACGGGTTTGTCCGGCAGATGCCGGGCGCACCACGTCTCGGCGAACTTTCGCGGCCAAACCGTGCCGAGTTGCGCCGCGGCCGAGGCGCGAGCCGGCACCGGAAGATTGTCGCCGCCGGGAAGCAAATCGATGGCGAGGGTTTCGCCCTCGCGCCAGTAGTTGGAGATTTGCAGAATGGCCGGACCGCTGAGCCCGCGGTGGGTGATGAGCATGGCTTCGTCGAAGACCGCGCCGTGGTGGCGGAGACAAACCGGCAGGGCCGCGCCGCTCAGCGGTCCAAAGACTGCGCGATCGGGCTCGGCCAAGGTCAGTGGCACCAGCCCCGGGCGAATGGCGGTGAGACGCAGGCCAAATTGTCGGGCGATCTTGTAACCCAGATCGCTCGTGCCGAGTTGGGCAAAGGACAGTCCCCCGGTGGCCACGACGAGCGCATCGCAGCTCAATTCCCCCTGACTCGTTCGCACTTGGAATTTGCCCGGCCGTGTCACTTCCTCGACGCGAATTCCACACCGAACCTGCGCTCCAGACCGGGTGATCTCGTCCATCAGCATCGCGGTGATTTCACGCGAACTGGTGTCGGTGAAAAGCTGTCCGAGTTTCTTTTCGTGCCAGCGGATGCCATGGCTCTCGACCAAAGCGAGAAAGTCGGCCGGCGTGTAGCGAGCGAGGGCGGACCGGCAGAAGTCCGGGTTGTCCGAGAGGTAGTTCTCCGGCGCGGCCCCGAGGTTGGTGAAATTGCAGCGTCCGCCGCCCGAGATGAGAATTTTTTTCCCCACCCGCTCGTTGTGCTCCAGCACGAGAACCCGGCGTCCGCGCCGCGCCGCGGTCAGCGCGCAGAACAATCCGGCCGCGCCGCCGCCGAGAATGATGACCTCGTGGTGTTCCACGGATCAGAGCGCCCGCACGATGATGCGGGTGGTGGCGGCTTGGTCTCCCGTGCGGGCCGTGATGGTGTGTTCGCCTTCGCGCAGAATGGCTCCAGGGGTCCCATCGCCCGTGTCGCATTCGAGCGTCTCGCTCGACCAGGAAACGTGCTGCGCGGCTCCGGCCACGAGGGGGATGCGTTGCGCTTCGGCCGGCAAGTCCGGATCGAGAAAATAAACCGTCCCCGCGGCCGGCGAAGTAATGTGCAGTTCCTCGTCGGCCGTGCGGGCCACGGCGAGATCGCCGAGGCCGTTTTGCGGACCGGCCAGCCATGCGCCATACTCCGGCGCCAGCACGACCCGGCCGTCCGCATCGTAATCTCCGGGGCTCTCCGGCGGCGGCGGGGTGACAAACATTTCCCGCACCGCCCCCGGCCGTCCGGCGGCCACGGTGTGTCCGGTCAGCGGATCAACCCAGCCCTCGCGAATGCCCGTCGGGCGGGCGAACCACGTGGTGCCGCGGGTCGCGTGCAGGTAGGAAAAAATCTCATGCATGGCCGGGGCGGCACCTGTCACACCGGTGATGCTCCGCATCGGGCGGCCATCCGGGTTGCCGACCCAGACCGCGACGGTGAATTCCGGCGTGTAGGCCACAACCCAGTTGTCGCGGTAATCGGAGCTCGTTCCGGTCTTGGCCGCCACGCGGAAGGGGAGCGCGAGGTAGGAATTGAGCCCGAACGACGCGGCCCGGGCGCGGTTGTCGGCCAGCATATCCGTCACGAGATAGGCCGAGGTTTCGCTGAACAGTTGCCGTCCTGCTCCGTCCGGAGAAATCTCGTCGGCCAGCAGTCGGAACGGGCGTTGCTGCCCACCGCGGGCGATCGTCGCGTAGGCGTTGGCCAAATCGAGCAGCCGCACCTCGCCATTGCCGAGGGTCAATCCCGGGCCGTAATACTCCGCCGAGCGAACCAGGGTGGTCAGCCCGAGGTCGCGCAGCAGGCGGAGGAGCGGATCGGGTCCGCCCGCCAGTTCGAGCGCGCGGATGGCGGCGACATTGAGCGAGTTGCCGAGGGCTTGGCGCAAACTCACCGGGCCATGGAAACGGTGGTTGTAATTGTTGGGCCGGTAAAGCCCCGTCGGGGTGACGAACGTCGTCGGCACATCCGCCACCACGGTCCCGGGGTTCGCTCCGTGCTCGATCGCGAGGAGATAGGTGAAGGGTTTGAGCGCGCTGCCGGGCGAGCGGGTGATCCACGCGCCGTTGACCTGACCGGCCCCGGGGGCGAAGTAATCGCCCGATCCGGCCAGCGCGAGAACTTCGCCCGTCGGATTGTGCAGCACGACGGCGGCGGCGCCGGAGGCGTTGTGATCGGATAATTGCGCCAGTTGCGCCGTGAGGGCCTGTTCGACCCGGCGGGTCAGGCCGAGGTCGAGCGTGGTCCGCACCGGGCCGCCGCCCGGCGGCAGAATCCCGCGGCGCTGCAGCAGCAGATCGACAAAATGCGGCGCGGCAAAATCTTGCGAGGCGGGACGAAGCGCAATCTTCTCGCTCATGGCCCGCGTGTATTCCTCTGACGTGAGCGTCCCCGCGGCCGCCATGCGGCGGAGAATCCAGCGCTGGCGTTCGCGGGCGCCGGCCCAATTGCGATGCGGATCGAGCCGACCGGGCGCCTTCGGCAGCGCGGCGAGGAAGGCCGCCTCGGCTGCACTCAAATCCGAAGGCGGCTTGCCCAGGTAGTAGCAGCTGGCCGCCGCGATGCCGGCCCGCAGGTTTCCGTAATCGAGCCGGTTGAGATACTCCTCGAGGATGCGGTTCTTGGTCCATTCGCGCTCGACCCGCAGGGCCCGCACGATCTCGCGCAGCTTGATCCCGAGGGTGCGGGGTCCGGGTTCCTTGACCAGTTGTTGCGTGATGGTGGAAGCGCCTGATTGCGGTCGCGCGCCGCGGCACGCGTTGTAGGTGGCGCGGGCCATGGCGAGGGGATCGAAACCCGGATGAGAAAAAAAGCGCGCATCCTCCGCCGCGAGGGTGGCCGCGATGACCTGCGGCGAAATCTCCTCCAGACCGACGTGGCGGCGGTAAATTTGCTCGTCCACCAACATGGTCCGCAACGGCTCGCCCCGGCGGTCGAGGAACTCGGTGCTCGGCGGGGCCGGGGCCAGCAGGTCCGCCGGCACCGGGATGAGGCGCGGGACGAGCGCGAGCACGGCGAGCGTGAGCACGGCGAGGGCGAGAGCGAGGAGGGCGGCGGGTTTGACGACGTTCACGGCAATGGACCTGCTGGCAGGGGAGTTTTGGGAAATCAGCGGCTTTTCCTGTGGCATCGGCTTCCAGCCGATGGGCTTGCCTCCTCATCGGCAGGATGCCGATGCCACTTTCTCGATCTGGGTGCGGTCACGGCGTGTTCGCGGGTTGGCTCGTCAGGTGGCTGATCGCGCCCGAGCCGAAGCGCTCGGGCCGATACATCGCCTCGGCCTTGGTCGCTCCGGCCGCCGCTTCACCGGCCATCCGCACCCGCGCCAGATACGAGAAGGTGAAGGCCCCCGCGGGCAGCGCGTCGCAGAAATAGACCACGCGGTCGCCCCGCACTTCGCGGTGGCTGACCTCCCAGGGCGTCGAATCGCCTGCCTCGCCGGATTCGCGGCTGACGAAATCCGGATTCACCGCCTCAAGGATGGAGGGGAGGGGATCGTCGATGGCGACAAAGAAAGCCGGGCGCGTGCTCTCGACCCGCAGAGTCACCACGATGCGGTCGCCCACGCGCAGGCCCTCGGCCGGTTGGAGCGATCCATCTATCGCGATTTTCCGATAGCTGCGCGAGACGGTGAAGCCGCGATCTTGTGGTGGTTGCTCGCCCAGCGCCGGATAGACGGCGAAACGAGTCTCGCTATAGAGCGGCCTGGCCGCCGGGTTGTTCACCTGCAGCGTGGTGGGCGGCGGCGGCGGAGTGAGGGCGATGGTTTGGCGGAACGCCGGGGTCTTTGCATCGACGGCAAAAGGCATGGTCGTGGGGCCGCTGACGATGGTGCCTTGCGCCGTGCGGTTGGAAAGATTCGGCTGTTCGATTTTTGCGTAGTAGTCAGCCAGCGCCAGGAGCGTCCACGCCGAGCTTTGGGTCGTGCCATCGCGGTTCTGCGGCCCGAACGCCAGCACCTCGGCCAGGAGGCGCGCCACTTCATTGTTCTTCGGCTGGTGGTTGACCCAGGCCATCAGGCGAATGGCCCGGTCGCGCGCGGCCCCGCCGTAGGCCGAGACGTCGGCCGGCGCGGACTTGTCCTCGCGCAGCAGCCTGGCGACCATTTCGTGCGGGCCCTTGGCCTGCATGATGGCCAGAGCGAGCACGCAGCGGGCCTCGGCGGGCAACTCGGCCCGGCGGCGGTAAAGCTCCTCATGATACGAAGCCTCGGGCTTCCCGGCCAGGGCGAGGGCATAGGCGGCAAAGACCCGCTCGGTCAGGCGCGGCGTGGCGTCGTTGGGCGAGAGTCCACGCAGCGACTTGGCCAGATCTTCGAGCAGACGCGGCCAGCCCGCCGGGGCATTCACGCCCGCCGCCACCGCGCGGGCCACGACAATCGCCGCCCACGCGCTGGCGAAGGGCGATGATTCTCGCCCACCGGGCCAGAACGCGAGCCCGCCCTCCGGCGTCTGGAACTTGAACAATCCGGCCACCGTGGTCGTGGTCACGCGGCGGATTTTCTCCGGGTCGCGCGCGAAGTCCGGCAATACCGGGCCGAGCACCGGCATGACGATCCAGGGAACAAGCGCGGACGCGGTTTGCTCGGCGCAGCCGTAGGGATATTCCGCGAGGAAACGCGCCTGGGTGCCGACGGAGGCGAGGCGGGTGTTGGCCACCGTGACCGCGACTTCACCCCGGCCCTCGGCCAGCTGCGGGTTGACGTCCGCCAGGAGATCATTGGTTTTGCCGTCGAGCTGCGAGAAATAGGTCTCGCGCAATTGCAGCATGGGCGAGCGCACGGGCAGGACGGTTTTCACGCGGTCGGAAAACGTCTGGCCCGCGGCCTGCATCGTCGCCGTCCATTCCAAATCCAGCGTCCCGGGTTCGGCCAGAGTCAGGGGAAAATCCACCGAGCGAGATTCGCCCGTTGGAATGTCGAGGGAGGTTTTCTCATTTTTCAACGGCGATTGGAGCGCGACCTCGACCCGGCCAGCCTGCCCGGTTTCGTTGCGAATGACGGCCCGCGCGATCAGCTGGTCGCCGGCATTGGCGAATTGTCCAAGCGACGGAAGAATCATGAGCGGTCGGGCGATGTTGACCGACGACTCAGCCGAACCGGAAGCGGTCGGGCCGGACACGGCCACCGCGACAAGGCGGTAGCGGGTCAGGGCATCCGGCGCGGTGAAACGCGCCGTGACCTTGCCGTCCGCTCCGGTCACGAGCGACGGCAACCAGCAGGCGGTCCCGGGGAAATTCTCGCGCAAGGCCACCGGACCACCCTCGCCGCCGCCGCCGATGAGATAACCTTTATTGGAAAACCGGAGGTCTTCGAGGTCCTCGGGCAGGAACTGCTCGAGGCTCAGGCCGGTCAGCACGCGGTTGCCGGCCGGGGCGAGGAAAACGTCCGCCGGCTCGGGCCGGGTGAAGCCACTCAGGGCCAGAACGCCGTCGTCCACCGCGTAAAAGGTCACCCCGGCTCCCGCCACGGGCTGCCCGCGGTCGTCGGTCACCGTGATGGTCGCGGCGATTTCCTCGCCGGGATGCACGGACGACTTGGCCGGCTCGATCGCGACACCGAGGTGGGCGGAGGGCTGCTCAACCGGAAGTGTGCAGGCGCCAAAACGGAACTCCGGCGCGGGAAATTTTCGCGGACTGGCGTCGGCTCCGCGCAGCAGGACGAGCGAAACGCTGACGTCTGGTGCGTCCGCCTCGCCGATCGGCACTTCGATCACCGGGGCATTGCCGGTCAGCGGCAGCCGCAGGTCGCGCAGGATTTGGTCGCCGCGCACAATACTGACGAAAGCCTCCCCGGCGATCGGTGTTTGCACGAGGATCCGCGCGGTGTCGCCCGGACGGTAGGATTCCTTGTCCGGCACGAGTTTGATCTCGTAGGGGCTGCTGTAGTCCCAGACGGTTTCACCCGGGCCATCCACGTAGAATGAGGATTCGGTTTGCACCACGTTGCCCGCCGCGTCGTGTGCCGTCACGCGCACGGTGTGGTGGCCGAGGGCCGTGGTCTTGTAGCGCAGGCTCGCGGTTTCGCCGGCGATCCAGCCATCCCGCGTTTTCACCGGCGTGACCGTGAGGGCTTTCTGCACCAGGGTCGGTTGTTCGATCGTTTCGCGGCGGAAGGTCATGGCCCCGCCCGCACCCTGCACCCGCACGACATGGTTGATGGAACGCAGCACGGTCACCATCACATCGACGGGTTGGTCCAGCGGCACCTCGTCCGGTTGCACCGCGATGAATTGCAATGGCACCTCGTCGCCCAGGCGAACAACCCTTTCGTCGCCGCGAGCCACGCCCAAATAGAAGGCGGAGGCCTCGCGGGTGAACTCCGCGGTGGCCGAAACGGTCTGCTGGTTCAAGTCCGTCACCTCCGCCGTCAGCACCCCGCGGAACGGGGCCAACTCGGGCTTGGGCAGCACGGGCTCGATGGCCAGCGGCTGACCGCCGGTGATTTTGCCCTCGCCGCGCAGGGTCAGCGGCCGACCTTCTTCTTCCTCCTCCCCGATGAACTGGAAATTTCCAAATCCGGTCGGGTTGAAGGTCTCGCGGAAATAGCGCAGCGTCCAGCGCACCTCGGCGCCCGTCAGATTGCCGCCGAAGAAATACCGTCCATCAACCAGGGCCCGCGGCGCCGGGGCTGCGGCCGGCGATTCCGCCGGAATCTTCAGGCTGACCTCGAAGGCGTCCGGTTGGTATTCCGCGATAAGCAACGAAGTGTAAGCGGTCGGCTCGCCCTGGCCGGCGAGGAGTCGCAGCGTGTAGTTGCCCAAGGGCGAGGCGGGCAATGCCACCTCGGTGTCGAAAGCCCCCTGTGCGTCGGTCGTGACCGTGGAGTGGGAGATTTCGTTGAACTCCGGGTTGAGCAGAACGAGGTTGAATTCCTTCTCCGCCTCGACGGCCAGGCCTGCTTTTTTCATCCGGCGAACCAGCCCTTTGACGTGGGCGGTTTCGCCCGGCTGGTAAAGCGGGCGGTCCGTGAACACCAAGGCGCGAAGATCGGCCGGGGTGTCGGTCGCGACCGACCAGTTGCCCGAGAACCAATCGCCCATCCGCAGAGTCTCCGCTTCCGGTCCCATCGGCATCACGCAGAGATCGTCCGCGGTTTGCACCACGAGCCAGGCCGGCGTGGCGCTGTAGGCGAGGATCGTGCTGCCATCCCTCGCGGTTGTGTTGGTGGCTACCAGCTTGAATTCCGCGTCCAACACCTGTGCGCTGGCTCCTGCCACCGCTTGGGCTGTGGCGGTCGAGAAAATATGGGCGCGCACTTCCGACCCGGCCTTCTGCCAGAGGACCCCGAGGTCGGTCAGTTGGACGAGCGCCTGGGCTGCGGGCGTCTTGCCCTCCACGCCTTCCATCGGCTGGCCCTGCACTTCGAGCAGGACAAGCCCGGCCTTTTTTCCGCCGAGCAGCTTGGTCCAATCAATGTCGGTCGTTTGCTTTCGGTCGATCGTCGGATCGGGCAGCGGAAGGGTCTCGTCCCACAGCACGCGGCCGGTCAGTTCGGTCGTGGGGATGGGTTCTTCATCGCTGTATTTCCACGCATTCGTTTTGAACGTGGAGAGAGCGCGCGCGGCCTTGTCGGGCGGGAGGAGCGTGGCCTTGAGGTGCAGCGAGGCAAGATTGACCGAGCGGACGGGCAGCTGACGGCGGCCGCCGAGGATTTGCGCCATGGTCAGCTCGGGCAGGTAAAGCCGCGGCGGCACCGGACCGAAGCGAAAGGTTTGTTCGCGTGGACCGTCGAGCGGCTGACCCACCGACGAAACAACACCGGGAGCGAGGCTGAGGGTGTAATCCTGGCCGAGCAGGAACTGCGCGCGCGCCACCACCTCGCCGTAGTCAACCTCCCACGTCAGGCCGGGCGGCTTGGGCGTGAGTTGGAAAAATTCGTCGGCATTTTCCGCCGTGATGTCCGGCGCGAGGGAGGTGCTGAACCCCAGATTCAGGGCCGTGCCGGAATTGATGTAGTTGGCCGCCTCGAGGCGCTTGAGGATGAAGGGGGGAACCGTGCCAAGCAGGACTTCAAACGGCTCGGTTAATTTGTCCTGGTTGTCCTTGGAAGGAAGTCCGGCCGCGACGACCAGTTTCCATCCCGCGGCGGCGGGTAGAGGGGTTGTCGGGGTGATGACCAACCGGCCGTCCAGCGGTTTGCCTGCTTCCTCCGCCCGGGCGGACGGGTCACGCAGGAGCTTCCAGCGCATGCTCCAGTCCTCGCCCTCCGCGGGCACGGCGAAGAAATCCTCAGGCCCGACGACACGGACCCGCGCGGGAATCTTTTGCCCGGCGGCATCAACGAACTGGAAGAATCCCTCGTCCGGCGCGACCGGCCGGCGGAAGGCCAGCTTGACCTCAAGGTCGGGCGCAACCTGCTCGTCGTCCCACACGCCCCGGGACACTGCACTCACGCCGAACGATGGGGTGAAAAGTCGCGCGGAAAACTTGTCGGCCATCGGTTTTCCCTCCGCCGTCTTTAATCCGTCGCGCAAACGCGCTTCCCACGTCGTCCCGAGCGGTAGCGGTCCGGTCGGGGAAAACACTCCGCTGCGCGTGCTCAGCCAGCTGAAACTGCCATCCAACGCCGGAGAAAAAACCACCGGCGCCTCGGCCGCCGGGCCCAGGTTGTCGGGGTTGACCATGGCGGTAGGAAAACGAAACTCGAATGTGGACCCCGGCTGGATCTCGCCTTCGGGCGGGAGCATTTGCACCGCGGGGGGAGGGGCGGAGTGCAGCGCGGCGGGAGCGCTGAAGGCGGCCGCAAGCAGGAACAGCCGGATCATTTTCATCATGTCCGCATAGTAGAACCACCCGGACTTCTGGCGAGCAGATTGGGGACGCGCTTTCCCCTCGTCCGGTTTCTGCTACAAGGTGACGGTTCTGCCGCATGAAACAAGCCCCGCCATCCCGTCCCCAGCCAACCCGCAGTGCATGGGCCGAGGTCCGCGGCTCGAAAATTCATGGCCGCGGCATGTTCGCCACCACATTGATCCCGCGCGGCACACGCATCATAGAATACACCGGCGAGCGCATCACCAAGGCCGAGGGCTTTCGCCGCGACCTGCTGCGCCAGCGCCGCGCCCGCCGCGGGGGCGACGGCTGCATCTACACGTTTGAGGTCAGCACCCGCGTGGACATCGACGGCCGCGTCCTCTGGAACACCGCCCGCTACATCAACCACTCCTGCCGCCCCAACTGCGAGTCGCAGATTGCCCGCGGCCGCGTCTGGATCGTGGCCCTCCGCGCCATCAAGCCGGAAGAGGAATTGACCTACGACTACTACTACGATTTCGACCACTACAAGGATCACCCCTGCCGCTGCGGCGCGGAGGAATGTGCCGGCTACATCGTCAAAGCCCCCCAGCGCTGGCGCGTGCGCCACGCAGCAGGCCGAAAAAGGCGCCGGTAAGGTTGGAGAGGGGGTCGATGCTCAGGATTTGTCCAGCAACCGCTCGACCGCTTTTTCCAAACGGCCCCGCGGGGTGGCGTCGATGAGTTTGCCTTCGCGGTCGAGGAGCCACATGGTCGGGACGGATTGAATCTTGAAGCGCTTGGCGACTTCGTTGTCCCAGCCCTTGCCATCGAAGAATTGCGGCCAATCCATTTTGTTCTCCTTGGTGAATTTCTCCAGGGCGGCTTTGTCCTTGTCCAGCGAGATGCCGACGATGGTGAAGCCGCGCTCGCGGAATTTTTCGTAGGTGGCGACGAGATTGGGAACTTCCTCGACGCAGGGCTCGCACCAGGTGGCCCAGAAATCGAGGAGCACGACCTGTCCGCGCAGGTCGGCGAGGTTGACCTTGCGGCCGTCCACCGCGGTGAATTCGAGTTCGAGCGGCTTCTCGCGCAGGTCGAGGAGTTCGAGAGATGTCTTACCCGCGTCGGCCAGATCGGAATTCTTCGATTGCGCGGTCTGGCCATACAACTCACGTGCCCGTGCGACATCGAAAACCTCCGCGGCCTGCGCCTCGGTGAAAATCAGGATTTCCTTGCGCGGATCCTCGGGAAAGCGCTCGAGAAAATCGTGAATGGCTGCAGTCAATCCCCGCGCGCTGGCCTCGGTGCGGTCGGCCTCAAATTCCTGTGAGGTCAACTGCAGCAGGACGAGGGAGGCATCGGAGCGGATGTTCTCCGGTGCGGCCTCGTCCGCCGCGATGGAGACCAGCTCCGCGCGGTGCTGGGCCGCGTCCGGCGGTCGTCCGTCGAGCACCGCGAGGGAGTTGTCGATCTGCAGGACAGCCATGCGTCCCTCCCAGCGCTGGTCGCTGTCCGGATAGTCCGTGAGGAACTTGGCAAACTTTTCCCGCTGTTCCTGCAGTCGTCCGATCAGCATGGTGCGGCCCTCTTTCTCGTCGGCCGGCAGGTCTTTGGTCAGGGTGGCGGCGGCCTCTTGCAGCGTGGCCCAGGCCTCGATGGCTGTTGCGTCGGCGCGGGTCGGCGCGGCCAAAATGAGGCACAGGAGCAGGGCGGCGCAAAGATTTTTCATGCCGACGCATCCTCGTCTCGCTGGCGGTGCGAGGCAAGCCGTGCGGCCAGCAGTCGGTGCATGGCCGGGACGACGGCGCGGGGCAGGAGTTCGTCGAGGCGTCCGTTCGGGGCGCGGAGGATGCGGACGTGATCGTGGGGCGGGGCCCAAATGCCGGGTTCGGTCGGACCAAAAAGCAGGAGCGAGGGCGTGCCACAAACGGCAGCGAGCTGGCTGACCCCGGTGTCATGCCCGAGGTAGAGCAGCGAGGCGGAGAGTCGGGAGGCCAGCTCGGTCAGTGGCAAGTTTTCCCACCACAAGACCCGCTCGTGCTCTCCGAGGTCGTGCAAGGTGGCAAGGGTGGCGGAGTCGGCTTCCCCGCCGATCACGGCGATGCGCAGCGCGGGATCCACGGCCAGAAGTTCGCCGATGAGCGCGTGCCAGTGAACCACCCCCCAGTTCTTCGCCGCGCTGCCTGACCCCGGGTGCAGGGCCACGGTCGGATGGGGGAGCGTCGCGGGTGCGAGATTCAGACGGGCGGAACGCCCGGTCAGCTCAAGACCAATTTCGGTCAGGGGCGCAGCCAGTTGGTCGATGGCATGAGAGGTCCCGCTGCAACGGTGTGGACCTTGGATCAGCAACTTTACACCGCAGGAGCGCACGTTGTCGGCAAAGGTGCCGTCCGGATCGTAAAGGTAGCTGATGACCAAGTCGAACGACCGGAAGTATTCGCGCAGCGCCGGGTCGAGGACGCTTTCGCGGGCAAAAAATCCGGCGAGTGGTCCGTATTCGATCGATTTGGCACCATGGGCCAAACCTGCGGCCTCAGCCAAGGCGGCGACGCCGGGATAGGCCAGCACCTCGACGCGGGAGTCAGGTTCCGCCGCACGCAGCGAGGCCAGCACGGGGAGAGTGAGGAGTAAATCGCCGAGAGCACCGCCCCGGATCACCAGCGCACGCCGGAAAACTTCGCCCGCCACTAGTTGCCCTGCATGGAGGAGAGCTGACCTCCGAGCACCCCGGGTCCCTCCCATTTGGCCGGGCGGTTCCAGGGAATGGAGCTCACGTGGGAGCGCGAATTGGGCGTGTTGCTCGTTGTCTCGCAGCCGGTGAGCCCGGCGAGAAAAACCATGGCCAATAGCGAAGTGAGCAGGCGGCTCATCGGAAGAACTTCAGTTCCCCTGAGACTGGAAGATGACCCGGTCGCCCGGCATCACGGTGAGCCCGCGGGGCACCGTGCGCACGAGTATATCGGCGATCGAGGTCGAAGGCTCGACCGAAGTCACCCGCACCTTGCCGAGGAATTGGCTCCCGCGTTGCACCAGCATTTCGGCGTTGGGCACCACACCCTGGCGGTCACCCATGCTGAGGACGACAAAGTTCCAAGCTTGGTTGACGGCGAGAATGGTTCCGGTGAGGCCCTGGCGCATCTGCGTTTTCTGCCGACCATCCTCCTTGCGCTGCAGCTCGGCCACCTGGGCGGTCAGGCCGGTGTTCTGGTCCTGCAACTGCGTGTTGACCGTGGTGAGTTCGGCGATCTGAGCTTCCAGGGCGGATGATTCGGGCGCGGGCGCGGCGGCGGAGGCGGTCGGTCCGGAGGCGAGCTGTTGTTCGAGCTCGGCAATCTTGGTGTCCTTGGCTTCGGCATCGGTCTTGAGCGAGGCGACTTCTGCTTCATCCTGCGTGGCCTTTTCCTCCGCGGCGGTCAGCTGCGTTTTCGCGCTGGCCAGTTCGGTTTCTTTCTCGCCGAGGTTGGCCTTCAGCGTGTCTCTCTCGCTGCTCAGCGTGGTGATTTCCTGCTTCTTTCCCTCAATGTCTTTGGTGGCCGCGGCCAGCTCCGAGGTTTTGGCGTCGAGGCTCGACTTCGCGTCGGTTAGCTCGTTGCGGGCGGCGACCAGTCTCTCACGGTTGAGGTAGCCAAGAACGGCGGCGCCGAGTGACAGGACGATGCAGAGGATCAGGAGGGGCTTGGTCATGGGGACAACTTTAGGCGCGTGGTGAAGATGTATAAGCCAACCCGCGCGGAACGCACAAGACGTTTATGGCGGGTGCATTATTTGTGCTGGACCACGTCGAAGCAGTTTGCGTGGAGGCGGGAGTCCGCTACAGTCGTATCGGCGCCGGGGGCCGTGGAGGTCCGACTGACGAACCCCGCCAGGGCAGGAATGCAGC
>JBMOJP010000101.1:0-7092 GCA_049315725.1 Chthoniobacterales bacterium | reverse complement strand
CGTTCCCCGGGAATCACAGCCCTCCAATTGCATCGTTCCGGGTGAGCTCCTCGAAGTGGTGAGCGCGACAAGCGCGGAGGTCTTCGGCGTGCCCGCCCCCGATTTGTCCGAGGTTCCGTGCGAGTGGGACTACGACTGCGAGGTCTGCTGCGCGCCCATGCAGGTGGTGTTCTCCGCCGAGGATGGCGAGGTCACGGCCGAGGCCCGCGGCCTCGGGCAATAAAAAACCCGCGGTTTTGCTTCCGCGGGCTTTTTGTCGTTAGGACGGTTCGTTCAGGCCACGTGCTGGGCCTTGTTCTGGCAGGAGGAATTGATCGGCACTTCGACTGGCGCGTCGCTGTGCGCAATCAGGTCGTTGGCCACCATCCACTTCTCCAGTTCCTCACCGCTGATATCGGGGAGCATGTGTCCGTTGACGACGACGCAGGGCGAGAGGCGCTGGCCGCTGAGTTGCTCCATCTCGGCGCGGTAGCCGGGATTTTGCAGGATGTCCCTCTCCTCGTAGGGCAGGTCGTATTTGGCCAGAATGGCGCGGACGCCCTTGCTCCAGCCACAGGTGGTTTTGAGGTAGGCGGTGATGTTCGGTGTTTCCATAGTGGAGAGAAGGTGCGCGGGCGGCGTGGTTTGTCAACCCTGCCGCCCGCGAACTGCAGATTACTTCTTCTTGCCTTGGCCCGGACGGAACTCGTCGAGCTCGGCGTTTTCGAAGGCTTGGGCGAGGCCGACCATCTCGTCGCCGGGGCGCATGGTGTCCATGGCCTCGGTCTCGCGACGCAGCGCTTCCTCGTTGTAATGGGCGGCTTTGATGCTGAGACCGATGCGGCGCTCCACCTTGTCCACCTTGATCACGCGGGCTTCCACGTCGTCGCCGATTTTGATCACGTCCTTGACCTTGGCCACATGGTCCTCGCTGAGCTGCGAGATGTGAACCAGCCCGTCGATGTCGTGTTCGAGGGCGACAAAAGCGCCGAAGTTGGCCAGCTTGGTGACCTTGCCTTTGACCAGGTCGCCGATCTTGTGCAGCCGGTCGATTTCCTTCCACGGATCCTCGTCGAGCTGTTTCACGCCGAGAGCGATGCGCTGGTTGGCTTTGTCGATGTCGATGACCACCGCCTCGACCTTGTCGCCCTTTTTCAGGACTTCGCTCGGGTGGTTGATCTTGCGGGTCCAGCTGAGGTCGGAGACGTGCACCATGCCGTCGATGCCTTCCTCGAGTTCGACGAAGGCGCCGTAGGCGGTCATGTTGCGGACCTTGCCCTTGACCTGTTTGCCGATCATGTAGCGCTGCTCGATCTCGTCCCACGGGTTGGGCTCGAGTTGGCGGACGCCGAGGGAGATTTTCTGCTCCTCCTTGTTGACGCCGAGCACCACGGCCTCGATTTCCTGTCCGGCTGTGAGCACGTCGGAGGGCCGGGTGATCCGCTTGGTCCAGGAGAGTTCCGACACGTGGATGAGGCCCTCGACACCGGCCTCGATTTCGACGAAGGCTCCGTAGGGCACGAGGTTGGTGATCTTGCCCTTGATCTTGGTTCCGGTGGGGAAGCGCTCCTCGATTTTGTCCCACGGATTGTGGGTCGTCTGCTTGAGTCCGAGGGAAACCCGTTCCTTTTCGCGGTTGATCTCGAGCACCTGCAGGGTCACTTCCTGGCCAACTTTGAGCAGTTCGCTCGGGTGGGTCAGGCGACCCCAGGTCATGTCGGTGATGTGCAGCAGACCGTCCATCCCGCCGAGATCGATGAATGCGCCGAAGTCGGTCAGGTTCTTGACCGCACCGGTGACCATCGAACCGACCTCGGTGCTCTCCATGAAGGACTGGCGCTTCTCGCTGCGCTCCTGCTCGATCAGTTCGCGGCGGCTGAGGACGACGTTTTTGCGGTCGTCGTTGAGTTTGACGATTTTGAACTCGTAAGTGTTGCCGACAAACTGGTTGAGATCCTTCGGCGGAATGATGTCGATCTGCGAGGAGGGGAGAAACGCCTCGACCCCGATGTTGACGAGCAGGCCACCCTTGACCACGGCTTTGACGCGGCCCTTGATGATGCCCTCGCTCTCGAAAACCTTGCTGATTTTGTCCCAGTTTTGACGGTAGGCGGCTTTCTCCTTGGAGAGAACGACCATGCCTTCGTCGTTTTCGAGGCGGACGAGGAGGACCTCGACCTCGTCACCCACGGAAATTTCCGACGGCTCGTCGAATTCAATGGATGGGATGGTGCCTTCCGATTTGTAGCCGATGTCGACGAGAAATTCGCGCGGGCGGACTTCCAGGATGCGGCCTTTGACGATGCTGCCTTCTTTGTATTTCTTGGTCGCGTTCGCGATCAATTCTTGCACTTCAGTCATGATGAGTTCCGCACGTGGGCGGAGAATGGACTAACTTGAGATACCTCGGTTCCGGTTTCGTTGGCGCTCCGTGGTCGGGGGTCCCTGTCGGGGCCGAGTGAAGCGGGTCTGGAAGAATTACAGGTCGCCCCCCGTCGCGCAAGCTGGAAAAGCAGCGCGGCTGTCCCTATGATCCAGGCGATGGACGCGCCGCCCCCCACAATTTCGGCCCGCTATCATTGCACCGGAGCCCCGGTGGAAGTGGTGCAGTTGGACGCTGCCGTTTCGCCGCCGCCCGGTCCGGGCGAGGCCGGGGTGCGAATGCTCTATGCCCCGATCAATCCGGCGGACTTGAATATGCTCGAGGGAAAATACGGCGAGGCCAGACCACTCCCGGACGTGCCGGGCAACGAGGGTGTGGGGGAGGTTGTTTCGGTCGGGCAAGGTGTCGAAGGCGGCTGGCTGGGACGCCGCGTTCTGGTGGACCGCGAGGCTTGGCGGGAGACGGGCAATTGGCCGGTCGGCAACCTGATCTCCGTTCCCGCGGGGATTGATCCCCGGCAGGCTTCGATGCTGCGGGTCAATCCGCCCACAGCCTGGCGGCTGCTCCACGACTTTGCCGCGTTGCAGCCGGGTGATTGGATCGTGCAGAACGCAGCCACGTCCGGGGTGGGACGGGCGGCCATCGAAATCGCGCGGCACCACGGTTGGAAAACCCTCAACCTCGTGCGTCGGCCGGAGGTCGCGAGTGAACTGCTCGCGCTCGGGGCCGATGCGGTGGTGGTGGACGGTGCGGAGGCTGGAGACGAGGCGAGGGCGGTCTTGGGTGGCGCGGTGCCCAAGCTGGGCCTTAATGCGGTCGGCGGCTCGTCCGCCACCCGTGTCGCGGGGATGCTCGCGCCGGGCGCCGCGCTGGTGACCTATGGCGCGATGAGCAAGGAGGCTTTGAAGATTCCCAACGGATTCGTCATTTTTCGCAACCTGTGTTTCCGCGGTTTTTGGCTGACCCGCTGGCTCCGCGAGGCCGGGCCGCGTGAGCGCGAGGACATGTTTGGAGAAATTTTCCGTCTGGCGGCCGATGGGCTTTTTCTTCCCCGCGTGGCCGTGGAGTTGCCGCTCGCGCAGGTCAAGGAGGCCGTGGCGCAGGCCCTGGCCGGCGCGGCCGGCGGCAAAGTCTTGCTGCACCTCAGCCGGTGAAACGTTTCGACATCCGCGCCCCGAGGCGCTAACCAAATCCGTTTCCGCATGAGTGCCCCGCATCTTGATGTCCGCTACGTCGCCGATCTGGTCCGTCTCCGCCTGACCGAGGAGGAAGTCGCCGCGTTCCAGCCACAGTTGGATCAGGTGCTGTCCTATATCGAGCAACTTAACGAGGTGGACGTTGAGGGTATTGATCCGACGGCTCATGCCTCGGCGGTTTACAATGTCTTTCGCCCCGACGTGGCCCGCGATTTTTTCACCCGCGAGCAGGCCACGGCCAACGCACCTCATTCCGGCCACGGGCTCTTTCTGGTCCCCAAGGTGGTGGAAGGCTGATGGACGCGCCCGCCCTGACCATCGCCCGGGCTCGTCGGCTCCTGCGGGCCGGGGAACTCACCCCGCGCCAACTCCTGGAGCGTGTCGAGGCCGCGATCGAGAAAACGGACGGTCAGATCGGGGGCTACCTCTCCCGCGATTACGACCGGGCCCTCGCCCTCGCAGAGACGGCCGACCCCAATCTTCCGCTCGGCGGGATTCCCATTGCGATCAAGGATGTGATCAATGTTGAGGGCGAGCCCTGCACCTGCGCCTCGAAGATTCTGTCGGGCTATATCGCGCCATACGACGCCACCGTCATTCGCAAGCTGCGCGCCGCCGGGGCGATTCCGTTCGGCCGCACCAACATGGATGAATTCGCCATGGGGTCCTCGACCGAGAATTCGTCCCGGCAGGTCACGCGCAACCCGCGTGATCCCGAGCGCATTCCCGGCGGATCCAGCGGCGGTTCGGCTGCGGTGGTGGCCGCGGGCGAGGCGCTGGCCGCGCTCGGCTCTGACACGGGTGGTTCGATCCGCCAACCGGCCGCGCTCTGCGGGTGCGTCGGATTGAAACCCAGCTACGGCCGCGTGTCGCGCTTCGGCTTGGTTGCCTTTGCCTCCTCGCTCGACCAGATCGGACCTTTCACCCACACGGTGGAGGACGCGGCCCTCGTGCTTCAGGCCATCGCGGGCCATGACCCGCTGGATTCGACTTCGCTGGATGTGCCCGTGCCGGACTATTCGCGGGATTTGGAGGCCGGCGTGGCCGGAATGAGACTCGGGGTGCCGCGGGAATACTTCGTGGAGGGAACGGACCCGCAGGTCGCCGCGCGGGTGCGCGAGGCCATTGAGGTTTACCGTGGGCTGGGCGCGGAGATCGTGGAGGTTTCGCTGCCGCACACGAAATACGCCGTGGCCGACTACTACATCATCGCCACCGCCGAGGCCTCCGCCAATCTGGCCCGCTTCGACGGTGTGCGCTACGGGCACCGGGCCGCCGGCGCGCAGGATCTGGCCGATCACTACGGCCGAACGCGCGGGGAGGGTTTCGGTCGCGAGGTGAAGCGTCGGATCATTCTCGGCACCTACGTTTTGAGCAGCGGCTACTATGATGCCTTCTACCTCCGCGCGCAGAAAGTCCGCACCCTCATCCGGCGGGACTTTGCCACGGCGTTCCAGCAGGTCGATGGCCTGCTTTCCCCGACCTCACCCGTCCCCGCCTTCAAGCTCGGCGAGCGGATGAAGGATCCTTTGCAAATGTATCTGGCCGATATTTTCACCATCGCGGCCAACCTCGCAGGGATCTGCGGAATCAGTCTGCCCTGCGGGGACGCCGAGGTGGATGGCCGGAGATTGCCGGTCGGTTTGCAGGTGATGGCCCCGGCCTTCGAGGAGGCGCGGTTGTTGCGCATTGCCCGCGCCTACGAGGCGGCTACGGCTGGCTGACGCAGTATGCTGCTGGCCTGTCGAGGTCGGTCAAGAGCCGGCAGGAACAAGCTTTTCGATCTGGCCCAAAACTTCCTGCGGCGACTGCCACTCGTTGTCGGGCTTGGCCGTGAGCGCCTTGCCGTTTTCGTCGAGTAGCACCAGATAGGGAATACCGTCCGAGGAAAACTTTTGGAACGCTTCGCCTTCCGCCTTGTCGAAGGCCACTGCCGGCCAGGGCATGCCGGTCTCCTTGATGTATTCCTTCATCGCCGCCTCGTCGCGGTCGCCGCTGACAAAGACCAACTCGAAGTTCGGATGGGTGGCCTTGAAATCCTTATACCACTCGACCAGCTTCGGTGTGAAAAGCCGGCAGGGCGGACACCAATGGGCGGAGAAATAGAGCGCCGTGTATTTCGGCGATTCCTTGGTTGCGGGATCGGTCAGATCGCCTTTGATTTCATCGAAAAAACCCGCGCGGGCGGAGGCGCAGGCGAGGCAGCACAACAGGACAGTGGCGAGGTGGCGTGAGATTTTCATACGGCCGGAACATGCGCCGTGCTGGGCCCTTTGGCAACTCCGGCTTTCGTGCGCCCGCGCACGAGGGATTCCCCGGTTGTCTTTGCCCGGCCGGGCGGATAATGGGGAGGCATGAAGGTAGGGGTTGCCGCACTGGTTTTGTCCGTCTGCGTCTGTGCAGCCGGGCCGATTGTCCGGGAGGAGGGGGCCATCTATTTGGAGGACTTTTCCGTGCCCGCGATGCGGTTGTCGCTGCGGGAGGCCGCCCCATGCTATTTCGACCGGCCGGGGCGTCGCTATGCCGGGACGCTCAGGTTTCCCCAGTTCGTCCGTCTCGATGCGGTCGCGCCCGACGGAATGCTCCGGGTTCGCGGCAACGCCCAACAGGGCGGCGTGGTGGCTTGGGTCGAGCCGCGTTTCCTCCAGCCTCCGCCGGAGGGCTTGATCGAAGCTCTGGGCAAGGCGGAGGAGCGTCGCCGGAAGGTCGATGCGCTCATCGCCAACAATGAGGTGGCCATCGGCATGTCCCTCGAGGAAGTGACCCGCAGCCTGGGCAAGCCGCAGAAAAAATCCAGCCGCACCGGCCGTGAGGGATCCACCCAAGTTTACGAATACATCAAATACGACATCATTCCGCAGACCTCCTACACCCCGGCCTTTCAGCAAAGCATTGTGGGGTTCCGGCCCGACCCGCGTGATCCCCGCCAGCAACCGCGCCGGGTCGTGGTCAACAGCGGTTTCGGCTATAATGCGTCCACCATCTACCTCAAGGTTCCGGTTGGCAGCGTGACCGTCAGCTTCACCAATGGGGTGGCGGAATCCATCGAACAATCCGAGGGCACATTGGCCGGGGCCAGCGCCGCCCTCGTGGTCCCACCGGTCAATGTCGTCTGGTAGGTCGGCGTTTCGGACTTTACATCGGGCCGATCTCGTCCGATGCGAATGGGCGTGAAAGACCTCGGTGATTTTTTGCGGGCCCGCTATGAGGTGCGGCGGCCGGATGGCACCACCTACGGCCCGGTCAGTGCCTACACTCTGGCCGAGTGGCGCGAGAGCAAACGTGTGGCCAACACCGACGAGATCCGCCGGGTCAACGGCGAATCAGATGCCGAGTGGGTGGCTCTTGGTGACTCCGCCTTCCTGCGCAACCTGCCGGAGGAACCGCTCGGCTGGGCCGAGGAACCTTAATTTTCACTTGCGCGCCGCATTGGGAGGGCGAAAACTCAAATTTCCTCCGCGGGTGTAGTTCAATGGTAGAACGGCAGCTTCCCAAGCTGCATACGAGGGTTCGATTCCCTTCACCCGCTCTCTT
>JBMOJP010000100.1:0-7132 GCA_049315725.1 Chthoniobacterales bacterium | reverse complement strand
CGGATGGGCGTATTTGAAGCCGTAGGCGAAGGTATCGCTGGTCTCGACGTTCTCATGCACGAAGCCCTCGTTGCCGTGGCCGGTCATGTCGATGCCCTCCCAGACGTTTGAGATCTTGCAATTTTTGATCACGAGATTCGTCACGCTGCCGATCGTCATGCCGTCGCCCTGCCAGGGATAGAAGACGCCCTCGACCATCGCGCCCACGCGGTCGATACGGCTGTCCGTGAAATGGACGTCGTCGCTCTTCGAGATGACGACGCCGTTGGCTTGTTCTTGGATGCGCACGCGGCAGAATCGCTTTTTGTTCCCGTCGTAATCGTAGATCGGCGCGTTGTTCCAGCCCACCTTGTCCTGCAGGAGCGCCTTCGTGTAAACCATGTCGCCTTTGTAGGGAGCCCAGATGATGTCGTGGACATACATGCCCTTGATCCGCACATTCTTGCAGTGGAAAATTGCGACGCCGTTGCCCTTGCCCGCGCCGGACACCTCGACATTGGTCAGCGCCACCGGCTGGCAATTTTGCAGCACCAACCCGCCCGAGTTTGTGTGCATACCATTCTCCGGGCTGTCCCCGCGCAGGATCTTCACATTGTCCAGCTTCACCGAGACCGGGGACTCCTTCTCGCCCAAGACGAAGAACGTCCGGCAATGGATCATGCGCTCCAAGTCCTCCTGTTCCGACTCCGGCACCACCGGGTCCTGATCATACCAAGCCGTGGCAAAAGCCGTCATCTTCGGCAACCCGTCAACCATCCCGAGGAACGATCCCTCCGGCAAGACCGTCGCCGGCGGCGCCGTCTCCGAGGCGGAGAGGATATACTTAGACGTATCAGAAGCTGGCAGGATCTGTTTGATCGTCGCATTGCGCAGGTCCACATTCACCCCGCGCACGAGCGTCGTGCCATAGACCGCATAGGTCAGCCCCTCGCCATCGACCGTCTGCCCGTTCGCTTTCTTCAAAGCCTCCGCGATGGCCATGCGGTCGTCCGTTTTGCCATCACCCCGCGCTCCGCCGAGGGCCCGCAAGGTCATCGCTACCGGCGCGGGCGTGGCGGTGGCAACCGGCGAAACCACCTCCTCGGCAGCCTTCGACACCACCTGAGGCTTGCAGGCACAAAGCACCGCCACCGAGCCCAATACCAAACCAAGCGAGGAGATTTTCACAGGGAGGAGAATCACAAGGCTATCAGGCCCATGGCCGCCAAGCACCTGCCAGCCACGCCAATAAGTGTGCATTTCCAAGAAACCAAAGGGTGAGCAAGAAAACCAGGCATTGGGATCAGTCGCCAAATCCGGTTCCTCACCATTTCGTAAGAGAAAACATGCTGCGGGGACGCTGGGGCGCAGGGGCTCTCAATAGATTTCCATGACGTCCGTGATCCTTGTCAGCCAACGTCGAGCACTCGTCTCCCGTCGGCGAAGTGCGAAGGTTGCTGATGAAGCGCACTCGCCCCGGGCTTGATGAACCCGTCGCTGCGCCCGCGGCCTGATTTCGCGCAAAGCGCCTTGGACGGCGGCAATTCCTTTGCCGCTTTTGTGCGCCACGACCAACTCCCCGCGAACCTATCCACCGCCCGCCCAACGAATCAGGGCTCATCAAACGGGTTGACCAGCGGCACTCCCGCCGGGCGGAAGTCCCGAATGTTGCGCGTTGCCACGGGCAGCCGATGGGCTAGGGCCGAGGCGGCGATCAGACTGTCCTTCACCGGCATGGACTGCCCGGACTTGCGCAGGCGGGCAAGCAACCGCGCCCAAGCGGCGCCGCAGGCTGCGTCGAAATCCAGCACGCGCAGACGGCTGCGGCCACGGGCAAACCAACTCTCCAAATCCTTGCGCTTCCGGCCGGCCGGGAGAAGCAAGATGCCGAACTCCAATTCTCCCAAGATGATGGGGGTGACGACCAGCGTGCGCTCATGCGTCTTCAGCCAATCCAGGGCCCGCGGGTCAGGAACCGGCTTGGTCGCCTCGCTGAGAACGTCGGCGTCAACCAAGAACCTCACAGCGCATCGGTGGACTCGGAGGGAACGGGGCGGAACCAATCCTGCGTGGGGCAGGAAAGGAGCCAAGCAACCGCGCCGACGCTGTCGGGCGAGGCCACCCGTTGGAGCACATAACGCCCGGCCTTGACGCGCTCTATGACGAAGGACTGCCCCGGCCCGATACGGTCCTCGCGGCGGAGATCGGCCGGTAGGACGATCTGGCCTTTGCTGGAAAGAGTCGTGGTCACCGGAAGTAAGATAACGTCTTACTTTCGCATCGTCAAGGCAGGCCAAGAATTCCTGCCTTGGGGAGACACCACGGGGCCAGCCTGGTGGACACTCAGGCCTTCCGCCCGCAGCAGGACTTGAATTTTTTCCCGCTCCCGCAAGGACACGGATCGTTGCGGCCGACCCTCGGCACCTCGCGGCGCAGGGGCAGATCCATTTTGAGTTCGCCCTGGGCGGGGGTGTTCGTGGACGACGAGGCGGCCGCACGGACCGGACCGGCGGCCTCGGGTGGTTCGCCGCCGGAAAACTTCTGCTGCAACTGCGAGAGGAAAGTTTCGAACGAGGCCAGATTGGTCGTGCTGCGGAAGAGGTTGTTGAGGACCTCGCCACGGATGCGGTCCATCAACTCGACGAACATTTTGTAGGCCTCGCTCTTGTATTCGACCAGCGGGTCCTTCTGTCCGTAGGCCCGGAGATAAACGCCCTCGCGCAGGCCGTCCATGGCGTAAAGATGTTCCTGCCAGAGGCGGTCGATCGCGTTGAGCATGATGTAGCGCTCGAGCACCTTGAGCGCGTCGCCCTGCTCGTGGCCGGCCTTCATTTCGTAGGCCGTCTTGATTTTTTCCACCAGGAACCGCCCGTTCTCCTCCGCCGTGCGGGTCTCGAACTGCGCGGTCTCCTTTTTCAGGCCGAGCGGGAAGGTCTGGTTGACCCATTGCAGGAGGCCCTCGTGGTCGGATTCACCCTCCTCACCCGGCGCAAGCAGGTCTTCCACCTTGCGCGGCACCATCTCGTCAATGACCTCGTAGATCATGGCCCGCGGGTTGTCGGTTTCGATCGCCTCGTTGCGGAACCCGTAGATCACGCCGCGCTGCTGGTTCATCACGTCATCAAATTCCAGCGTGCGTTTGCGCACCATGTAGTTCCGCTGCTCGACGCGCTTCTGCGCGGTTTCCACGCTTTTGTTCAGCCAGGGATGCTCCAATTCCTCACCCTCCTCCATGCCGAAACGCTCCATGATCTTGGTCATGCGGTCGGCCGCGCCGAAGTTGCGCATGAGGTCATCCTCGAAGCTGACGAAGAACTGCGAGCTGCCCGGATCGCCTTGGCGGGCGCAGCGGCCGCGAAGCTGGCGGTCGATGCGGCGCGACTCATGGCGCTCGGTGCCGATGACGTGGAGCCCGCCGAAGTCCGGCACGCCCGCGCCGAGTTTGATGTCGGTGCCGCGGCCGGCCATGTTGGTCGAGATGGTCACCGTGCCGGGTTGACCCGCGCGGGAGACGATCTCCGCCTCCTGCAGGTGGAATTTGGCGTTGAGCACGTTGTGCGGAACCTTCTCCCGCTTGAGCATGCGGCTGAGCAACTCGGAGGACTCGACGCTGGCCGTGCCGACGAGCACCGGTTGCTGGGCGGCGTGACGGCGGCCGATCTCGGCGATGACCGCATTGTATTTTTCGCGCCGCGTTTTGTAGATGCGGTCGTTGGAATCCTTGCGTGAGACGGCGCGGTTCGTCGGGATGACCACCACGTCGAGCGTGTAGATGTCGTGAAACTCGTTGGCCTCGGTTTCGGCTGTGCCCGTCATGCCGGCCAGCTTTTCATAAAGTCGAAAGTAATTCTGGATCGTGATGGTCGCCAGGGTCTGGGTTTCGCGGTCGATTTGCACGCCCTCCTTGGCCTCGACCGCCTGGTGCAGACCATCGCTCCAGCGGCGGCCGGGCATCTTGCGGCCGGTGAACTGATCCACGATGAGCACCTTGTTCTCCTCGACGACATATTCGACATCCTTCTCGTAGAGGCAGTAAGCCTTGAGCAACTGCGTGATGTTGTGGATCCGTTCGGCCTGACCGTCAAAATGCTGCTGGCGGCGGGCCTTGGCCTCGATCTTCTGGGCGTCGGAAAGCGCCGCATCGAGGTCGATGTCGGTAAACTCGTTGACCAGGTCGGGCAGGACGAAGGCGTCGGGGTCGTCCGGATTCATGAAGGAGCGTCCCTGCTCGGTCAGGTCGGCTTCGTGCTGACGTTCCTCAATGGTGTAGAAGAGTTCCTCCTTCAACGCGACGAGGGCGTCCTTTTGCGTGTCCTGGTAAAAAGAGAGCTCCGCCTTGTCCAGGAGCTTGCGCAACTCAGGTTCCTCCATCATGCGCAGGAATCCCTTGTTGCGCGGTTCGCCCAGCTTGACCTTGAACAAAGCCCGCCCGGCGCGCTCGTGCTCGCCCTTTTCCATGAGCTCCTTGACCTCGGTGACAAGGCGGCTGCACAGCATGGTCTGCTTGCGCACCAGTTGGTCGACCAAGGGCTTGAAGCGGTCGTATTGGTGGGTCGAGACGGTGGCGGGGCCGCTGATAATCAGAGGCGTGCGGGCCTCGTCAATCAGGATGGAATCGACTTCGTCGACGATGGCATAGAAATGCCCGCGCTGCACCTGCTGCTCGCGAGAGGTGGCCATGCCATTATCGCGGAGGTAGTCGAAACCGAACTCGCTGTTTGTCCCGTAGGTGATATCGCAGGCGTATTGCGCACGGCGCACCTCGGGCGGCTGGTCGTGCTGGATGACCCCGACGGTCAGACCGAGAAAGCGGTAAATCTCACCGACCCACTCGGCGTCGCGGCGGGCCAGATAGTCGTTGACCGTGACCAAATGGGCCCCGCGTCCAGCCAATGCGTTCAAGTAGAGGGGCAGGGTCGCCACCAAAGTCTTGCCTTCGCCCGTGGCCATTTCCGCGATACGGCCGCTGTGCAGCACCATGCCGCCGATGAGCTGGACATCAAAATGCACCATCTGCCACTCGATCGGATGGTCGACGACATTGATCGTTTGGCCGGTCAGGCGCCGGGCGGTGTTTTTCACCACGGCGAAAGCCTCGGGCAGGACATCCTTGAGCGCCTTTTGCTGCGCGTCGTAATCGCTGATGGCGGAGATTCGCGCCTTCCACTCCGCCGTCATGCGCCTCAGATCATCGTCGGACAATGACTGGTATTGCTGCTCCAGCTCGTTGATGCGACGGATGGTCGGCATCATGCGCTTGATTTCCCGCTGGTTCTTCGAGCCGACGATTTTCCTGATGATAAAATTGATCATATCCGAGACGAGCCTGAGCGGCCGCCAAACTTCCCAATTTATCCGGCCGCAGGCTGGCGGCAAAGGAAATTGCCTCCGGCAAACTTGCCGGGAGGGCGGAACCAGCTAGTCTCGACGGATGAAAAAAGAGGCTCTGGCGGCTGTCTTGGCCGCCTTCTTCACGAACCACCTCCCCGCGCAAAACGACCCGACCGCAGTCCCCACCCCGGCCGGCGCCCCGAGGCACGTCGGCGGCCTCTCCGTCGGACCGGGGACCAAAGCGGCGCAGGGAACGGAAATGGAACAAGGGATGGCCGTCGCCGCACAGCTCTTCCAAGCTCTCCAAGGTAAGGCGACCAACAACCCGCTGTCCGCCCTCGGGGGCCGCACCCCGGTGGACTTTCGCGAACTCAAGGCCTTCCTACCCGACGAGCTCGACGGGCTTCGGCGAACCAATGCCCGGGGACAAAAATCCGGCCTGATGGGAGCCGACATCACTGTGGCCGAGGGCGAGTATGGCGAACCCGGCGGGGCGCATTTGCAGGTCAAAATCACGGACCTGGCCGCGATGGGAGCCCTCGGAACATTTGCCGGACTTGGCTGGATGGCCACAGAAATCGACAGCGAGGGCGATGCCGGCTACGAACGCACCACCGACTACCAAGGCCGCAAAGGCTTGGAGAAATACGGCCAGGCGGCACGCTCCGGCACGGCCACGGTGGTCGTGCGGAACCGCTTCCTGGTCGAAATCGAAGGCCGCGGGATCGAGGCTCCGCAGTTGAAAAACGCCGTCGACGGCATGGACTTGAATGCTCTGGAGAAGCTCGCGAGCCCGCCGGCGACGCCCTAAAGGATGAGCCGAGCTAAATATTTGTCTTTTGGCATAATAACGAATAGTCCAAGAACATCGTATGGCTAACACGGATCGAGGCAGGGCTCTCATAGCCGGAGGGCTGGCCAACCACCGCCGCATTGAAATCATTCGGATGCTGCAATCCCGCGGAACTCTCTGCGTCAACGAGGTCGCCGCGGAGTGCGGCATTGATGTCGCGACCGCCTCCGAACACGCCAAGCGGCTCCACGAAGCCGGCCTGATCAAGAAGAGGGCGGTGGGGCGCAGGGTGCAACTCTACCCCACCCGCCGTGCGGCGACGCTGCTGGGAACCATTGACCTTTTGTGGGAAACCCCGGCAGATTGACGCCTCTCCGCCATGGGATTTCAGGCCCAGAGCCTCATCTCACGCGCACGAGCTTTTTCTCATCTGCAAATCAAGGGAGAGAGTGGATTACGCCCCCCCATCGCCCCATCACGGCCGTGGTGAGCCCTCGGAGCACGGACCGAAACATTCCCCGAGATCAATACATGGACTTTCTCCAGAAAGTCCATGTAACTTGATGGCGATGTCTGACGCCGGTCATCCACAAGCTCCTGGATGTGGGCCCCGATTCGTCCAGCCGCCTGGTGTTTGGCCCAGGAGGATACATCTTGGCCCTGGCGCATTGGCCGGAGAGAAGGCATGCGGATATCCTTTCCTGCCAGCGATGGGTTGGGCATTGCCATGAGGAAACGTCCGATTCCGCGGGAAGATCGGGACGGCGCTTCGACGTCCGCCCCCGCGAACAATCCGCAGATCCTGCCGCAGAAGCTTTTTGCGGTGGAGTTGGGTCTGGACCAGCTGCCCTCGGTCACACCGGCACGAGCCCGGGCGCTGCGCGAGGCGGGGCTTGTCACGGTCTTGGACCTGCTTCGCCATTATCCTCGGCGGCACGAAGACCGACGGAAGTTTATCGCTTTTCCGGACCAAGCCAGTCCAGACGCGGTCTGCCTGAGGGGCATCGTTCTCGAGACCAAAATGGCCCG
>JBMOJP010000099.1:0-7177 GCA_049315725.1 Chthoniobacterales bacterium | reverse complement strand
ATC
Organism: Chthoniobacterales bacterium; assembly: GCA_049315725.1. Lineage (GTDB taxonomy): Bacteria > Verrucomicrobiota > Verrucomicrobiia > Chthoniobacterales > JACTMZ01 > JACTMZ01. Next base: position 7,174 of record JBMOJP010000099.1, on the reverse strand, counting down.
TACCAACAATCCCGATGGATCCCGTAACCGCGCTTGTCATCGCCCTCGGCGCTTTTCTACTCGGCTCGATCCCGACCGGATATCTCGTGGCGCGGGCCAAAGGCGTGGACATCCGCCGCCATGGCAGCGGGAACATCGGCGCGACCAATGTCTTTCGCACCATCGGCAAGCCGCTCGGCGTCTTCGTTTTCGCCATGGACGCGATCAAGGGCTTTGTGGCGGTGTGGTTCTCCATGCGCTTCGCGACCGGAGCGGGCGAAGCCGCGACTTGGGCTGGCATCGTGTCCGCGGTCGCGGTCATCGTGGGACACAATTACACCCCGTGGCTTGGCTTCCGGGGGGGCAAAGGCATCGCGACCTCGGCCGGCGTTCTCCTCGCCCTCATGCCTTGGGCGATCTTTTGCATCACCGTGGTCTGGTTCGTGGTCTTCTGGCTTTGCCGCTATGTCTCCGTGGCCTCGATCAGCGCCTCGGCCGCACTGCCCATCTCGGTGGCGGGACTCTGGGCCACCGGGGTGAGCGGCAACGCGCCTCTCCTCGGTTTTGCCCTGCTCATTTCCGCGCTCGCCATCTGGCGACACCGCTCCAACATTGAACGATTGCGGCAGGGAACCGAGCCGCGGATTGCGCGCAAACCAACAGCATGAAGGACCCGCAGAAAATATCCGTGATCGGCGCCGGCGGTTGGGGCACGGCCCTGGCCCAATTGCTTTCGAACCGCGGACGCCCCGTCACCATCTGGGCACACGAGCCATCCCAGGCGGAGGAAATCAACGCCCGACGGACCAATGCCAAATTTCTCCCCGGCGTCACGCTGGCCGACAACATCGGCGCAACCTCCGACATGGCCGAGGCGGCGCAGGCTGACTTTCTTGTCGTTGTCCCGCCCTCGCAGTTTCTTCGCGGCGTGTCGGAGCAACTTGGAGCCGCCGGGGTGCGGCCGGGTGTTCCGCTTCTTTGCTGCACCAAGGGGCTGGAACACAAGACCGGTCGCCTCATGACCCAAGTGCTCGCCGCCGCCTGCCCGGCGAACCCGGTGGCGGCGTTGTCCGGCCCCAACCACGCCGAGGAAGTCGCGCGCGCCACTCCCGCCGCGGCCGTCATCGCGGCGGACGACCAGGATCTGGCCATGGCGCTGACACGGTTTTTCTGCACCGGCAGCTTTCGCGCCTACTCGAGTGACGACGTGGCCGGGGTGGAGTTGGGCGGGGCGCTGAAAAACATTTACGCCATCGCGGCCGGGATCGCCGACGGCCTGGGCCTCGGCGACAACGCCAAAGCCGCGCTGGTCACGCGTTCGCTGGCCGAACTGGTGCGGCTCGGGACCAAGCTGGGCGGGCGAACCGAAACTTTCCATGGTCTGAGCGGCCTCGGCGACCTCATCGTCACCTGTTTCAGCCGCCACAGCCGCAACCGCGGGGTCGGCGAACGCATCGGCCGGGGCGAAACCCTGGCGGAAATCCAAGCCTCTATGGTCATGGTCGCCGAGGGCGTTCCCACCACGCGAAGCGCCCGGGAAGAGGCGCGCAAACATGGAGTGGAGGCACCGCTGCTCGACATGGTTCACGCGGTGCTCTTCGGCGGGGTGGCACCGCGCGACGGGCTCATGCAACTCCTGGCCCGCGATCCCAAACGTGAACACGAGCCGACCACGTGAGTAAACAAGGCATCAAAAAAACCCCGCACCGCCGGCGACGGTTCGTGGGCTCGGATCGCGGTCTGGCGGCGCTTCTCGTCCTGCTCGTTGCCTACGTATTTTTCGTCTATCCGCTGCTCGGCGGAAGCGCACTGGGAGGATGGGGCAGCGTGATTTTTTCCCTCATCCTGGTGGTCAGCGTTCTGGCCACTTCCACCCACCACGCGGTGCGCGGTGTCATCGTCGTGCTGGCCGCCATCACCATGGCTTCGCATTGGATCAGCGCGATGCTTGGCGGTCGGGTGGACCTCATGGTCGCGGCCGGGGCGGCCATCATCTTCTTTTCGATGCAAAACTGGTTTCTCTCCGTGCGCGTATTTGGCCGCGGCGCAATTACCACCTACAGCATCCTGGGGGCCGTGGCCATCTACCTCGTGTTCGGGCTTCTTTGGGCCAACGCCTACGCCTTGATGTATCTGGCCATACCCGATGCCTTTTACTTCGACCCCGGGGCCAAGATGAGCGAGCCACCTCTCTCGGAAATGATCTATTTCAGTTTTGTCACCCTGACCACGCTCGGTTTCGGCGACATCACGGCCGTGCATCCTTTTGCCCGGTCGTTGGTCACCATGGAGGGTCTGGTCGGACAACTTTATCCCGCCATCGTGCTGGCCCGGTTGGTCACGCGCTACGAGGTCCACCACCCGCGGTCCTGAAGTTCCCGGTTGCAGGGGCTGTCGTCCTCTCTTAGCCTAGCACCATGAGTCCGATCCTCGCCTTCAGCACCCCCGGATGGCCGGAGATCCTGTTCATTCTTCTCATCATTCTGGTCCTCTTTGGGGCCAAGAGGCTTCCGGAATTGGCCCGCGGCCTCGGCCAAAGCCTGAACGAATTCCGCAAAGCCAAGGATGAGTTCGACCGCGAGGTGAAGAAAACGGCGGTTAGTCTTGAGGCCAAAGAGGCACCGGACAAAGAGCCGCACAAACCAGCCTGATCCGCCGTGATTCTGGGGCGCGCCCTGCTGGCGGCCACCGTGGCCGTATTTTTGCCGGCGACCCTTCCCGCCGCACCCCATGCGGCGACCAGCCCGGGGAACGTGGTCTTCATGTCTTGGAATGTGCGGAACTATATTCTGCAGCCAGCACGGGATGCCAATGGCCGTCCGGAAGCGCCGCCCAAGGCCGAAGAGTCCATCGCCGCCTTGGTCGTCACCATGACCAAGACTTCTCCGGACATCCTGGGCCTCTGCGAAATCGGCACCCGCCGGGACCTGGCCGATCTGCAGGGCCGGTTGAAGAACGCGGGCCTCGACCTGCCGCACAGCCTCTGGGTGGACGGCGGGGACCAAAGCCGGCACCTTGCACTCCTGAGTCGCTATCCGCTGGAGTCGGTGAAATCCGCCGAAGCTCATGGCTTTGTCTTGGGGGGTCTGCCCCGCGAGGTTCGACGCGGGTTCCTCGACTGCGTGGTGAAGGTGCGCCCGGGGTTCGACCTTCGCGTGCTCGGCGCCCACTTCAAATCGCGGCGGGTCGTGCCGGAGTTCGATCAGGCGGAATTCCGACGCCAGGAATCCTTGGTGCTTCGCCGGCACATGGAATCCATTTTGCAGGCAGACCCCTCCACCCGCTTGCTGCTTTTTGGCGATTTCAATGACACCAAGAATTCGCCCGCGGTCAGCGGCCTGCTGGGCCGCCCCGGCGCGGCCAGCGCGATGAGCCTGCTTCCGCTGACCGATTCGCTCGGCGACAGTTGGACCTACCGCTGGGAGGAGAGCGATGAATACAGCCGGGTGGATTTCGTCATGGTCAGCACAAAGTTGCGACCGCTGGTGGACCGGCGACGCTCGCGCCTCCCCCGAACGCCCAACTGGCACAAGGCCAGTGACCACCGCCCGCTTGTCGTCACCCTGAAACTTCCGCCATCATCCACGCCATGAAACATTTCTTCCTTCTCCTCACCCTCCTCTTCACGCCGCCGGCGCACGCGGACAACCCGGCGGATCAAGCCTGGGCGAAAATCGAGGTGATGGCAAAGGGACCCGGCGCGCCCCCGGACAACGCGCCAGAGGCGGCGGTGCGGATGGCGCGCGCCCACTTGGCCGGGCAGGAAAAAGCCTTGCTCAGCTTTCTCCAAAGCTTCCCGCAGGATCCGCGCCGGTTCCAAGCCGAGCTGCAACTCTCCGGAGTGACCGCGGCTCTCGGCTCCTCGCTTTCGGACCGTCAACGGGTGGAGCAATCCATCCAACGCCTCGCCGTGCTGGAGCGGGCCGAGTCGACTCCGACAAAATACCGGGCGGATGCCGCCTTCCTCCGGATCACCACGACCATGCAGACGGTCAATTTGGCCGCCGCCAGTCGCCCCGGCGAAACAAGTAGCGCGCGCAACACCATCCTCGAGGCGGCGGGCAACTTCGCCCAGCGTTATCCGGACGACCGGCGGGCCGCGCGGCTCTTGGCCGAGGCGGCCACGCTGCTGGACGACCAGCCTTCGCGGAAACGCAAGATCCTTGAACAGGCCGCCGGCTTGGCCAAGGACGATGGCACGCGCGAGCGCATCGCCGACGACCTCAAACGCCTCGACCTGCTGGGCCGGACCACCGAGGTGTCATTCAAAACGTTGCAAGGAAAGGAATTTTCCCTGGGCGCCCAGCGGGGCCGCGTCGTCGTGCTGATTTTTTGGGCCGGGTGGTCACCACCCTCGGTCGTCTGGCTGGCTGAATTTGCCAAGACGGCGCGCGACTGGCCGGATGGCCGGGTGACCGTGGCCACGGTCAGCCTCGACCGCAAGAAGGAGGATGGCCGGAAAACTCTCGAGGCCTTAAACCTCATGGACTGGCCGACTTCCTGCGAGGGCGGAGGCTGGGACAATGCCCTGGCCCGAAGCTTGGGCGTCAATGCGCTGCCCACCGTCTTCGTTTTCGACGCGGCCGGACGGCTTCGCGCCCTGAACGCGCGCGAGGATGTCGGACCAGTCGTGCGTCAGTTGCTGGCGGAAAAAACGCAGGTTACGCGCTGACCTGCCAGAAGCGCCGGGCCGCGTTCGGCCAACTCCGGTCCTCGACCCGCCGGCGCGAGGCCAGCCCCATCGAGCGGCGGAGCGCTTCGTCCTCGCAGAGCCTGCGCACCGCAGCAGTCAGGGCCCCAAGGTCACCGCCCCGCGTGACCAACCCATCAACGCCGTCCGTGACGAGTTCCCGCGGACCGCCCTGATCCGAGACCACGCACGGGAGCCCTGCGGCCTGGGCTTCGATGATGACATTGCCGAACGTATCCGTCGTGCTGGGAAAAACAAAAACATCCGCTGAGGCATAGGCGGTGGCGAGCTCCGTGCCGCTGAGATAGCCGGTGAAGATCGCGGCGGGAAAAGCTGCCTTCCATTCCTCCGCATAGGGACCATGGCCAACGACCAATCCCCGCACCGGCAGCCCCTCCGCGCGCAGACGACTCACGACGGCAGAAAACAGATCGAGTTTTTTTTCCTTTGAGACCCGCCCGGCGTAGAGCAACCCGATCTCGCCCTCGGCCAAACCACGCGCGCGCCAGAAGGAAGAATCGCGCCGCGTCGGACTGAACAGCTCGGTGTCGAGCCCCCGCGGAAGAATGTGAATCCGGTCAGCCGCGATGCCCCGCGCCTCCAGCGCCCGCCGATAGTCCTCCGAGTTGACGAACACGACATCCATCTGCTCGTAGAACCACTTCATGTAATTCCACGTGAGCGTCTCCATCCACGAATCGTCCGTAAGGATGCGCACATATTGCGGAAAATCGGTGTGATAAATCGCGCTGGTCTTGAGCCCGAGGAGCTTGGCCGCGAGCAGCGCGCAGAGCCCGATCGGACCGGGGGTGCTGATGATGATTTCGCTGAACGACCCGCGCTGGATGTAGTCGATAATCTCCAGCACGGGCGGGAAGCTGAGTTTCTGCAATTCGTATTCGGGCAATTCGAACTCGCCGACCGGTTGGAAATTGACGATGGGAATATCGCACGACGCGACTTCACCGCGGGAGGTTGCCACCGTCAGGTCAAAGCCCTCGGATCGAGCCGCCGCCGTCATTTTGCGGATGGTGGTGGACACACCGTTGACATCCTCAAGGGTGTCGGTGAACCACGCGCGCTTGCGGTTCTGCAGCGCCTCGGGCCGCTCTCCACACGTGCTGGCGCAAAGCGGACCAAGGTCAGCGCGGCCGGGTGAGCGGAAGGCGTAGAAATACGGAGCCAGCCCCAACGCGAGGGGAATGAGCGATCCGACAAACTGCAGACTCTCAATGAGCCGGCCGCCCTGCACCTGCTTGATGAACTGCGAGAAAAAGCGAAAGGCCAGTTGGTTGACCAGCAGGTTGGCCGTGAGGAAAGCCCGGCGCTCGGGGGCGTCCACGCCGGCCGTGGCCTTTTCGATGGCCGACCTGATCCCGGGCTTGCCCATGGCGTCGGCCAGTTCCTTCCACAACGACGCGTTGCCCGGCAGAGCCACTTCCCAAATCTTGCCGGTGGCAATGCCTTGGGCGAGAAACCCAAGTTTTTCCGCAAGGGTGAAGCGGGTGGGATCCTTGCCCTCCATGAAGCGGCCGGCCATCTTTTCCAGCAGGGCCGCGGCCGGTTTCTGCGCGTTCTGCGAGAGCCGTCCCTGCGCAAATTCGAAGAGCACGCTGTAAAGACTGTGGGCCATGAGCAACGGACCGCCCCCTTCGCCTCCCGGACGGCACCGTCCCTCGCGCACGGCGGCGAGGAATTGCCCCGGCGTCTCGGCTGCATCGACCGAGGTCCAGGCCCGCCCGCAAAAAATACCGCCCTTGTCGTCCGAGCCGCCGGTGAAAACCTTGCGCCACGGCTCGTCCCACAACGGCGCCAAATTCCGCTCGTCGGCAAAACGCGCGATCCGCTCGGGCGTCAGTCGCGACAGGGCAAAGGCGGCCGTCTCCCCGAGCAGCGCGTCGCGCAGGCCGTTGACCGTTTCGAAATGCCGGAAAAGCAGCACGAGCCTCTGCCAGTGATCGACCGAGAGCCTCTCGTCCACCGGCCAAAACGGATGCGCCACGGCATGCGCGATGTCCTGCTGCTTGAGCCAGGCCGCCAGCTCGTAAATGTTTCGCCGCAGCGCTTGAATTTCACGGTGCTGATCCTCGCTGATGCCCCAGGCGAGGAGGTGCACCTTCACATCGTCCTCGGGAAAAAAGGCCGTGATCTCCTCGCTGATGAATGTTCCCGGTTCCCCCGCAATCTCGAGGCAGCCCTCGATCGTGTCGTGATCGGTGAACGTGACGAAGTCGAACCCCGCTCCGCGCAAAGTGCGGTAAAGAACCTCGGGATCGGAGCAACTCGCCGGAAAATCCACCTTGCGCAGCAGCCAGTCAGTCGCCCGGGAACTGTGGCGCGTGTGGAGATGGAGATCGGTGCGGGCCATGAAGCGATAACCCTAGACGTAACCTCTGCTTATTTCACTTCCGGAATCGCCGGCAATTTCCGCACCCGCCAGACCCAGAGCGCAACGATCACCAGCGCGGCCATACCTCCGAAAAGTCCGAAGCGCTCGGGATATCC
>JBMOJP010000208.1:0-1665 GCA_049315725.1 Chthoniobacterales bacterium | reverse complement strand
AGGCACCCATCAGCGGCCAAACCATGGCAGGTGGGGACTGGCGTTATTATCGCTTCACCATACCTCTCGACGCGCCGGCCGAATGGAGGCTCACTTTCTCCCAGCAGCTCGGCGACGTCGTGATGAGTATCCGGGACACTATTCCGCCCGGCGATGGCTCCACCTCCTCAGCCAGCAGCATCGACTGGGCCTCGGACTACAAGAACCAGGGGCCTTATCCCAACTACGACCCGGCGGGCACCCACACGATCACCACGCCGCCGCTGCGCCCAGGACAAACTTACTACGCCGGCTTCCGGGCCAAGGTGGACTCGACCTTCACCCTCTCATCGGCTGTCAACGGCGGCACGATCGGCACCTACCCGGCGATCAACTTCTACTCCGGCACCTACAGCGCCACCATTCCAGCCGGGGGTAGCAGCACGATCACCGTCGCCGCGCCGGTCGCCGCCACGCGCTGGAAGCACTCGGCCACCCATGCCAGCGGAATTGACGTGCGCATCGAGCAAGGCTCCCTGCCGCTGACCACCGGAGGCGCGCATTACTCAAGCCAGGGCCAGGTGAACAGCAGCCTGAACCAGCCGCTCGCCTCGTGGCCATGGGTTCCCGGTCAGACGTATTTCATCCGCTTCGTGAACACGACCGGCAGCCCGCTGCCTGTGAACTTTGTCATGAACGGAGCAGACGCGCTCACTGAGGACAATGACAACGACGGCCTGCCCGACGCCTGGGAAATGACGAATTTCGGCAACCTCGACCGCGACGGCACACTGGACTTCGATGGCGATGGCTTTTTGGATCGGGATGAATATGTCACCGGTTCGAATCCGAAAAATGCCGCCAGCACCGGCCCGCGTCCCTCGGTGGCGCGCGATGGGGCCGGCTTCCGCCTCACCTTCCCAACTGTAGCCGGCCGCAGCTATCGGGTCCTTTCCCGGGCCAGCCTCACGACCGGAACATGGAGTCCAGTGACCAGCCTCGGCGCGGGCCAGAGCAACCCGGCGGCTGGAACTGGAGGCAATGTGACCATCACCGACACCTCGGCCACGGCCGCCGTGCGCGTCCGTTATTTCCGCATCGAAGTCAGCCTGACTCCGTAACCGGGGATATGTATTGCCCATGAACTCCCCGACCGAGCGGGGAAAAAGGTGGCTGACTTGGTCAACCCTATTCCTAGACTCGCTCCAATGAACACCGTTGCGACCAACGAGGCGAAGACGCATCTTTCCGCATTGCTGGAGCGGGTGGGCCGGGGCGAAACAATCGTCATAGCCCGCGGACGCAAGCCGTTGGCGAAGCTTGTTCCCTTCGAGGACGCGGGCCGTCCGCGGCCGAAGGTGAGCAAGATGATAGATGAGCCGATGGCGGTGCCGGAGGCTGCGCTGCGTCCGCTCGATCCGTCCGAGATCCAGGTTTGGGGACTGCGCTAAGGGCGCTGTTGGACCCCTGCACATTTCTTTGGCTGGCCTTGGATCCGTGGCAGATCCCGACCGGGCCGCCGGTCTAGGCGTTAACTGAACGTCAGGTTCTTCACGCCGGCGGCGGCGGCGGAGTTGAGGACGTCGATGATGCGTTCCTGGCGGGCGTTCCCGTCGGGGCGGATGATGACGGGATCCTTGTCGCCGAAGCGCTCGATGTTGTCTTTCAAGCGCGCACGCAGTTCGG
>JBMOJP010000098.1:0-7465 GCA_049315725.1 Chthoniobacterales bacterium | reverse complement strand
GGCGCGAGGAGACGTAGGGACCCCAGACGCGCCACGGGTCTTGTGGTGCGGGATTCTCCGCCACCCGACGGGCTTCGGCGTTCACCCGCGTCCCTCCAAAATCCAGCGGCGAATCCGCTCCAGCACATCGTCCCTGTCCACATCGTGCCAGAGCAGATGGTGGCTTTCCGGATAAAGACAAAACTCCTTCTCCTCCGCTCCGAGCGAATCGAAGAACGAGCGGCTTTGGTCCGGCCGGATGAAGATATCATGGCCGCCGGCCAGCAGCAGCGTCGGAGCCGTGATCCGCCTCGCATTCTCCCGCGCGGCCCGCATCAGGTCTTCGAACTTGGTCAGAAAATCAATGGTGAACCCGCCCACCCGGTGGGGGATCGTTTGCAGGTAAGCCATGTAATCGTCATCCGCCGTGAGCCGCGGCAGGGCCGTTTTCCCGTGGACGAACCGCAGGGGTGACAGCTTGGCGCGCGGACAAACCCCGGCCGCAGCGCGTAGCAGCGCGATGACCCAGCCCGGCACGGCGGCACGCGTTTGTGTCACCGGGGCCGCCAGGACGATGCGCTCCGGCTGCAAGGCACCGTGCGCCACCGCGTCGACCGCGACCAGTGCGCCCATGCTCTCGCCCACGACGAAGAGCGGAGCTTGATGCTCGAACCCGTCGGCGAACACGGCCAAATCCTCGCGCCAGGCCGCCGGATCAAGAAAATGTCCGCGCCGCTGCACGTCCGGATCGTTGCCCTGCCCGCGCAGGTTGAGCGCGCGCACCGCCGCGCCGGCCGCCGCCAGGTGCCGGGCCAGCGGACCGAAATCCGCCGCCGCCCCGCTGAGCCCGTGGATGCAGAGCACATTGGCCGCGGGTCGCTCGGCCGCTGGCTCCCAGGCCAGTCCGGGAAAAGGCGTGCCGTCCGCCCCGCACCACGTGAACGGGTTCGCCCCTCCGGCCAGATCATCGATGGTCAGGACTGCCATGGCGTTTTTCTTTCATGCCCCGTCGTCCCCGGCAAGCAGGGAGGCTGGTTCGCTTTCAATCTTCCCCCCGGCGATTTTTCGCCCGCCGCGTGATCCAGCTGTCGAGAAAGATTGCGCTCTGGGCCGCGAGCAACTGCCGCAGGGTGCGAAACGCGCCCGGCAGCGAAGTCTGGTTCGAGCGCTGCGGCTCGCGCATGCCGCGCAGCATGAGCAACCCAGTGAGCACGGCAGTGGATTTCAAGGCAAAACCCGCGCGGTAAACCGTGATGCCCGCGCCAGCGGCGAGGAAGTGCGTGAGCAGCAGTCCGGCGGCGATCGGGGCCGCCGCGGCCGCCAGCGAAGTGACCGCCAGGTGCAGACTGACCCCGGCCAGTTTCGCTTCCGGCGGAACGAGCTTGAGGAGGAGATTGAAACTGGCGGCAAAATACGCCGTGCTGAAAAATCCGCCGAAGGCCCACATCGGGTAGAGCAGCCACGTGTTTCCTGGATGGAGAATGACCCAGAGATAGTTCTGCAATTCCCACGCTGCGAGGCCCGCCATGAGGACCGGAAGACATCCGCGTCGGTCCACCTGCCGTCCCCAAAACGGCCACGCAAAAATCCCCGCCACGGTCGCGATGATGACCAGAATCGTGAAACCGCCCGGTTGCAGTCCAAGTTCCTCGAAGCTGAAGACCGGAACAAACGGCCCGACGAAGCCCAGCCAAAAACTGACCCAGGCGGAGAAGAGAATAAAACGAAGCAGCCCCGGCGTGGCCAGGCAGGCCTGCAGGTGCGACCACCAGCCGGTCCCGACCACGTCCAGATGCTCCGCTTGCGTGCGGATGCCGTGCTGCCAGATCAGGCCGCCGTAGCGCAGGACGACCGCGAGGACGATGAGCAACTGATAAGGCCAGAGTTCGTGCTCCTGCCCCGCGAAGAGACCCAGGGCGAACAGCAGGAAAACCACGGTGGAAAGGTTCAGCCACCGGTTGCGGCGTCCGAAATATTCCCCGCGCACCCGCGCCGGCACCCAGACCCGCACCCAGGAGGTCCAGCCCACGCCGACGAGTGATCCGCTCAGGCTCGTGATGACGAAGAACACGATAAACAGGCGCGCCACGCCCGGTGCGTCATCCGTGGGCAGGTAGCCGAGGACCGCGGCCAGCATGGTCCACAGCCCGATATTCAGCCACCCCATGGCGAGCGCGAGGTCTTTGGTTGTGAGGTAACGCGCCAGCCACGGAAGAAAAACGATCTGCCCCGCGTTGCTCCAGGCCGGGAGCGAAACAATGATGCCGTAGGTCGTCTTGTCCAGGCCGTAGAACTGGGTCAGCAGCGCGGCGAGAATGAAGTTCCCCGGCAGGGAAAGAAACGCCCACGGCATGGCCAGAATTCCTTCCCCCGTGCCGATGATCAGGTTCCGCCGGGTGGAGTGGTCGTGGGCCATGGATGGAGTCCGCCACTATAGCAGACCGTCGCTGCGGTAAAGCGGGCATTGATCGCCGCCCGTCGCGTGACATCCGCCGCCGGATCGCGCATGCTCCCCGCACCATGAGGGCCGTCATTCAACGCGTCTCCCGGGCGACCGTGACCGTCGAGAAAGAAATCACCGGTGCAATCGACGGCGGCCTCCTCGTTCTCGTGGGCATCGCTGCCGATGACACGGAAGAGGACCTCGCCTGGCTGGCCGCGAAGGTGGTCCAACAGCGACTTTTTGGCGACGCCGACGGCCGCATGAATCTCTCCGTCGTCGAGACCGGCGGGGGCATTTTGGCCATCAGCCAGTTCACCCTCCTGGCCAGCACGCGCAAGGGCACGAAACCCTCGTGGCACCGCGCCGCCCCGCCCGAAGTGGCCCAGCCGCTCTACGAGAAGTTCATCCGGCGCTTGTCCGGACTGCTCGGCCGCCCCGTTGCTACCGGCATCTTCGGCGCGATGATGCAGGTCGAGTCAGTCAACGACGGTCCCGTCACCCTTATCCTCGACTCACGCCTTCGCGAATAGCCGACCTCGCCCTACTCGAAATATGTGTCCCCGTGATCGTAGGGCGGGGCGCAGCAGCAGAGGAAACGCAGATCGGCGGTGGCCGTGATCTGATGCCAGGCGCCGGCCGGAATGAGGATGGCATCCCCCGGGCCGACGTCGGCGCTTTCCCCGTCGAGTTCCATCCGGCCCGTGCCGGTGAGGATAAAGTAAAGTTCCTCGCTCAACCTGTGGTAATGCCGGTCGGTCGCGCGGCCGGTCGGAAGAGTCGCCTCGGCCAGGCTTTGCTTTTCGACCGGTGCATTGGTCCGGTCGAGGATACTGCGGATGGTTGAGCCGTCCTTGGTGGTAAACGGCCTTTGTTTTTCGATTTGCTGGACTATCATAGAGGAAATTTATGCGATTTTTCGAAGGTTGCACTGCCTTAATCACGGGTGCGTCCTCTGGCCTCGGCGCGGAGTTCGCCCTTCAACTGGCCCCCGTGGCCGAAACCCTTGTGCTGGTTGCCCGGCGTTCGGATCGGCTCGACGCTCTCAAAGCGGACCTCGAAGCCCGCTACCCCGGGCTGACCGTGCGGGTTTATGGGGCCGACCTGACCGACGACTCACGAATTCCCGCGCTCGTCCGGTGGCTCGAGGAGGAAAAAATCCGGATCAATTTTTTGGTCAACAACGCGGGCATGGGTGACAAGGGCCCGTTTGCCACCAGCGCATGGCCCAAAGTCCGCGCCATGCTTGACCTCAACATCGTGGCGCTGACCCGCTTGACTCATCATCTGCTCCCCGTGTTGCGCGAAGGCGGTCGCGGGGCCATCCTCAATGTCAGTTCCATCGCCGGCCTCCTCCCGCTTCCCCGCATGGCCGTCTATGCCGCGACCAAGGCCTACGTGAACAGTTTCAGCGACGGGCTGCGCATGGAACTGCGCGATACCGGCATCACGGTCACGGCCGTTCTGCCCGGGCCGACTGAGACCGAGTTTGTCCGCGTCGCTTCGCGGGAGACCGGTGAAACGGCCTGGACTTCGCCGGAATGCCTCAACGTCCCGGTCGAGGAGGTCGTCCACCGCGCTCTGAGCGCTGTCGCTCAGGACCGCGCTCGCGTCATTCCGGGCTGGAAAGTTGCCCTCCTCATGGGTCTCGCCGTGGCCCTGCCTCTCGGGTTCGTGCGGATCGCCCTGCAAAACCGACGAGACTAGATGAATTGCGGCCATCCATCCGCCTGCTCGATGCGTATCTAATTTGTCGTGAATCCGACCAAAGCCAGCAAAATCCCGATCGATCCGCGCGCTCTCGCGCAGTTCAAAAAGACGTTTGAACTGATCAACACGCACCTCTACAGCGCGGAGGAACGCATCCGGGCGCAAGCCCGGGCGTTCGATCCCGCGATGGAGGGCTATGTCAGCTACGTTTGCGGATCCGCCGGCAAACGCCTCCGCCCGGCCCTCGCTTTGCTCGCGGGTGGTGCCACGGGAAAAATCACGGCCAGCCACGTGGATCTCGCGGTCATCGTCGAGCTGATCCACATCGCCACTTTGGTCCATGACGACATCATGGACGGGGCCGACCTGCGCCGCGACCAGCCCACGGCGAACGCCAAGTGGGGCAACGCCATCACCGTGCTCCTCGGCGATGCGCTCTTCGCCCACGCCCTGCGGCTGGCCACGAACTTCACCGACGTCGAGGTCTGCCGCCGCATCGCCGATGCCGCAGCCGAGGTTTGCACGGGGGAAACCATCCAGACCCAGCGGCGCTTCGATCTCACGCTCTCGGTCGCCGATTATTATCGCATCGTGGAAATGAAGACGGCGGCGCTTTTCGCCGTGGCCAGCGAACTGGGTGCCTTCCTCAGCGAGACAACCCCGGAAAAAATCGGCGCGCTCAAGCAGTTTGGTCTCAAGCTCGGCACCGCCTACCAAATCTATGATGACTGCCTCGACCTCGTCGGCGACGAAGAAGAGATCGGCAAAACGCTGGGCAGCGACCTGCGCAAGGGCAAGCTGACCCTGCCGCTGATTTTTCTCCTCCAGTCCGCCCGCCGCCAGGGCACCCACCAAGAGCTCAGCGCGCTCCTCCTCGGCGGTGAGGATGCCGATCACGAGAAAATCGTGGCCCTGCTGGCCGAGCAGGGCGCCCTCAAGCAGACGGCCGACGCCGCCCGCAAGCTGGTCGACGAAGCCCTCGCCGCCCTCGATCCGCTCGACGACAACCGCTTCGCCGATGGCCTCCGCGGGGTGGCCTACTATTTGCAGGCCCTCATCCACCGCGTCGTCGCCACGACCTGACCTCGCCCCGCTTTTTCATTTTCGCCCCGCGTCCGCCCGGGCTAAAGTCTGCTTCGCATGGAGGCGCCGATCATCAAGGATCTACCGGAGGCTGAGCGACCGCGCGAAAAACTCATGCACCGCGGGGCCGGGGCGCTGAGCGACGCCGAACTGCTCGCCATCTTCCTGCGCACCGGCACCCGCGGACGAAGCGCCGTGACAGTGGGCGGGGACCTTTTGCAGTCCGCCGGCGGATCGCTCTCGCGACTGGCCTCAATGACGGTCAAGGAGCTGAGGAAACTGACCAAGGGGATCGGCCCGGCCAAGGCCTGCGAACTGGCGGCGGCCTTCGAGGTCGGACAAAGGTTGGCCCGCCAGGTTGCTTTGAGCGACCCGCTGGACACCCCGGAAAAAATCCATGAATTCATGGGGCCGCAGTTGCAGAACCTCACCCGGGAATCGCTCCGCGTCGTCTTGCTCGACACGCGGCATCGCTTGATCCATGCGGAGGAAGTTTCGCTCGGCACGCTCAATGAAAGCCTGGCCCACCCACGCGAAATCCTGCGCCCGGCCCTGAGCCATGGAGCCTATGCTTTTGTCCTCGTCCACAACCATCCCTCGGGCGATCCCTCACCCAGTGAGGCGGACCGCGCCCTGACCCGCCGCATCCGCGAAGCGGCCGAGTTGATGCAGGTTCACCTGCTGGACCATGTCATCATCGGGCGCGAGCGCGCCGGCGCCCCGCCCTACTTCAGCTTCAAGGAACACGGGCTGCTGTGAGCAGAGTTTAGGATTGAGAGTTGAGAGTGGGGCAGACGAACATGCCCCGGTTCGCCGTTTTCGCTTCCGCCTTCCTCAACACCCATGAATATCCACCCCACCGCGATCGTGGCGGACGGCGCCCAGCTGGCTGGCGATGTCGAGATTGGTCCGTTCTCCATCATCGGGCCGGATGTCGTCATTTCCCCGGGCTGCGTCTTCGGCGCCCACGTTGTTCTGGAGCACCGCGTGGTCATTGGGGAGGGGACCAAAGTCGGACATGGCACCATCCTTGGAGCCAACCCGCAGGATCTTGGTTTTGACCAGCGACGCGACGACACCGGGGTGCTCATCGGCCGGAACAACACCATTCGCGAACACGTCACGATCAACCGCGCCACGGCGGAAAACGGGGACACGACCATCGGCGAGGACAACTTTCTCATGACCGGTTGTCATCTGGGCCACGATTGTCTCATCGGCGACCGTGTCATCCTGGCCAACACCGTCCTCATGGCGGGCCACGTGCAGGTCGACGACGGCGCCTTCCTTGGCGGGGGCTCGGTCTTCCACCAGTTTCTGCGGGTTGGGCGGCTCGCCATGGTGCGGGGTGGTTGTCGTTTCAGCAAAGACATCCCGCCCTACTGCGTCGGGGCCGGAACCAACCTTGCCATGGGCCTCAACTCGATCGGCCTCCGCCGGGCCGGGCTCTCGGCCGAGGCGCGGATGGATCTTAAGCGCGCCTTCAAGCTGCTCTACCTCTCCAATCTCAACACCTCGCAGGCCCTCGAGGCCGCCGGAAAAGAATCCTGGGGCCCCGAGGCCTCGCATTTTTTTGCGTTTGCCCGCGAAGCCAAGAAGCGCGGCATCTGCGACTACGTGGGCAAAGGCCCGGATGTGGCGGAGTAGTCAGGGGTTTCCCCGGCTCGCAACCATTCTTTCGTAGGCCTCATAGATGATTCGGCGACGCTCGGCGAACTCGCATCGAAGCTCCGTTGTGTTGGCCGGGCGGACATAACGAAAGATCACGCGATAGGGGCCGACCCGCAGGCGGTGGAAACCATCGAGCCGCTCTTCCAGTGCTTTGATGTCACCTTGCTCGGATTCGAGTTTGCGCAGCGCACGTTGCAGAATTTTGCGGCCATCCGGAGCCTGCCGCGCCACGTAGTCGGCGACCTGCTCGGACAACTCAACCTTCATCATCGGGGGCGTCGAGAACGGACAAAGGGTGGTATTTTGTGCGGCCTTCCTCCGCGTCCCGGATCGCCTTCATCGCCTCGGGATTGGCCAGAATTTCCATGGTCTCCAGCATGGCCTCGAAGCGCTCGGGCGAAAGCAGGTAGCCCACCACCTTGTCCCGCCGCGTGATGATGACTGGTTGCTCCGCCGCCTCGCGCACGATGGCGGGAAACTTCGCTTGGGCCTCGGTCACGGAATACGTAGTTGCCATGATATTCTACGTAGATCAGGACGCCCTCCGAATCAACCTCCTTGTGAAAGCCCGAGTAAGGTGGG
>JBMOJP010000021.1:0-30325 GCA_049315725.1 Chthoniobacterales bacterium | reverse complement strand
TTATTTGCCGTCCAATACTCGCTGAGCGCGAGAATGCGGCGGCGCTGCGAACGCCACCAACGGCCGGACGTTGACGCCGCAGGGATTTTTGGAAGTATCCAAGGGATGCCCAGTTTTTTTGTCCCTTTTCCTGACTGGCAGACGGATACGGTCGTGTTGACGCCGGAGGAATCGCGTCATGCGGCCCAGGTCCTGCGTCTGGGGCCCGGTGCGCCGGTGAAAATTTTCGACGGAACCGGCCGGGTCGCCGAGGCGGTGGTGGCCGAGGCGGGCCGGAAGGCGGTGGAGTTGCGCGTCAACCGCACTTGGCAGGTCGCCCGGGTCCAGCCGGAGATTCACTTGATCGTGGCCCTGGTGCGCGGGGAGCGGTTTGACTGGCTCTTGCAGAAGGCCACCGAGCTGGGTGCGGCCTCAATCCGCCCCGTGGCGGCCGCGCGCTGCGTGGTCAAGATCACCGCGGAGGACGAATCCAAGAGGCGAAGCAAATGGACGCAGGTGGCAGTCGAGGCGGCCAAGCAGTGCGGGCATGTGGTGCTGCCGGAGATTTTTTCCCTCGCCGGCCCCAAGGCCGCTTTCCATTCCGCTCCGGCGGGTTTGCGGGGTATTCCCGCGTTGTGCGCCGCCGGCCGGCCGCTGCGGGATTTTTTCCGCGCGGATCCACCGGCTATCACGATGGCCATCGGCCCCGAGGGCGATTGGACCGCGGAGGAAATGTCCGCGGCGCAGGCCGCCAAGTTCGTCCCCCTGCATCTCGGCGTGAACGTGCTGCGCAGCGAGACGGCCGCCCTGCATGTTCTTTCCGCCGCCACGCACCATTATCACGGCGGGGCCGGGGGCTTGGGGGAGAGACGATGAACTTTTTTATCACCGGCACCGACACCGATTGCGGCAAAACCTTCGTCACGGCCCTGCTCGTGCGCACGGCACGGGCCGCGGGGATTGATGTCCTCGGGGCCAAGCCCGTTTGCTGCGGTCCGCGTGACGATGTGGCGGCGCTTTCGGCGGCGAATGGCGGGGCGGACCCCCTGGATGCCTTGAATCCGATCTGGCTGCAAACTCCCGCCGCTCCGCGGGCCTGCGAACTGCTCGGCGAGCCTTCTCCCGATTACGAGGCTGCGCTGTTCGCGATGCGGACGCTGGCTTCCCGCCACGAGCACTTTTTGTGTGAGGGCGCGGGCGGTTGGCTCGTGCCGCTCCGCGCTGGTTACACGATCGCGGACTTAGCCATCGCGTTGGGTTGGCCGGTTCTTCTGGTTGTCGGCAACAAACTTGGCGCGCTCAATCATGCCCTTCTCACCGTGCAGGGTGTCCGGTCCAGTGGCTTGAAACTTGCCGGAGTCATTCTCAACGACATTGTGCCGCCGGACGGACCCGCGGCCTGCACGAACCGTCAGGTGTTGGAAGAGGCTCTTGGCTTCCGCGTGCTCGCCCACGTGGGTTACGGCGCGAGCGATCTCAGTATTCCGTCGCTTCTAACCACCCCTGTTTAAGGCCTTGGGTCAATCTGCGTCGAGCGTCTGTTCGACCCGGTGGACTTCGCGTCCGTTGGCCGTGAGAACGCGCACAGTTCGGCGGCCGGGCTCGAGGGTGACCTCATTGAGGCCGTTGGCCGATCGAGAGAAATTCAAATACCAGGTGCTCGCTGCGTCGTGAACCTGGCGGACCTTGACCCCCCATGAGCCGTCGCCGACGAAGACGATGCCGTCGGGCCTGCGCCGGCCTGACCGGATGGGTGGGGTGACTTTGAGCGAGTGATCGTGGTGTTCGAAGCTCAGGCGGACGCCGGCCTTTTCAAAAAGCGGCACCCAGGCGCGCCGGATGGCCTGATTGACCTCTCCATCATACGCGCGGACCGACGGGTAAGCGGGAACGTGGTAAACGGGCAGGAGGTGCGGGCGATTTTTCCGCGCCTCCAGCGTGCGGGCCAACCACGCGGACTGCCTGCCGGCCACGAGGTTGAGGTGGTTGGTGTCGAGGAAGACGAGGCTGAGGTAGTTGCCGCAATCGAGGACGTTGTAGCCCGGGTCGCCGGGGAAGGGGAATGAGGCGAAATACAACGGAGCCAGCCCGCGCCGGTCCCGGGAGTTTTTCGGCATGGCGCCGGGCCGAATGAGGTTTTGATCCTCCCGCCGCACCTCGTGGTTGCCCACCGCGGCCAGGACCGGGATCATTCGGCCGTCCGGAGCCCGCAAGTGCTGGCTCAGTGATTGCATGAAGCGCAGCCAGCGCCCGGCCAGCTCCGGCTGGCCGTTTTCGTAACCAAGGTCACCGCCGAGGACAACGAAGGCGGGATCAAGCGAGGCGGCAAAACGGTTCATTTGGTCCATGAGCCGTTCGTCGCCATAAACATCCCCGCCTTCGACAAAACGCAGCGGGGCCTTCAGCGTCGCGGGCATGGTGACGAAGCTGTGCGTCCCCGCCTGAGGCCCGGCGCGAAACTCGTAGCGCCGTCCCGGCGCGAGTCCGGTCAGCTCGACCTGGTGCGCCGTTCTCCCGGTGTGGGGGAGCGGGGCGGACCGGCCTCGCGACTGGCTCCACGCCTCGTCACCTCGCGCCCGCCATTGCACCAGAGGTTGCTCGGTCGGGTCATCGCCGTCCCAGCAAACGACCATGGTCGTCGTCGGGTCTCGCCGCCAGGTGAGGTAGAGCGAGGGAAGGGGGCCCGGCTTTCCATCCGTCCCGAGATTGAGCCGGTGGTTGGGGCCCTCCTCCCACGTTCCGTCCGCGACGAACTTGAACTCGTGCCGACCCGCCGGCAGGCCAAGTTGCGTGACCGGCAAAACCCAGAGGTCGCCCTTCCGGGCGGCGTTCACCGGGGCGGTCCAGCCGTTGCCGGAGTGCCACAACTCCACCCGGGCGGCCGCCGGTGCCTTGAAGACCAGCTCCGTGGCCGAGATGTTCTGCGGTATGACGTGCTGGCCCGGTTGCAACGACGTGGCCGGGTGATGTTGGCAGCCCGCCAGGATGAAAAAAACAGCCAGGAGTCGCTGGGTAAATGGCGCCCGCATGGCGCCAGCATGCACGAAAAAGGCCGAAGGGCGAAGTGTCGTCCGTCGCGCTACTTGATGACCACGCGGGTGCCGATGGACACTTGGTCGAAGAGGGCCTTGGCGTCCCTGTTTTTGAGACGAATGCACCCGTGCGACGCGGGGTAGCCCGGGAGGTTGCCCGCGTGGAAACCGATGTCGCCGCAGGACAGCCGCATGAAAAACGGCATCTCCGCCGGGTAAAGGGTTGAACGCCATTTGCTGTGCTTGTCCGTCACGACGTAGTCGCCGGGGCGCGTGGGAAAGGACTTGCGGCCGGAGGAAATCGGCACCGAGGCGGCGATGGCGCCATGGCGAAAAAGCTGCGCGGTCTGCGTGGCCAGGTTGACTTCGATGAGCGCGTGCGCGGTTTCGGAATCTGGCTGCACACCGAGCAGCATCTGCATGACCGCCACGTGGTGGCCTTGGCCGGCCAGCCAGAGGGCGAAGGTCCGGTGGCGTTTGGTCTGCGCGGCGGGCGAGGCGCCGCTCTCCAGCAGCAGTTTCACCATGGCCGGCTGGCCCATCCCGGCCGCAAGCATGAGCGGGGTCAGGCCGGGTTCGACCGTGACGAAGTAGTGCAGGTGGGTGTCCCGAAACCGGGACACGAAATGCGCCGGGGCGGGGAGGGGAAGTTGGCTGTCCACCGGCACGCCGGCCTCCAGGATCGCCGCGACTTTGGCCTCGTCAGCATCGGCCACCGCGGTGAACAGATCGTGGATGCGGGTCAGGCGGGCGTTTTCGTCCTCGACGGCGCGTGCCGCATCGGCGGATTCCGCCGCCTCGGCCAAGGCTTCCTGATTCGCCGGAAGCGGTTCGCCGAGGCTTTTTTCGGCGAGGGGGGACTCCGGCCAGGTCTCCGGGGCGAGGAGAAAGGGCTGAGGATCGAACGGAGTTTTCGCCGGGGCTGCTTCCTGCGCCGGCACGGCCGACAGCGCGAGGAACACGGTGAGAATGATGAGGGGGCGGCTCACGCGTCATCGCTTAGCGGATGAAATGCGCGTCGGCAAACATTCTATGGCTCCGGGGCCGCCGGTTGCTCGGTGATGCGCAGCAGAAGTTCGTAGGGGCGGCCCTTTTCGTTGGTCACGACATAGACCCGGTAGGCGTGCGTCCCGTCCTTTCCCTTGGGGCCGTAGGCAAATGGTATGACCCCACGCTCACCCGGTGCGTAGTCGCGTTTCTCCGGCCGGGCCACGATGCATCCGCAGGATGCGGGGACGGAACGCAGGCGGATCGGCTGGTCGGAGGTGTTGGTGAAACGAAACTCGCCGAAGGCCTTGCCTGCTCCTCGCCCTGCGGTCAGATCCACGAGTGTTTCGTCAAACGTCAAGCCGCCGGCCCACAACGACGGGGGAACAAGCAGAAGGGCGATGGTCAGGAGACGGCGGTGCATGTTGGTGAGGCTATAGTTTAGTCAGGCGTTCCCGCACGTCTGGCGGAAGACTGGAGGTCGAGATCCACTGCCGGGCGGCGACCGCATCCTGGCGCATCCAGTCGCGGGCGAGCGTCTCGATCTGACGCTCGCGCGCTTGGGGATCGGAGATAGTGCCGGCCCAGCCCATCGCCGCGCCGGGATCTTCCGAAGCGATTTTTCGGGTCAGCGAGGAAATGGCGGAGTCTTTGGCTGGACCGTTCGGCTGTCGTGAGAGCCAATGGCCCGCCGCCTCCGCGTCTTTGGATGCCCAGCGGTCCACCACGGATTGCATGGCTTGTCCGGCTTGATCGCCGCTCAAGCGTTGCGCATAAGCAGCCGCCAGCTCCGGGGAGGTTTCGGCCCATTCGGCCAGCGCGTTGCGCGTGACTTCATTCCGCTCGCCCGCTTCGGACAGCGTGCCCGCCCATTGCAGCACGGCTGCGGGATCTTTCTCGCTCCATCCGGCCGCGAGCGAACGCAGCGCCGCCGGCCGATCAGCGGCGGAGAGCGTTCCCAAAGTGCGCAGTGCCTGCTGCGGGTCGCGGCTGCTCCATTGCGAAAAAAGCGAGCTCAGGGCATTGTTGCGTGCCTCGCCTTCGGGCAGTCGCTGCGCCCAGGCCATGACCTGATCCGGCGGGCCGCTTTGCGCCCATTGCGACGCGATCTGCGAGGTGGTTTGGGAAAGCGCCCGCCCGGGAGGAATCTGTGCGATGGCGGCCGCCGCCTCGGCGGGATTCTCGCGCGCCCAAGAAGAGAAAAGCGTGGAAACGGCATTCTGGTAATTGTCGCCCACGGGCATGTGCTCGATCATGGCATTGAGCAATTCCTGACGATTTTCGGAAACGCTGCCGCTCATGGCGCGGAAGACATCCGACCGCATGGTCGAGTCGTCCAGCCCAATGGCATATTGCAGGGCACCCGGAAAATCCGCGCGGGACCATGTGGAGACGGCGGTCGACAACGCCTGGGAGCGCGAGCCGGAGTCGGCCACGCTCAGCGCGGCCTGGAGCGCGGCCTGCGGATCGGTTTCCGCCCAGACCCGAATGACCTGCTGCTTTGGGTCCTCGTGTCGTTCTCCGCTCTTCGGCAGAGTCGTGGCGTAGTCCCAAGCGGTTGCGGGATCGCCTTGGGCCAAGGAATTCACCAAGCTCGAGCGGGCCTGATCGCCCGCGCGTCCGGTCAGGTTGGCGGCCGCCAGCTTGGCCGCCTCCGGGTCCTTCTGCACCCATTCCCGGAAGATGATCATCATGGAAAAATCCCCATCGCTCACGCCATCGGCCCTCGTCGCGATCTTGAGGGCCTGCCGCGGGTCCTTCTGCGCGATGCTTCCAATCGCCATCATGCGAACCTGCCGCTTCAACTGCTCGTCATCCACGGTGTCCGCCATGCTCAGGGCCTGCGTGGGGTTCTTCGACGCGATGGTCGACAGGGCTGCGACGAGGGCTGTTCGTCGCGCCGGCCCGGGCTTCATGCCCAGGGCAAAATTCCACGCCCCCTGCGGATCTTTCTCCCCGTAGGCCGCCATGACCAAGTTCCAAGCAAGGTCACCCCCGGGTTGTGGCGGCGCAGCGGCGAACTGACGGGCCAAAGCACCGGGATCGGAG
This sequence comes from Chthoniobacterales bacterium, assembly GCA_049315725.1. Lineage (GTDB taxonomy): Bacteria > Verrucomicrobiota > Verrucomicrobiia > Chthoniobacterales > JACTMZ01 > JACTMZ01. Next base: position 24,278 of record JBMOJP010000021.1, on the reverse strand, counting down.
ACGCGAATGCGGTCGGTCAAGTCCGCCAACTGCCGCATCGAGTCCATCCCGCGCAGGCCAAATGTGCCGATGCGGTCCAACTCCGCCTTCAACTGCACCATGGTGATCGGGCGCACCTCGGGCGCTGCGGCCACCGATCTTTTCGACCCGGCACCGGCTTCGTCAGGAGAATCCGGCGCGCCGGAGATCTGCGTGGGCCCGGTCGGGTCGCGGTCCGCGGCGGCGGAGTGGGTGGAGGAGGAATCGCGGCGCCCGCCGCCCAGCTGACCAGCGCCCCAGCCGGCGGCGAAGCCGATGAGAACGGCAGGCAGGAGGAGAATCTTTGAGCGGTCCATGGGCGGCGTGGCGTGAAGGAAAGTTGGGCGGGATTTTGTCCGCTGGCAAGACCGCGGCCGAAGGGGGCCAGGCTGCTCAGGTTTCGAGGCTCGTCAGGGCCAGCCCCGGAATTCTATACATGCCGCATGAGCTATCCGGCCAAGTTGACCAAGATCGTGGAGCTTTTCGAGATGCTGCCGGACAGCGAGAAGCGCGAGACGCTCATTGCCTATGCGGACCAGGCGGCAGCGCAGAGCCCCCGGGACGGCGAGACATTTGCGCTCGAGGACGTGCGCAAGGACGAGGAATGCACCGACACGGTCGGCGTTTTTCTCTCCGTCGATTCCGAGCGCAGGGTGCGTTTTCGCATCAGTCTCGGTCCGCAGGTCCAGACCCTGACGCGGGCCATGACGTCCATTCTTTGCAAGGGCTTTGAGGGGGCGACGATTGACGAGGTTATGGAAGTGCCGGCGGACTTTGTGCCCCGCATCGTCGGCGCGCAACTGGTCCGCCAGCGCAGTCAGACGGTCTACTACATTCTGACCCGGATGAAGAGCGCCTGCAAAGTCTGGCTCAATCGCGAGCGGGCCGCGCAAACGGCCTGACCCTCAGTGTGGGCGGCGGAGCTTTTTCAGCGTCTCCTCGAGGTCGGAGGCACTGCGTCCGATTTCTTCAAACAGAGTCTCCGTATCCATGGTGGATGCTCCGGCCGCCCCGGCCGCGGTGCGGATCAGGTTGTCATTGGTGGCCACGGTCAGCTGGTGCTGGCCCGCGTATTTCACGACGAGGCGCTCAATGATGGCGTCCGCACTTTGCCCCGCCTGTGGATAGATGACCTGAACACCGGCGGGTTCGGAGACTTCGCTGGTCGGGCGGCGGTTGGCCCCGCCGTCGAAGACCACGACCACCCGGATGTCCGCCGCGTCTTGATGGCGCTCCAGCAGGCGGATCAACTGCTCGCGGGCCGCCGCCGGGTGGCGGCGGTGGAGAGCCGCGAGGTCCGGCCGGGCGAAAATGACGTTGTGGGCGTCGACGAGAAGGAAATTGCGGGTCATCGCGTAAAAGAGTCAGGGTTTGGTTGACAGCAGAGGGTGCTTAACGCATGATGTTCGGCCTGCCACGCTCGCGGCACGAACTTTTTATCCCATGAAAAGAACTTACCAACCATCCAAGCGCACGCGCAAACGCCAGCACGGCTTCCGGGCGCGCATGAAAACCAAGGGCGGCCGCGCCACCTTGAGTCGCCGCCGTCAGCGGGGGCGCAAGCGGCTCCTGCCCAAGGGCGTCGAGTTGCATTACGCGCGCCACACCGGCGCTTGACCGGTCTGGTTCTCCAGTTCCGCAGCTTGATGGGAGCGCTCACGCTGCCAAAGTCATCCCGTCTTTCGCGACGGGCGGATTTCTTCGCTGTGCGCGAGCGCGGTGAGTCCCTCCACGGGCGTCACATCGTGCTTGGTGGTTGGCGCAGCGGAGACGCCCAAGCCGCCCGCATTGGGATTGTGACCACACGCAAAGTCGGCAATGCCGTCGAGCGCAACCGCGTCCGCCGTCGGCTGCGCGAAATCTTTCGCCTGCACCGCCCGCTCTTGCCCGCCGGTTTATGGATGGTAGTGGTGGCCCGCCGGGCCGCCGTGACCGCGACCGCCGCGACGCTCGCAGCGGAATGGAGTGCGCTTTCCGCACGGGCCGGGTATTTGAAGTCATGAAGTTTTTCCTCCGTGTGCTCGTCCGCCTCTACCAGTGGACGGTGTCGCCATTTTTGGTCTGGCTCGGCGGACCCGGGGCTGGGTGCCGTTTTGAGCCGAGTTGTTCGCGCTATTTTCTCGAGGCGGTGGAAACACATGGGGCCGCGCGCGGAGGCTGGATGGGAGTAAAGCGGGTCGCCCGTTGTCATCCTTGGGGCGGCTGCGGCTGCGATCCCGTGCCTCCGGTGGATCGGGAGGAGGCGGGGATCCGCCTTTAATCTTCATGGATCGTAAAGCTTGGCTTGCTATCGTTGTCTGCGTCGCCGCCCTCGGGTTGTGGCAGTGGGCCTATGTAAAATATTACTCGCCCACGCCGGAGCAACTGGCCGAAGCCCGCCGGGTGGCAGCGGAGACCCAGGTCGCGCCGACGGCCGCCGCGCCGGCTCCTGCGCCCACGCCCTCGGTGGCCCCGCTGCCCTCGACTCCGCCCGCTCCCTCCGATGTCCCGGCGACTCCGCGTGAGGAGACCAAAATCTCCACCGCCGTGGCCGAGTTTGATTTCGTCAGTGACATCGGCGGCCTGCAAAACGTCGTCCTCCTCGGTCACCTCGGCGAAAATGGCGGGAAAGTCACGCTGAACATTCCCGAGGCCCTCCCGATCGGAGCAATCAGCGATACCCCGGGTGTTCCGTTGGGCGGCTTCATCCGCGAGACGGCGCCGGCTCCGAACCAGGTCGTCTTCGCCCGCACTGGGCCGGGCGGGGAGGTCCTGCGTAAAATTTTCACCGTGGATGAGTCGCCCGACGGCCAGGGCAACTACGTGGTGGATCTCGAAGTGCAGTTCTCCAACACCAGCGCGGCCGCCCTCCAGCGCCTCGGGTTCTACGTCAGCACCGGCGGCTCGGCCCCGATTCATTTCCGGGACATGGCCATTTACACCGGCTTTGACTGGTATCGTGACGGCAAGGCGACTTTTGCCGATGTCAATTGGTTCAACGCCAGTTCGATCCCCCTCACGGGGATCCAACTGCGCCCCGCGCAGGCGGTTTACGAGCAGAAAACGGACAAAGTCTCGTGGGCCGCGGTGAAGAACCAGTATTTCACCACCATTGTGGCGGTCGCTACGGGCGAGCCCGGAATCGGCGTGTGGGCCCGCAGACTTGACCTGCTGCATGCCGGAGTGGCGGACCACAAGATCTTCGGGATCGAGGGCGCGCTTGGCCTGCCCGGCTTCCGGCTCGACCCGGGACAGACGCAGTCATGGAAGTTCCAGATTTTTGCCGGGCCCAAGGACCTGGGCCGACTGGCCACGCTCGGTCATGGCGAGCAGGAGGTGATGAATTTCGGCATTTTCAAATGGGTCAGCGAGATCCTGCTCTACTCGATGAACGCCCTCCACGGCGTCCTCGGCAACTTCGCCGCCGCCATCATCGTCCTGACCATCATCATCAAGGCCCTGCTTTGGCCCCTGCAAAACAAGGCGACCAACTCGATGCGGAAGATGGCCGCACTCTCGCCGAAAATGACCGAGTTGCGGGAGAAATACAAAGACGACCCGACCAAGATGAACACGGAGCTGATGAAGCTCTACAAGGACTACGGGGTCAACCCGTTCAGCGGGTGTTTCCCCATGCTCATCCAGATCCCGATTTTCTTCGGTTTCTACTCGATGCTCGGGACCGCGATCGAGCTGCGCAACAGCTCGTTCCTCTGGGTGCATGATCTTTCGCAGCCGGACACGGTCGCGCACATCATGGGCTTCCCCCTCAACATCCTCCCGCTGCTTATGGCTGGGACGATGCTCTGGCAGATGAGCCTTACGCCGAAAACCGGTGACGCGGTGCAGCAGCGCATGTTCATGTTCATGCCGGTGATTTTCATTCTCTTCGCCTACAATTTCGCCTCGGCTCTCTCGCTCTACTGGACCACGCAGAACCTTATTTCCGTCGCCCAGCTCTACCTGACCCGCAACAGGCCGCTCCCGGTGCTGGAAAAGAAATCTCCAGCGCAAAAGAAAGCGCTTGAGGGAGGCAAAGGGAAACACCGAAAATCTGGAGGATGAGCCCGAAAGACACTCTCGACAGCATGCTCGGCTACCTCGGCTTTGCCGTGCAAATCGAAGAGCAGCCGAATGAGCACGGTCTGGTTTTGCAGATTTACACCAGCGATGCGGAGCTGCTGACCGGCCCGAATGACGAAACGCTGGAGGACCTGCAGTATTTGCTCAACCGCCTGATTCAGGCCGAGGATCCCCAGGCCCTGCGGGTCACCGTGGACGTCGAACACCGCCGCGCCATGCGCAACGACCGGCTGGTCGAGACCATGCGCCAACTCGCCGCGCTGGTGAAGGAACGGGGCCGTCCGCTCCAGACCGAGCCCCTCAACGCTTACGACCGCTACCTCGTGCATCAGGCCTTCAAGGACGACCCGGAAATCCAGAGCTGGAGTCCCGATGACCACGCACGCATGAAGCGCATCACCCTGCGCCTGCGGAAAAAAGAAGACGCCTGACGCACCCCGCGTCTTCCGCCCATGCGCAGCCTCACCGTCGCCGCCACGCAGATGGCCTGCAGTTCGGACCGCGCGGAAAACCTCGCGCGGGCCGAAAGTCTGATTCGTCGCGCGGCGGGCGAGGGGGCCAACATCATTCTCGTCCAAGAGCTGTTCGAGACGCCGTATTTTTGCCAGGACCAGCAGCCGGAATTTTTCGAGCTGGCCCGGCCGGTCGAGGGCAACGAGGGATTGGCCCGGTTCCAGGCCCTGGCTCGCGAGCTGGGCGTGGTTTTGCCCTTCAGCTTTTTCGAGCGCGCCAACCAGGCCTATTTCAACTCGGTCGCGATGGTTGACGCCGACGGCTCGCTCATGGGCGTCTATCGCAAGACGCACATTCCGGACGGCCCGGGTTATCAGGAAAAATACTACTTCAACCCCGGCGACACGGGCTTCCGTGTCTGGGGGACAAAATTCGGTTGCGTCGGTCTCGGCATCTGCTGGGACCAGTGGTTTCCTGAAACCGCCCGCTGCCTCGTCCTGCAGGGGGCGGAATTGCTTCTCTATCCCACGGCCATCGGCACCGAGCCGCAGTATCCGGAGTGGGACTCCCGCGACCACTGGCAGCGCGTCATGCAGGGCCATGCCGCGGCCAACATGGTTCCGCTCGTCGCGTCCAACCGCACCGGCCTTGAGCGGGGAACAGCCAGCGAGATGACCTTCTACGGCTCATCTTTCATCGCCGACCAGACCGGCCTAAAAGTCGCCGAGGCAAGTCGCACGGACGAGGCTGTGCTGGTCCACACGTTCGATCTCGACGCCATCCGCAACCTCCGCGCCCAGTGGGGCTTCTTCCGCGACCGCCGCCCCGAGCACTACAAGGCGTTGGTTACCGTGGCGGGGGCGTAGGTTGCCATGGCCCGAAGCCTATGGGGTTCAGCGATGTTTGACCCACGTTAGGGCTCGCTGGCCCAGCAGGCCGCCAACTAGGCCATGCGCCGGGCGATCATCTCCGGCGTGGCGGTGAGTTTCTGGCGCGGCAATTTCCCCAAGGCTGGTGCAGAGGAGGGCCTTGTCCTCCCGCGACAGTTCGTTCGCCATCGCCAAAACAGCATGCACGCTCATGAGGCAAACAAGCCCCTCCCGGGGCTCAAATGCAAGACGCTCAGCGGTCCGTCATAGCGGCGGCCATCGGGTGAAAAGCCCAGGCGTCAAATGGGCCAGAAAGTTCGCCGTCTGTGAGATCACGCCATTCTCCGTGGCATGACGGCGGCAGCGCTCCACGTCATGTTGTTGCGGTTCATGCTGCGACTTCCGCCACGCTCGATTTACCGCTCTGCAGCTTTGGGCCTTGATCTCTGACCGCTCAGAGGCTGTCTGAGAGCCAAGAAAGCAACATTTTATGCCTGACCCCGTGGCCTTTCCCAAGCGAGCACAAGATCGGTGAGTGCCTGATCCTCGACGATGCCGAGGCAAGGGAAGTCGTGATCCGCTGCGGCTTCGACCTCACGCCCGAGATGCTGCGGAGAATCCGGGCTTCGGGGTTCATGCCAAGCGGGCGTTCGGCCAAGCGTCCGAGGAAGATCATCGACGGCGACAACTTCGCGCTCGATGCCGCCCGGGAGCTGGCAAAGTGGCTGACCCGGGGCTCCTGACGGACTTGGCTACCTCCACCCTCACGCATGGGGAAATGCGCCCCAACAGGCTGATAAACGCGGAAATCGGGCCATACTCCCACGGGATTCTCCCTCTCCTGACATTCTGGAACTGTAGAGGCCGATGGCTCCAATACTTATGCTTGCGAGCAACAAAAAGCCCCGTCATTTCGGGACGGTTTTTTGTGAGTTGGGATGCGTTATCAGTCGAAGGCCAAGGCCAAAAAGTTGCGCTCGCTGGTGATGGGAACGGTCACTTGCTTGCGTTCGTAGCCGTTGGGAACACCCGCTTGATCTGAGGCAAGGGCTATATTGTCAGTTAGCGTCTGATTCTTGTGGAGCCCGGTGGTGAGATCTTGGCTTTGAACGACAGAGTAATTAAAGCCCTTCTTCGCCAGCCAGGTGACAATGAAGGTGTCGCCCGATACTGACGCGGTAAGCAACGTTCCGTTACCCTGGTTAGGATTGGTGCCAAAGCCGAACTCTTGCTGGTTATTGAATCCGTCATTGTCTGGGTCGGCTGTTGGCAGGGCGTCTGCTCCGGTTAGATTGTTTTGGCCGGTCCACGAATCATAAGGATTCGCGGCTGCAACAATAACGGTGCGAGTGATGGTAATAGCCGCGTTACCGGCGGCATCGCTCGCATTATAGGTGACCGTGTAGGTTCCGGCTACGGTTGTATCGACGCTGCCGGTCGGTGTTGCCGTTACGATGCCGTCGATCGCGTCTGTTGCCGTCGCGCCTAGCTCCGTGTAGGTGTCGCCGACCGTGAGGTTCATCGGGCTGACCCCGTTCAGTGCGATCACTGGTCCAATGCCATCGTCGTCGTTGAAAAAGATCGTGGGCACTGTGACGTCCACCCCGTTGGCGCGGAGGCTGTAAGTCCGGTTGTTGGTCAAGCCCTCGTAAGCTGCTTTGTCGCTTCCTGTGCGGTAGAATTTGTATTCAATCGCACTGCCTTCGTTGCCGCCAACCACGAAGGTGCCGATGTAGATGCCGCTGTTGTTCGAGTTGGTGAGGGCGCTTCCGCCAGCCCAACCATCGAAACTGCCGCGGACTTCGACGCCTTGCGTTGCGGGATCGAAGAGGGACTTGTTCGTCTGGACGTTCATGTCGACCGCGAAAGTCACTTGCCGCGCGGCCTGCACAGTGAGAACACCACTGCCGTTGGTGTAGGTCACCACATTGATCACACCGTTGGAGTCGACATTGACATCCCGTATGGCGCCCCAAGCTCCGCCAACTCCGTCGGTGCCGATGCCGCCGAAGAAGTAGTTGCTGTTATTGGTGCCCAACTGGAAGCGGGTTGCGTAGTAGTAGGTCCCCGGGGGGCGGCCGGTGCCGGAGATTTGGCCTTGGTAGTTGTCGTTGTTGCCTTCCTCGCCGATATAGTCGGCCGCTGTCCAGACCGAGTCGTCCCAGGTGGAGGGATCGGTGTTATTGCTATTCACGCCGATCCAAGCCTGCACGCCTGATGCTGCGCCTGCGCCTGTCGTGGCGTTCTCTATGTAGATTTCGCCGCAGGCGTAGTCAGAGGACAAGGTGTTAATTGTCTTTGCCGTGGGGAACCGCAGGTTGTGATAGCTGGGCCCGGCGCTACCGACTGCGATCACGCGGGTAAAAGTTGATGAGTTGCCGGAGGCGTCTGTGGCGGTGTAAGTGACCGTGGTCAGGCTGTCGCTCTGTGTGTTGATCGAGACGGGATCGATGACTATTTGAGGTGTGAAAGTGTCAGCATCAGTAGCTATCACATCGGAGTCGGTTAACACCACGGACGCGCCGACTGGGACCCACGTCACTTTGTCAATACCAGGGCTTAGAGCAATTGTTGGACCCGCTGCATCCGCTTTGTAATTGAGTGTGATGTTGTTGTTCTCACTAGCGAGAAAAAAGCGGGAACCAAACTCTCCGCGAGTTGCGCTTAGCATCTTTCCTGTGCTGTCAGACCAGTCTGACTGGCCAAATTGGAGGCCGAGCGTATTTGTGTTAGAAAGGCTTGTTTGGTAGACTCTCCAACTGCGATTACCGCTCCAAAAGGAATCGTTCCAGTCAACAGTGCTTGGGAGGGAATTAAACAGAAGGTTCAACGCTACGCTTCCTTCAAAAGCTAGCTGCCCGCGCACGTCAACGCCGTCGTATTCGGTTCCCCGCGCGTGTGCGGAGTCGGTGTTGGAAACAAGTTCCCATGAAACGCTGGACAGGTTCCTGTAGGTAAGGTCACCGAGAAATGTCTGCACCCCGACGTTCCCGCCCGGGGCGTGCGTGCCGTCGATCCATGCGGAACTAGCAATTGAACCGTTGCCAGCAAGCGTGGCACCAGAGTTTACCGTCAACGCTCCCTCGCCAATTGAGCCAGAGTTGTTGATGAGCAATGTGCCGCCGTTTACGGTTGTATTACCTGTGTATGTGCTGCGCTCGGCGATGTGCAAAGTGCCAACTCCACGCTTCACTAGAGAACCTGCGCCGCTGATGCCTCCATTCAAGGTCAGGGTGGCACTATCAGCAGATACCCCCAGTATCCCGTTTCCGCTACTAAGGACGAGATTCCGGTTCATTGAGGTGTTTGTCAAACCGATGTAGTCAAGCATGCCATCATTGCGGAGTGTCACGGATGTTCCGGTTCCGAGCGCGCTGCTCGCTCCCGAATTAGCCAAGTTACGAACGCGGAGCACACCACCATTTACTACCGTTGCCCCGCTGTAAGTGTTAGGCCCGGATAAAGTCATGGTCCCTGTTCCGGCCTTAATTAGTGCGACGGTGGACGGGCCGCTGTTGCTAATTACCCCGGCAATGGTTGTGTGGTTCACGACCGTGAAAGTCCGCGTGACCCCTGCAAGGTCGATGTTACTGAAAATCAGATCACCCATGCCAATGGAGCCGCCGAAGGTGACGTTTCCGCCCATCGTAACCTCATTCGAGACTGTGCGTGTGTCGTAGTAAGCGGCTGCAACGGTGCCGTCGCCGATCGTGAAAGCTCCAGTGCCGAGTGATCTGTTATCACCTAAGATGAGAGCTCCTCTAGACAAGCGCACGCCGCCGGTAAAACTGCTGGAACCCCACAGTGTTACCGTGCCGCTCCCAGACTTCACGAGTGAACCCGCTCCTGTGATACTGCCAAAAAATGATTCCGAGGTTGTTCCGGCAATCGTCAGCGCTTGGCCACTCGCAATAATGACGTTGCCTCTTGCTGTCGAGGCCGGCCACGATCCTCCTACTAAAGAGCCGATAGTTTCGCTGGCGCTTACAAGGAAAACTGCGGTCTCGTAGTTGTCTAGAAAAACGACGCCCGTATCAGCAATTGCCGATCCGCTGTTCACCTCCAGGACGCCTGCTCTGATGGACGTCATTCCCGTGTAAGAGTTGGCTCCATGTAGCGATATCGTCCCTACACCGTCTTTCGTTAGTTGCTTTGAACTGTTCGTTATTGATCCTTTCACGCTAGTATTTCCTGCTCCGCCGAAAGTCAGTGATTGGTTGTTCGCGTTGATTGCACCACTCAATGTCAGTGTTCCCGCATCGGAATTAATACGCGTCGCCGAGGCATTGGTAATAGTTCCCTCATAGGCGTTATTCCCGCTAATGCTTCGCAGGGCGCCGCCGGATCCGATGCCCGTGCCATTGAGCAGCAATGATTCCGGACGGACCGTGATGCTATCGATCAGTTCCAATGCAGAGCCGCTTGCCACTTCTGTTCGGGACGCAGTCGTGCCCAACGCGCCAGCATTAGCGATTCGGATGGCTCCCGCTTTAATCTCCGTTAATCCGCTGTAATTGTTACCCGCCTGCAAAATCAGGGTGCCACTGCCGAGCTTTGAAACTGTCGAGCCGATACCGTCTATAGGTCCAGCCACCGTTATTGTTGCAGTGCTGGCATTGCTGAATGATAGGCCGAACCCAGCAGCGTTCACCGTAGTGCCCAGCGCGAGTAATCCGGCTGTGGCGGTAATTAAACTTGGCGACAAGAGCGACACAGGCCCCTGATAGAAATTCGTGCCGCTGAGGTTGCGAAGAGAGCCTGTCCCGCCAAGTCCGGCCCCGTTCAGGAAAAGTGACTCTGCCACGATCGAGATGTTGTTGGAGAGTTGCAATGCGGCCCCGTTGGCGACCAGGGTGCCGTCCATTGGCACACCTAATGCGCCGCTCTTCGCGGCTACTAAGGCCCCCTCCTCAACGGTAGTCAACCCGCTATAGGTGTTGTTGCTACCCCCGCTGAGAATCAATGAGCCCGCTCCGAGCTTCAAGAGTCCACCGGCAAAAGACAGCGTCGAGGAAAGGTTGCTGCTTCCAAACGAGATATTGTATGTCGCTGACGATGATGTCGGTGTCGGAGTGGAGTTGGGCGCGCCTGTCAGCGATCTGGCCCATACGTTGTGGTTGAAGCCAGCGGCGATTAAGCTCTGCGCGTCATAAGCGAGCGCCATGAAATACTCCGATCCAGTCGCATTCGTGTAGATGTTGGTCCATGTCTGCCCGTTGTCCTGAGAGCGCATCACGAACGTGTTGTCTCCCGCAATGTATAAATCTGTGCCGACAGTTACCGCGGCCTCCACGTTGCCTCTCACTTGTGAGTTAAGGAGTGCCCAACTGCTTCCGTCCGAGCTTCCGTAGAGCGTTGCCGTGCTGCCAAATCCCAGTCCTCCAACAACGAATCGCGATCCCGTCCAGGTGCTTGCTTCAAATGATATCGATGGCGGCGGCGATGCCGGCGCCGTCCACGTCACCGCGTCCACGCTCCAGCGGACGCCGTAACCACCTACAGCGACATATCTTGAGCCCGAGAAGGACAGGCTGTTAAAGAACGTTGTTGTGCCAGAGTTTCTTGTGGTCCAACTGACTCCGTTGCTGCTCGTCAGGATTGTGCCGTTCTGTCCGGCGACCACGAACTTGCTGCCATCGTGTATAATGGCGCGCAGATCGTTCGTGGTTCCAGAAGTGCGAAGTGTCCAGTTGATGCCATCTGCGCTCGTGCGAATTTCGCCGCCCTCTCGCACGGTGGCAAATTGCCCAGACGCGTAGATGACCGCACGGAAATCCGGGTCTCCGGAAAATGTCTGAACAGTCCAGTTCCCAGTCTGGTTGTTGCGTGTGGCGATTCGGCCATCAATTCCAACAGCGACCGTTGTTGTTCCAGAGGAGGCAACTCCGAAGAAGGATCCTATTGTCTGGCCCTCAGCCCAGTCGGCCCACGACTGCGCAGACGCACGCGGCGCGGAGAAGCAAGCCGTCGTTCCTGTAAGAAGCAAGAGCCAGAAGCGCCGCCAGAGAATCACTCTCATACGGAACGATGCAGTTGAAAAAAAGCCACCGATCATGCAGTAGAAAATCGACCCGCCTTTACCTGAAAATCCTCCAACTTTTACCTTCTACTGCATGGTTCCGGCTCATTGATAGGCAATAGTCTCGATGCGGATTCTCCATTTGCAAGGCGAAATCCATTTCTACTTGCGCAGCAGCCATCTATTGGGCCGATCCCGTGTCGCCCGACCTACGCGACGGGCAGCGCTCCGTATTCCTCGCCCGTTGGGTCGTTCGCACCGAACGCATATGGTCTCTATGACATGGCAGGACAATCACGCCATTCTCCGCGGCATGACGGCGGGGGCGCTCCACGTCATGTTGTTGCGGTTCATGCTGCTACTTCCGCCACGCTCGATTTACCGCTCTGCAGCTTTGGGCCTTGATCTCTGACCGCTCAGAGGCTGTCTGAGAGCCAATAAAGCAACATTTTATGCCTGACCCCGTGGCCCGTACACGTCGCCGCCGCGGCAGATGTAGGTGTCGGTGGCGCGGGCCAGGCGCAGGTTCTCGCGGTAAACCGTGCCGTCGGCGTTGAGCATCTCGGCAAATTTCAGCGTGATCTTCTGCCCGCGCCGCCCCCGGACTTGGAGGCGGCAAACCCCGGCTACGTTCTGGCCGAAGTCGAACACGAACGATCCGGGCGCGGGCTCGGTGATCTTGCGCGGACGCAAGGTCTGGGTGACCCGCACCGGCTCGTTCAGCTTGGGCTGGAGAATGCCCCGGTAGGCGGGGAAAACATCAACCTTGCGCCAGCCCTGCGACAAGGCGGACGGCACGCACCAGGCGCCGAGTTCCCGGCGCGCATCGTAGGTTTCGCCGTGGTAGAGATCCGACAGGACGAGGGGTCCGTAACGCATTTCCCAGGCCTTGTCCGTGCCCAGGGTGATGCGGCGTCCGTCGCGCAGCTCGACATCGAGCTGTGCGAGCAACTGCGGATGCGTGCCGTAGTGGTTGCGCTCGTTTTTCCACAGCAACGTGCCCGTATACCAACCGTCGCCGAGGATCGCGCCGAGGGTGTTTTCACCGGCGTGGAGCAGCCTGGTCACGTCGTATGCGAGCACCTGGGTGCGCTCGCGAAAATCCGACCACCCGGGCATGAGAAAGTCGCTTCCGATCTTCTCGCCGTTGAGATGCATGTCCGCGACCCCGAGCGCGGTCCAGGTCAGGGTGGCCCGCTTGACCGGACCGGGCAGATGGAACGAGCGGCGGAGATAAGGACAGGGCGGTTCGCCCTTGGTCGGACGGCGGCGGTCGCCGATCCAGCGGGCGCGGGTCAGGAGATTTTTGCTCATAAGGAATTCAGATGCGTGGAGGGAGTGCAGTGCACAGCAAATCCCTCAGAATGGCGGTTTCGGAGATGTTGTCCGTGCGATTGCAACCCTCCCAATCAACCCAGACATATTCAAGGCACATCCAACCGTCATATCCGCGCGCCGCGAGCGCATCGCGAATGGCCGGGAAGTTGATGGTGTTGTCCTTCATCGTGCTTTGCAGCTGGCCCGCCGCCCCGCCCCGGGCGTGGAAGTGGGAGGCGTGCGGAAGCAAAATGTCGGCCGCCCCGGGATCCATGCCCTGATAGACAAAGTGCCCGTAGTCGAGCGTGAGGGTGACGCCGGATTGCTGCACGAAGCGGAGGGCGGACGCGGGGTCAGGCAAAATCGAGTTCACGTGGGCCTCAACCGCGTAGGCAAGACCATGCTTGGCCGCCTCGGCCTTGCGCCAGACGGCTTCGGCGACGGCCAGATCCCAGTCAGCCTCGGGCGCCACCCCCGCGTGGCGCACGCCCGGCAGACCGGTCAAATGACGGGCGCCGATCGAGGCGGCGAAATCGAGGAGGCCAGCCAGCATCTGCCGGTTCTCTGCGCGAACGGCCGGGTCGGGATCGTTGGCCGCATGCACCGGGGGCTCGGGGCCGGTTTGAAGAAACACATCGGCGGCGGAAAGATCGTGCCGGGCGAGTGATTCCTTCATGCGCCGCACGGCCGCCGGCACGTCGGCGAGGATGTCTTTCGGCTGCACATGCGAACGCCCGGCAAAAACACCGAGATCCACGCCCGTCAGGCCGAGCAGGCGGATGAGGGCCAGGACCGCGTCGTGCGGCAAGAGCGGAAAGGTGAAATCCGCGCAGGACAGGGGAATGGTTTTCATGACGGGCGACTCAACCCCGGTGCTGCTGGCGGAAGTGGTGCGAAGCCTCGACGAGGCGGCCGAGTTTCGCATGCGTGATATCGAGCGGAACGTGGCCGAAGCCGCACTCACTGGTCAGGACGAGGCGCTCGGGCGGGAAAAACTCCAGGGCGGGCTGCACCCGGCGCCAGACTTCGTCGACCGACTCGAGCGCGTCGCTGCGCTGGTCGATCACCCCGAGGGCCAGGTCCCCCTGGAATTTCCATTCCTTCCACAGGTCCATCAGGTTGTAGGAAAGCGTGCAGTGCTCGAGCGAGACCTCGTCGATTTTCACGGTGGAAAAGGCCGGCACGAGGTCGGTGTATTTGGTGAAGTAAATGCGTTTGCGCCGCGGGTTGCCGCCGCAGACATGCAGGCCGTAGCGCACATGGTGGCCGATCTCGTCCATCATCTCGTTGAGAATCTCCGCCGACCACACGCTGTCCTCCGGCGACTCGGTCCACATGGGCTCGTCGAACTGGATGAAGCGGCACCCCGCGGCCACGACCTCCTTGAGTTCCTCGACCAGCACCTTGGCCCAAGCCCGACAGACGGCCTGCGCATCGGGGTAAAGGTCGGGGCGCTCGTTGACGGTGAAGCGCGTGATGACGTGGGGCCCGGTGACCGTTTGCTTGACCGCGACGGAATCCGGGGCCGAGGCCCGGGCGAGTTTCCAATTGTGGGCGAGGTTGAACTGCGGGTTTTTGATTTCCCCGACCAACCGCGGGCACTCGATGGCAAAGCCGGCATCGCCGAAGCTCTGCTTTTTCATCTCCTCAAAGGTCATGCCATCGACCCGCTTCTGGTAGAAGTAATACATGTTTTCGCGGTAGCCCTCGCCGTCCGTGATGACGTCGAGCCCGAGGCTGGCCTGGTCTTTCGCCGCCCAGCGGATGTAGTCATCGACTTCCGTCGGCCCCCAAGTGGGGCGTTTCATCGTGTCCTCCACAGACTCGGGACGGGGATAGCTTCCGACAACGGTGTTTCTGAAGATAGGTTTCATGGATTTGTAGTGGTTGGTGTTTGGGTTGTTCAGCAGACGAGAACGGGTTTGATCACGGCCTTGTTTGCTGCGTCGGCGAAGGCCTGCAGGCCGTCGTGCAAATCGTAGAGGCGCACCAGACGGTCCGCGGGCACATGCCCGTCGCGGATGATCTCCAGCGCCCTTTGGTAGTTCGGCAGGTCGGACACATAGCTGGTGCGGATTTTGACCTGGCGCCGGACGAGGGCCGTCAGGTCAAGGGGGACATGCTCGGCAAACAACCCGACGACGGTGGCGGAACCGAGCGGCCGCAGCGCATCGAGCCCGGCGACGAGCGCCTCGGCCGAGCCGGACGCTTCGATCTGGCGATCGAAAAGACGCCCGTATCTCTGGGCAGCCTGCGCGGCCAGCGTCTCGCAGCCCGGGCCGGTGGTCATCACGTCGAAGCCCATGGCCTCAGCCGCCGGCAAACGCAGCTTGGCATCGGAAGCCACGCCCGTGACCACCACGGTCGCACCTTTCAAGCGGGCCACGATCGCGCAGAGCAGGCCGATGATGCCCGGACCGGTCACCACGACGAGATCCCCCTTGGCCACGTCGGAACAATCCGTAACGCAATGCTCGGCCACCGAGAGCGGTTCGGTCAGGGCCGCCGCCATCATGTCTGTCCCCTCCTCCATCGCGACGAGGCAGGAGGCCCGCACCACGACGTATTCGGCCATACCGCCGTCGAGATGGATGCCGATGATGCGGCGCCGGGGACAAAGTTGCTGGTAGCCGATGCCGCAGTAGTGACAACCGTCGTCGTGACAGCCTTGGACCGAAACGGCGACGGCGCGGTCGCCCGGTTTCCATTTCCCCACCTCGCAGCCGACCTCCACAACCTCGCCGGAAAATTCGTGGCCGAAGGTGAATTGGGCGGGAAAATTTTCCGAACCCGGATGGCTCAGCCAGGCGTGCAGATCCGACCCGCAGATGCCGCAGTGGGCGGTTTTGAGCAGGACTTCGTGCGGCCCGGGTTGCGGCGGGGGCATTTCATGCAGTGAGGCATCGCGCGGGGTTCGGCTGTTGCGGCGGAGGGCTTTCATGGGATCAATCGCGAAAGACTACGGTGCGCTTGCCGTGGACAAAAACCCGCTCTTCAAGGTGGTAGCGCAATCCGCGGAAGAGGGCGAGGCGTTCGCAATCCTGGCCGAGGCGCAGGAGGTCGGGCAGCGAATGAAAATGTTCCACCCGCGCAACTTCCTGATCGATGATCGGGCCGGCGTCGAGGTCGGCCGTGACGTAGTGGCAGGTGGCGCCAATGAGTTTGACCCCGCGTTCGTGCGCCTGCCGGTAGGGCGCGGCGCCCGCGAAGGCCGGGAGAAAGGAATGGTGGATGTTGACCATGCGGCCGCTCCAGCGGGCGCAGAGATGCGGCGGGACGATCTGCATGAAGCGGGCAAGGACCGCGGTGTCCACCTGCCACGCGGTCAATTGCTCATCGATGGAGGCGAAGGCGGCCGCCCGGTTCGCCGGCGTGATGGGAAGGTGCACGAACGGGACGCCTTCACGAACCGCCGCCTGCTCCAGGTCGGGGTGGTTGCCGATCACGCCCGCCAAATCCATGGGCAGATCGTGCGAACGCCAGCGCCACAAAAGATCGGCCAGACAATGCCCCTCGCGGCTCACCAGGAGGGCGACGCGACGCCGGTCCGCCCGGCGGCGGAGGCTCCACTCGGCGGAGATCCCGGCGGCAAATACCTCCAGGTCGGCACGCAGTTGCTCCACCCCGCCATACGGTTCCACCGGCTGGAGGCGCAGGCGGGTGAAAAACCAATCGGCCTCCGCGTCGGTGAACTGGTGCGCCTCGAGCAAATTCAGCCCGCGCCCGGCGCAGAACCCCGTGACGGCGGCGAGGAGCCCGACGCGGTCGCGGCAGGAAAGCTTCAGCAGGATTTCTTGCTCCATCAGGGCGGGGGCAGTTGCGCGGGTCAGTCCTCGAGTTTGACCGGATTGGTCAGTGCGCCAATGCGGTCGATCTCGACCGTGATTTCGTCACCGGGCTTGAGCCAGCGCGGCGGTTTGGCCGCCATGCCCACGCCGTGGGGGGTGCCGGTCAGAATGACCGTTCCGGGCGGCAAGGTGTTGCTGCCGCTGAGGAATTCGATGATCTGAGCCACGCTGAAAATCATGTCTTTGGTGGTCCAGTCCTGGACCCGCTCGCCGTTGAGGATGGTGCGGATGCCGAGGGTTTGCGGATCGGGGATCTCGTCGGCCGTGACGAGTGCGGGACCGAGGGGGCAAAAGGTGTCGAAGGTTTTACCCCGGCACCACTGGCCGCCGCCGCGTTTCAACTGCCAGTCGCGGGCGGACACGTCGTTCCCGCAGGTGTAGCCGAGGACGTAATCCAGCGCGTCGGCCGCCTTGACGTTCTTGCACGCGCGCCCGATGACCGCGGCCAGCTCGCACTCGTAGTCGACCTCGGCGCTGGCGGCCTGCACGGGAATCTCGATCGGGTCACCGGGATTCTGCAGGGTGTTGATGCCCTTGACGAAGAGCACGGGCCACTCGGGCGGCTTCAAGCCGGACTCCTCGGCGTGGCGGCGGTAGTTGAGTCCGATGCAAAAAATCTGCGAGGGCCGAAGCGGGGCCAGCAGTTTGTGGACTTCCGCCTTTTCACCCGTGGGCTGCAAACCGGCGTAAAGGTCGCCCGTGCACCGCAGCGCGGTGCCATCGGATTGAAGGGCGCCGAAGTGGATCCCCCCGGCTGGGTCGTTGTAGCGGATGATTTTCATGGGTTCAGGAAGGAAGGAGAGCGAGGAAGTCAGGATGCGGGCGGGCGATGACGTGCGCCGCCACGACTTTGCCCAAGGGGGCGGCCGCGGCTTCGCCCGCCTGGATGGCGGCCTGGGCGGCGGCGACTTCACCGCGGATGACGATGGCCACATGGGCGGCGCCGATTTTTTCTTTGCCCACGATGGTGACGTTGGCGGCTTTGAGCATGGCGTCGGCGGCCTCGAGCGAGGCGGTGAGCCCCACGGTTTCAAGAATGCCGATGGCTTGGTTTTGGATGTTCATGGTTTTTGTTGGATGGTCTCCGGGTAAAAATTGCTCCCGATGCTGGTAAAGCGGGTGGACGGAATTGGGGGCGCTGAGCACGGAAGCCAGAGCGCTCGACGGACGGGCCAGCAGGGTGGTCGAGACCTCCACCCCCAGCCGCCGGGCTTCCTCCACACACCAGACGAGCGCCGCTTCGAGCGCGGACTGGGCACCAGCCAGTTTGACCATGACCGAATCGCCCCCGGTTGACTCCATGCCGAGCAACCGCACAGGGGCATGGCGGCAGGCTCCGTCCGCGAGGAGGGCCGGAAGGCTCCAGGAGGACAGTTCGACCAGGCCGAGCGGAGATTCATGACTCATGGCAGTCGCTGGCGGATTCGCTCCAGCATGGCCGTGACATCGGTGCCGGGAGGACGGCACTGCGCCGCTTCCCGGGCAAAGCCGCATTCGGCCAGCAGGCAGGCCATGCGCGACTGCATCTCGCCGAGGAATTTTTTCTCCTGCTCGCTGGCCGGTTGGCGCGAGGGTCCGGGATGAAATCCGCGCAGCGCGGCACCGGCGCGGAATCCCTCGGGAAAATTGCCCGCGCGCAGCATGGCTTCGATCAGCTCGAGCAGCTTGAACTGCACGCGACGGCACTCGTCGTAGCGGCCATGCTGGTAGTCATCGTAGATTTTCAGGATCGGCTCGGGCATGACACCGGAGCTGGCGATGGTCCCGCCGTCACCGCCCATCATGAGTGTCGGATAAAGAATCTCCTCGCACCCGACCAGCACGGAGAAATCCTCGCGTGTCTGCCTCATGACATTGAGGGTGTGGAGGAAGCGCGGCATGTCGCGGCTGCTGTCCTTCGTGCCGATGATATTCGGGCAGTCGGCCGCCAGGCGGCGGATGACCTCGACCGGAATCTCATTGGCAAATTGCGGGATGTTGTAGAGCAGGATATCCAGCGGACTGCGACGGGAGACCTCGCGGAAGTAGGCCTCCACCCCATCGGGCGAGACCTTATAAAAATACGGGCCGGTCACCGAAATGGCGCGAACCCCCAGATCGGCATAGCGGCGCGCGGCCTCGATGACCAAATCAATGCTGTTCTCCGCCGCGCCGGCGAGGATGGGGACCCGGCCGGCGTTTTCCGCGGCGACAATTTCCACCACCCGCAGACGCTCCTCAAAGCTCAGGCGCGCGAATTCCCCGGTGCTGCCATTGGGATAGAGGCCGTGGATCCCCTTCTCGATCAGCCACGAGATGATCTTCCGTAGTTCACCCTCGTTGATCGCGCCATCCTCGCGGAACGGGACGATGTTCGGGCAGAGGATTCCGGTGATGCGCGGCATGGAAGGACGGCGACTTGGTGTCGCATTTTGTAAATCACAAATCTCATGGACGCGCCGTTTGTGTCAACCCGATTCGGGCCTTCGCACCCGGCCGGGAGTGATGCCCCGCAGCCGTCGGAAGTCATAGATCATGCGCTGCGGCCCCCCGAATCCGCAGGCGTAGGCCACCTCTTTGACCTGCATGGAGGTTTCGGTCAGGAGCATCTCGGCCCCGGCGATGCGCTCAAGGATGATGGCGCGGCCGACGGACATCGACGCGGCCCGCTGGAAGTGGCGCTCCAGGGTGCGCCGGACCAGCCCGCAATGCACCGCCACGTCGCGCACACCGATCGGCCGGTGGGCATTCTCGCGGATAAACCCGAGCGCCGTCGCGGTGGTGGAGGCAAAGCTTTCCTCGGGTGGTGCGATCGGGCGCTGGGTTTCGAAGCACTCCAGCATGACCGCGAGGGCCCGGACTCCCCACGACGGCAGGCTCGCCCCCGGCTTGGCCGCCACATCGCGACGCAGGTGGTCAAGTCGGGCCACCCGGTCGCGGCGCAAGACGCCCTCCATGATCAGGCAGCGCCCGGGCAGCAAACCGGCAGAGACGAATCCGTGCACGGCCGACCCTTGGACGCAGATCCATTTCTCCCCCCACCCATGCTCCGACGCGGGCTTGTAACGATGCCATCCGCCGGGAACAAGGAAGAGCGCATCCCCCGCCTCCAGCGGCTGAAGATCGCCCTTGGTCGCCTCCCACTCGCCGCGACCGGAGACGATCATGACCAAAGCAAAGTCGGACAGCTTGCGCCCACGCTCCCAGCGAAAATCGAAATCTCGCGGATGTCCGGCCTTCGGATAGGCCTGCCCGGGCCCGTAGGTCAGGGCGCCGATGGAGGTCAAACAACAACCGGCCCGCAAGGCCGTCGCGTCAATCGGGGGGTAATGGAAAGAATCCACGCCCGAAGATCAGACCCGCGCCTGTCGAAATTCAAGCACGATTTGTCGCATTTTCATTATTGTTAACTGTCGTGTTCTCTCGCCTGCCCGCCGATTATGGCGTTGATGAAAATCACCGGATTCAAACTTTACACCATAACGAGCGGCGACACGGGGGCCCGCGGCGCGGCCCAGGGCGAGTCACAATACTGGGGGGGCGGCTGGCAGGCGGGCACGCTCATCTCCAACCCCATGTCGGTTCATCCGAAGTATTCCCGCATCCGGTCGCTCTGGATGGGGCCCGGACAGGATCCCTATGCGATCGAAATCGAGACCGATGAGGGCGTCGTCGGTTCCTGCGTGAACTACGGCGGAGGGGCCTTCGCCTGCGCGGTCATCGACCAGCATTTCCGGCGGTTTCTCATCGGACAGGACCCATTCAACATCGAGTTGATCTGGGACCAGATGAACCGCTCGACCATGCCCTACGGCCTCGGCGGCATCACCAACATGGCCATGGCCGGCGTGGATCTCGCGCTTTACGATCTCGTGGCGAAGTCGCTCGGCATCCCGGTTTACAAACTCCTCGGCGGGCAGACCAAGGATTCCATTCCCTGCTACGCCACGATCCATCCGGACTACGCGGACCATTGGAAGGACCGCGGCTTCTTCGGGGTGAAAATCGCCGCGCCTTGGGGCGTCGAGAGTGGCCGCGCCGGCCTCCGCAACATGACCGAACTGCTTGGCAAGCTCCGCCAGGACCTCGGCGACGACATGGACATCATGGTTGACTGCTACCTCTCCTGGGACGTCGAATTCACCTGCCGCCTGGCCGAGCGGGTGCGGGAACTCGACATCAAGTGGTTCGAGGACCCGCTGCAAAACGGGTGGGCGACCGACCAGAACGCCTACCTGCGCGAGCGGATCGCCCCGATCCAACTCGCCACCGGCAACCTCGAATACCACTACAAGGCATTCCACAACATCATCGCCAACCGGGCGACCGACATCATCCAACCGGAGATGCAATGGTGCGGCGGGCTCACCCCCACGCGGCGCATCGCCGCCATGGCCAAGCCCTACGACATGCAGGTCATCCCCCACGGGGCGTCCGTCTACAATTACCATTTCGTCATGAGCAACACGAACAGCGCCTATGCCGAGTTCCTCAGCACCGGCGAAGGCAAAGACCTGCATCCGATCTTCGACACGATCATCGGTGAGCCACTGCCGGTCAACGGGCACATCACGCTGGATCCGAAGAAACCCGGCTTCGGGGTCGAGCTGAACCGCGCCAAGCTGAAGCCCTACCAAACGCAGGCATGAACGCTCTGCGCCCCCCGCTGCAGGTTGGCGTCATCGGCGCCGGTTGGTGGGCCACCTCCGCCCACATCCCCGCGATCCTCGCCCACCCGCGGGCCGAGTTGCTCGCGGTCCAGTGCCGGACGCAGGAAAAGGCCGACCGCGTGGCCGCCGACTTCGGCTCCGCCCATGCCTTCGCCGGCTACGAGCAGCTCCTTGATCTCCCGGGTCTCGATGCGGTCGTGATCGCCACAACGCCCAACGTCCACTACGAGCAGGCCAGGGCGGCACTCGAACGCGGCAAGCACGTGCTGCTTGAAAAACCCATGACCTTCACCGCGGCCGAGGCCCGCGAACTCTGCGACCTGGCCGAGGCCAAGGGCGTGCAGCTCGTCATCAGCTGTCCCTGGCACTACACCCCGCACGGCTTGGCGGCGCGCGAGCTGATCCGCCGTGGCGATCTCGGCGAGATCCGGATGATTTCCATCCTGATGACCAACCCGATCGACAAGCTGCTCACCGGGGTGAACACGGCACCCACGCACGGCATGGACAACGTCTACGTCGAGCCGAACGTCGGTTCCTACAACGATCCCGCCATCGCTGGCGGCGGACAAATCTACTGCCAGATCTCGCACGCCGCCGCCTACCTGACTTTTCTCACCGGGCTCCAGCCGGAGGAGGTCTTCGCCCGCTTCGATTACGCCGGCTCGGTCAACGACATCTACGATGTTTTGACCGTCACGCTGGAAAATGGCGCGCTGGTCTCCATCGCGAGCACCGGAGCCACCCCATTGAGCGACCGCAACTACGAGGTGCGGGTTTACGGGACCAAAGCCATCCTTATGCTCGAATTGTGGAAGGGACTCATGGAATTCATCCCGTTTGAGGGCGAGCGCCGGATTTTTGACCCGCTTCCGGCCAGCGACATCTATCCGGACAAAGGTCCGCTCAACAACTTTGTCGACGCCGCCCTCGGGCTGGCCGCCAACGGCTCCGACGGACGACTCGGGCTCGCCTCGATGGAAGTGATCGAGGCGGCCTGCGAATCCGCCCGAACCAACCGGCCCACCATCATCCGCTGAACCATCCAACCAACCACCGCACCCCAATGATCCGCAAAGCTTTTGTCATGCAGTTGAATCCCGGTTGCGAAGCCGAATACGAAAAACGCCACAACCCGATCTGGCAGGACCTGATTGACATCTTCGCGACGCACGGCGTCCACAATTACTCAATCTTCCTCGACGAAACATCCCTGCAACTTTTCGGCTACGTCGAGATCGACAGCGAGGAGCGCTGGGCGGCCATCGCGGAAACCGAGGCCTGCCGCCGCTGGTGGAAACACATGGACGACGTCATGCGCTACAACCCCGACGGCATCCCGTGGTCCGCCGGGTTGCGCGAGGTTTTCCACCTGGATTAGGCATGGGCGAGCTGCGCGGCATCACGTGGGACCACAGCCGCGCGCTGCCGCCGCTGGTGGCCACCGCCCAGCGCTACGAAGAACTTCATCCGGGCACCCGCATCCGCTGGGAAAAACGCTCGCTGCACGAATTCGGCCACATGCCGATCGATGTGCTGGCCGGGAAGTTCGACCTCATCGTCATCGACCACCCGTGGGCCGGTCACTGCTTCGCCCACGACCTCGTCCATGACCTCCGCCCCCTCCTCTCGCCGAACCAATGGCAGGACCTTTCCGCCAACTCCGTCGGCCCCTCGTTCGCGAGCTACGTCTACGAAGACCAACTCCTCGCTGTGCCCATCGATGCCGCCACGCCGACCCCGAGCAGCCGGGCGGATGTGCTCGCGCGACACAGTCTGGAACCGCCCGAGACATGGAGCGATCTGGTCGCCCTCGCCGATGCCGGCCATGCGGTCATGCCCGGCTTTCCGGCCGACCTTTTTCTCAATTGGTCCATGCTGGCGGAAGCCTTGGGCGGGAAGATCGGGCGCAACCCCGAGACGATTTGCGACGCCGCCGCCGGATGCGAGGCGATGGATCTGCTCAAGCGCCTGGCCGAGGGCATGCCTGCCGACATCTACGGCTGGAATCCGATCGCCATTGCCGAGCAGATGACCCGCCGCGATGACATCGCCCATTGCGCCTTCGCCTACACTTACAGCAATTACTGCCGACCATCCTACACGGATCGTCCGCTGCGCTACGGACGCCTTCCCCGGCTCGACGCCGGGATCCCGCTGCGGAGCATCGTCGGGGGCACCGGCATCGCCCTGACCAAAAGGTGTCAGGATCTCGCGCTGGCTTTGGACTATGCGCTTTTTACCGGGAACGCCAACGTGCAGGCTGGCCTTTACACGCTGGCCGGCGGACAACCCTCGCGCCGCGAAGCGTGGATCAACTCCGCCCTTGAGCCGTTCACCGGCGGTTTCTTCGCCGATGCACTGCCCGATCAGGAGCAGGCCATCGTGCGCCCACGCTACGACGGCTATGTCCCCCTGCAGGAGGAGGCTGGCATACCCCTGCAAACCTATCTCCGCGGCACCGTCACACGCATGGACACATGGGAGGCGATCAACTGGCACTACCGCGCCAGCCAGGACCAGGCTTAAGCCAGTTCGCGCAGCTTGCGCTGGGTTTCCTCGGACCGTTGCCGCGTGATCGGATAAAACCACATGATGGCGATGGCCACGGTCAACCCGAGGCACTGGAAACCGACCAACGCCGCCTTCATTTTCCACGCGGTCGCCTCGTCCAGACCGGCGTGGCCGACCATCGGCGGGTCGAAACCCGCCGCCGTCGCCATGTAGCTACCGAGACCGAAGGTCAGGCCCTGCGCGGCCTTGAGCGCGAATCCCTTCACTGCGCTGAACATCCCCTCGCGCCGCCGTCCGCTGCGCAACTCGTCGTCATCACACACATCGGCTGTCATCGAGTCCATCATCACCCAGCAACCCTGCAGGCCGAGAAAAGCGCCGAGATGATAGTGATGTAGGGATGAAGAGTATGACGAAAGGTTTGTTCGTCATGGTGTATCTCACCGCCTCGACAAACCGGATCGGCTCCGGCACTGAGATATTGTCAAAAGTTGTGTTTCTGAGTTTTCGCGGGTGTAATTTTTGACGG
>JBMOJP010000207.1:0-1744 GCA_049315725.1 Chthoniobacterales bacterium | reverse complement strand
AGGTGGACACTCAAACAAAAGGCCGTTTCCTTCGCCCAGATTTCTCCTAACCTAATAGTCATGCATACTCGAAGCGTAGTCTCCAGCCGTCACGCCCTCATCGCTCCCGACGGGCATGTGCCCTCCGCGTTTCCCGGTTGGGAAGAGGCAACGGGCTTCATCATGTTGTCACCGGCGATGGGTGCGTCCCTCTCCCAAATCCTCATCACCTTTCAAGAGGACGGCGGGAGCGCGGTCTTCGCTGCCGATCAAAAGGAGCATGCCTTTTATGTTGAAACGGGAACCTGCCGGATTCACCACGGCGATGGCGAAGTCATCGAATTGGGCGCAAGCGGGTTTGCTTTCATTCCCGCGGAAACGGCGTGTCGGGTCGTCGGATCGGCGGACGCCCGGGTGACAGTGTTCCGCAAGGACTTTGAGCCACTTGCGGGGTTGGAGTTACCGCCGGTAATCTTCGGCCATGCCAACGAAGTCAAAGGCGAGCCCTTCTTGGGCAACGAGCGGGCGGTTTTGCAAACCCTGCTGCCGATTGATCCGCGGTTTGACCTCGCGATCAATATTTTCACCTATCAACCGGGGGCGACCCTGCCCTTTGTCGAGACCCACATGATGGAACACGGTCTGATGATGCTTTCCGGTCAGGGCGTCTATCGGCTGGAGAGTGCGTATTATCCGGTCCAGGCTGGGGATGCGATCTGGATGGCGCCCTACTGTCCGCAGTGGTTCGCGGCCATCGGGGACGTCCCGGCCTCTTACCTTTACTACAAAAACATCCACCGGATGCCCTGAAGCTTCATTGTCCGCTTTCATTACCATCAACGGCGACCCGGTCGAAGTCTCGTCGGCTCCACTCCACCAAAATCTGTTGGAGTTTCTCCGGTTCTCCGGCCGCACGGGATCCAAGGTGGGCTGCAATGAGGGCGACTGCGGGGCGTGCACCGTGCTGCTGTTGGAATGCGGCCGGCCGCCTCGGGCCATTAATTCCTGCCTCGCACTGGTGCATTCTCTGATCGGCCGTGAGGTGGTGACAGCGGAGGGCCTGGGAGGTAGCGGGCTTCATCCGGTCCAGCAGGCGATGATCGCAAGCAACGGCTCGCAGTGCGGTTACTGCACGCCGGGATTTGTCTGTTCGATGGCCGAGGCTTCAGCCCGCGGGGTGGCCGGGGATCCGGTGGCGGTCGCGGACCAGCTTTGCGGTAATCTTTGCCGCTGCACCGGGTATCGGCCGATCCGCGACGCGATGGACGGCGTTCCGGACCTGCCGATGGCAAGCTCTGTCCAGCCATCAGAAGCGGGCAGTCCCGCTTATCTGACTCCCGCCACTCTCGACGAGGCGTTGCGATTGAAGTCAGAGCATCCGGATGCACCTTTCATCGTCGGCGCGACCGAGTTGGCGGTATTAATCAACAAGCGACACTTGCGCCCGGAGAAATTGATCTCCTTGGAGCACGTGGACCGGCTTCTCAACGTTGAGGAAACCGAGAGTCACTGGCATGTCGGGGCGGCGGTTCGCTTGACCGATTTGGTGGATCGCTTGAAAGGCGAGTTTCCGGCGCTCGACCAGATGTTCCGGCTCTTCGCCTCGCGGCAAATCCGGCATCGCGCCTCGCTGGGTGGAAATTTGGTGACGGCGTCACCCATCGGGGACTCTGCTCCGGTTCTTTTAGCGCTTGATGCGACGGTTACGCTGGCCTCGCTCACCGGGGAGCGCGTGGTGCCACTGGCGGAGTTTTTCACCGGTTAC
>JBMOJP010000206.1:0-1765 GCA_049315725.1 Chthoniobacterales bacterium | reverse complement strand
AGAAATGGCCAGTCGGCGCAGGTAGCAGGGCTCGCTGCTGCCGCGGACCTGAGGCAGGCCGCAACACCCTCGGCCCGCTTCACCTCACACCGATGGATCCGGCATGGGTCGGACCGGCACAATCCCGCAGCGAAGGCGAACTGTGGTCGGATGACTACCAGGTCATTCCCGTCGGGATGTCAAAGCCGCCCTTGGCAGCGCCGCCGCGACCGATGCAGAGTCCACGCCTGCCTCTTCGGCGAGAGCTGGATTGACATGTTGTATGCCAAATGGCAATAGATTTGCCATGAGCATCGCGCTCTCCATCGACAAAGTCGGCCGCGTGGTCCTTCCCAAGGAGGTCAGGACAAGGTTGCATCTGAAGGCCGGTGACATCCTGGATGCGGAGATCGGTGTCGATGAAGTTCGCTTGCGCACGCGCCACGCAGCTCTGGCCGGCCTGCGGAAAGCGGGAGGACGCCTTGTTTGGGATGCTCCCGGGGCGACGGTATCGATCGCCGAAATCGAAGAGGCGATCGGACGCGGACGCTCTGACCGCGACGCCCGGTCGGCAGGACTGTGAGGGTTTTGTGAGAGTTTTTTTGGACACCAACGTCTTGCTGGCGGCTTGCGTGCGCCAGCATCCCCATTTTTCAAGGGCGGATGAGGTTATGCGACGCTGCGTGACCAAGAAAGACGAAGGCATCGTCCACACGCATAGCCTCCTCGAATTTCATTCCGCCATCACCCAGCTTCCCAAAGGCTTGGCTGTGCCTCCCTCGCAGGTGCCGGACCTGCTGAAGGAGGGCGTTCTGGTTTGCGTTCGCTTGGTGGCGCTCCCGGCCAAAGACTTGGTCTCGGTCGAAAGGCGCGCGGGCGAAAAAGGACTGATCGGCGGCATCATCTACGACTTCTTCCACCTTTGCGTCGCTGTGCGGGAAGGCGTGGACCGGTTTTATACCTTTAACACCGCGCACTTTCGATCCATCGCCGAGCCCGATTTCCGCGATCGCATCGTCGCGCCCTGAGCGGGCTAACTCCCGGTGCCATCCGCGCCTGGCCCGGCAGCCCGACGAGCTTTCCGACCCGCCCTCCGAACAGGGCGTGTCCAACCATATCCCCTCGATCAACCGCCTCGCCGCCTGGTGGCAGCAGGCCGACGGCGCAAAGTGGCTCGGCACCCGCTCCCCCGAACAGATCGAAGCTCTCCTGCGCGACTTCGAGCCCGTGACGCAGATCCTCGCCGCCCTCCACGACCGCCTTTCCCGTCTGCCCAAACAACAACACCTCCTGCCATGACCGAATTCCCTCTTATCACCGGCCTTGGCTGTTGGAGTGATGCTTTTCGCCTTCACCCCCGTTTTGTGCCAGCCGGCCCCCGCGACGTGAAATCACTGAAGACGCACCATATTTTCACCATTTCCGCGGCGGCCTCGGAGTTGGTATTGTTTTTGGCACGATGTGGAGCCCCCGCGGACCGCGCGGTGCGCAGCGCCGGCAGCGTCGATTCGGTGGGTCATTCCTGCGACAAGGTGTATTCGATTCATGACTGGGCCTGCGCGTTCATCGGAAACCGGGTCGAATCGAAAGTTTCCAAGCACATCATCGCTGCCTGAGTTTGCCGACTATTGTATTGTTAATCCACGACGCCACGTTATAATAGTTATTATCTCAACCCTCACTAGGCCTGCAGCACCCTGCTGAGCGCAGCAGGGTGCCGCTGGATGCAGTTTGATGAAAATCCTCCTCACCACCACGTCCTTCCAAGATACCCCGGGTCCGCATC
>JBMOJP010000097.1:0-7837 GCA_049315725.1 Chthoniobacterales bacterium | reverse complement strand
ATCTGATGGAGCACCCGGTTACCGTATAACCGTCGGTTGAGAACCTCATGCCTGCGGCGACACCCGCCCGCCGGACAGGAACCCAGCCACGCCTTTGTTGTATTGCTGGGTGCGCCAGGCAATGTAAACCACGGCGAGGGATGGAATGATGAGGATGATCCAGTCGATGAGGTGCATGGGATGTCGCCGGCTATTGGATGAATCGGATCTGCCGCCACTCGTGGCGGCGGTGGTAGGCGGCTTGGGTGAGCGGCGAGGTCGAAGAGAGGAGCGGAGCGCCATAATCGGCGGGGTAGTCGTAGCGACCAAAACTCAAATCCCAGACCTGCCCATCGAGCGTCGCTTTTGGCGGTTTGCAGCCCCAGACCGGGGCACCGGGGATCTCGCCATAAACCTGCCAGCCGTTTCGGGTGCGGCGCACGGTCGCCACGGCGGTGTCGTCCTTTCTCAGGAACGGCTTCAGACCTTTCGGTCCTCCCGCCTTCTGCAGCGCCCCGGCATCGGGCCAGACCAATTGCAGCACCAGCCCGTTCGGCGCGGTATGATATTCGATGTATGATGGCCTCCCTTCGACACCCGCGAAGAGTTCCAGCACATCTCCCAGTTGCCACAGGTGGTCGTTACGCCTGCGCGCCTTCGTCGCAACCTCGCGGTCGCTCAGATTCGCGAAATAGAGAATCCGGTCGCCCCGCCAACCGATCCGCACCTTGCCGCCGCGGAACCCGCGCTCGCGCTTCTCCCGCCACGATTGGTCGAATTTCCAGACCGGCGCATGCCGGAATGCGGCGGCGATTTGTTTCCAGTTCGAGGCATCGAACGTCGGGATCTCCGGGCAGAGGACGGGGGCTTTAGTGGAGGTGTGAGTGGCGGCATTGGATGGCATGGTAGATAAAGCGATGGCGGCGGTGATCACGGACAAAAGTCGCGTCAGCCCTCCGCCGGTAGACTTGCGGTCTGGCGTGCTCAATGCATCTCCACGGCGACGGTTCCAATCCCCGAGCGCAGGTAGTGGAAGTGGACGTTCGGGTGGTCGGCCAGCAGCGACATCGGGACGCTGGAATCCGGGATGCGCTTCGAGATCATCAGCGCGCTGAGCCGCAGGCCGAACGGGTTGTCATGATGGCCTGGATGCCAAATGGAAACCTTCTCGGCTTTCCATGTCTCGCGTGGGCCGACGGTGGCAGCGTCGGTGGGCACGAGCGCGACGTTTCCGCCGCCGCTGGTGCGTGCGTTCTGGGTGATCGTCACCGGGTGCAATTTCACGACACGGGTGCCAAGCTTACGGTATTCCGCCGGGCTCGGCGGGGCGTCCTTGTATTTGCCCGTGCGCGGCAGCGGGTCGTTGAACGCCCAATGCTTGATCTCGCCCTGCCCGCCCTGCATGACCACGCACCGGATGTCGTCGTAGCTCTTGCTGTAAGCGTCGAGGTCGCCGCTGGGAAAATGCAGGTTTTTCTCCGGCAGACGAAGGGCCTTGTCGATCCGGTTGAAACAAAGGTCTTTGTCGGCCTTGGCAAACGAGAGCGGATGCGAGGTATCCACGGTCTTCCCGTCGATAACCCATTCGTCCATGCCCCAGAAATGCGCGTCGTGCTTTTTCAGATTGATCCCGAGCGCGTTGACCATCCGCGCGACGACCGGCAGTTGCTCGGTCGGCCCGATCGGGCCGCAGATGCCGGCCGGATTGTCTGGCGTGCTCTGCCGCCACGCGGCGATGTATTCCAGCGCCTCGGCCGCGTAGAACTCCTGGACGGTGTCGTAAAAATGGATCGCGAACCCCGGCCGCGAAAGGCCCTTGAGTTTCTTTTCGTCAATGCGCGCGGCATCGGCGAGGAGTTCGGGTTCGAGGGTCGTGTAGTCCCACCAGGCGGGGGCGAGTTTGCTGATTGGTCTGCTCATAGAGGTTCTTTACTTTATTAGTTTTACGATTAGGGTAAGGGAATGACGACAACCATCAGTTCCAAAGGCCAAGTCACCGTGCCGGTCGAGTTGCGGGAACTGCTGGGGCTGACTCCTGGAACAAAACTCGCCTTCGAGGCCGGCCCGCGGGGCACATTGGTCGCACGCAAGGCATCCCAGGGCAGCTTTTTCGCCAAATTCCGAGGGGCAGGAAAGAAAGCGTCCGCGGGTTACCGGGACAGCCAGGAGGCGATGGATGCGCTTCGCGGACCGGTCGAAAAAGGCGATGTGGACTGACCCATGGTCACGGCCCTTGATTCCAATGTGCTGATCGACCTGCTGGGCGCGGAAACACGCTTCACCGCGGCCTCGATCGCCGCTCTGGATGCGGCCCGGATGCAAGGGGCGACGGTGGTTTGTCCCTTGGTTGCGGCCGAAATCAGCGCCCATTTTTCTTCGGCCGAAGCGTTGGAAGAGACAATCGGGGCGATGGGGATTGCGGTGGACGAGATGTCGGTGGCGGCACTGCACCTGGCCGGAACCGCCTTCGTCCGCTACCGGCAACGGAGCGCCAAACCGAAGGAACGCATGTTGGCGGACTTTCTGGTCGGCGCGCATGCCCTGCGTCAGGCCGACGCGCTGCTGACCCGCGACCGGGGATACTACCGGACGTATTTCCCAAAGTTGCGGGTGATCGATGCGGGAGGTCATTAGATTTTCAGCATCCGGCTGACGGGATCATAATCCTCCGCGGCGAAGCCGAGGTGCGAATGCCGCCGCCAGCCTTCGGCGAAAGCGAACCTCCCGCTCATGCGGCCAACGGCTGCGCTCATGCGTTCCATTTCGTCGAGGTAAGCATTCATCCCCTGCGTGACGTCGAGCCATTCCTTTTGTGAGGCATGGCAGGCGAGCATCGCGCGCTTGCGGGCGAGGACGGGTCCGATGTCGGTGAAAAAGTGCGGAGCGACCGGCTGGCGGAGCGCATCGTTGAGCCCGTGTGGCAGCGCGTGATAGAGGGCGACCGGCTTGTCGTAAGCCGGGACGACAGGGTTCGTGACAAAGTTCTTCATCGCCCTGGTGAACGCCCCCGTGACGACCAACCGCGTCGTGTTCTGGTGGTCTTCCATATAGTCCTGTGGGGAATGAGTGAGGATGATGTCCGGCTGGATTTGGCGGATGACCGCGGCCGCGCGGGCTACCGATGGAGCATCGTAGTAGATGCCAAGATCATCGAAGAGTGGCGGCTGGGCCATTCCGCCCGCGAGCTTCGCGGAGGCCCGCGCCTCCTCCCAGCGGACGGCTGCAGCCTCCTCAGGGGATAGAGTCGCTGATCCGCAGCAGCCGTTGGCTAGGTTCCAGAGGTGGATCTCACATCCCGCGTCCTTCAGGCGCAGGAGTGTCCCCGCCATCATGAATTCAATGTCGTCGGGGTGAGCGGCGGCGGCGAGAGCGATCACAAGTCAGAAATGGCAAAAAACATCCCGCGCCGGTAACATTGCGTGAATGAAAACAACTGGGGCGGCAAAACACCTTGCATGACCGGCTATGTAACAAATACCTTCTGTTACGTCAAGCCACAGAAAACGTCATTTGCACAAGTTCTGGGCGGGTGAACGGCCCGGTCACGGCGATCATTGAGCCGCAGGTAATCCGGCCTGATTAACGACTTTGACGTCCCGCAGCTTTTGCCTGAAACACAATGCGCATCCTCCAAGCAAAACCCAGTCTCCACGGGAGCGGAGTCGCAGCCCTCCGGGAAAGTTTGGTCGAACTCATCCGCACCAACCGCTGGCCTCTGTTGGAGGCGCTTCCCGTGACCCGCTTTCTCGGCGACAGCTTCGGGATTTCCAATGTCAGCGCTTTCCGTGTTCTCAATGAGCTCAGCGATGCCGGGCATCTCTGGAAGGCTGCCAACCGGCGGTTTTACCTGCCCGGAGCCCGACGGTTTTTGGAAAAGCCGGCTCCGCTGGCCTGCCTGCTTCGCCGTTTGGAGCGATGGACCGAGGTGGGACGCAGCATCATGCAGGGAGTGGACGACGCGTGCGGGGATGCAGGCCATGCGATGCTCCTGGTGCACGATCGCATTCTATTCAGGCAGGCCGATCCGAACTCCCCTACGGCGATCGGACCCGACGAGGAACTCCGACAGACGATGGAGGATTTTCTCCGCGTCCACTCCGAGCGGATCGACGGCGTAATCCTCGACGAACTCTGGCCGGACCGGGTGCTGGCCAAATTCAAGAAGGATTTGCGTGCAGGCGTCGTGGTTTATCGCCACACAAAGCTGGCGTTTCTGGGATGCGTCAGCGCGGACGTGGACAGCGCAGCGCGCCTCGCGGTGGACCATGCCGAACGGCATCGCTTCGAGAAAATCGTGATTCTTCTGCCATTTCGCGGCTACCAGCCATCCGATGAAATGGCCCATGCACTGCAGGC
Organism: Chthoniobacterales bacterium; assembly: GCA_049315725.1. Taxonomy (GTDB): domain Bacteria; phylum Verrucomicrobiota; class Verrucomicrobiia; order Chthoniobacterales; family JACTMZ01; genus JACTMZ01. The sequence goes on along the minus strand of JBMOJP010000097.1, from coordinate 3,502 downwards.
GGTCGCGAAGGACCGCTTCGCGAAGACTCTGGCGGTCACGCTGGATTCGCCCGCCGCGCACAAGGCCTTGCTCGCGGGTTTGCGAAAGGAGCGCCGGAGGACCCTGCTGGTTGCCACGGAGGACAATGCTGCTGTCGCAGTCCTCGATGCCCTCCTTCAAGCCGGCATCAAGATTCCCGAACAGGTCGGCATCCTCAGCACGATGGGAAGCAGCATTGTCACCGACCGATCAATCACCAGCGCCGGATTCGATTTCCGGCTCATGGGTGCAGAGGCTGCTCGCATGGCGGTCAGTGGATCTTTACGACACATCAAGCTGCCACCGGCATTTGTCTCGGGGGCAACGGCCTGAATCACCTGCCCGGTCAGGCACCGCGTCAAACCCGCTCAAGCCGAGCTCGGCCTGGAACCCTTGGCAACCGCGGCGTCGAAATTCTCATGATGCCATCCTGCGGGCGATGCGGAACGAGCGGGTGAAGTTCGATAGGTTTCCGAATCCGGCGGCGAAGGCGACCGCGGCCGCGAATCGAATTCTGCGGCAGACGCATCGAGTATTTTCACCGATTGGGGAAGATTCCGGTTACCGACCGAGCTGATGCCGGCTGTGGCCTGGCCGACGGGTAAAATTTTCCAGCAATAGCTATCAATGCCATTCACAAAGCCGTGGCGGCACTGGGCAGATGACATGGGGCTGGCTCCAAGGACCTACCGACATGCTCACGGGTGCTTTATTCCAAGTCATCCTGCCGCAACAGATCCGACGCGAGGGCGTGGTTCGGATCGCGGGCGAGCACGTCTCGCAGGAGGGTCTGGGCTTTTGCTTTGCGTCTAAGGCCAAGAAGCGCCTGATGGCGGGAGCGCGCCGGCCTTCCCTGCCGCCGGAGAAGGCACCACCCAGCCCATGGATTTCGCTGACTTCAAATTTCAAAGATCCGCTCAATATGGAGGATTATGGCAGACCGACTCCGAGCTGCGACACCGCGACCACGATCATTATGCCCTCAGTCCGAGCTCGATCTTGACGTAACAAAGAGCTTCTGTTACATCGTCGGCCATGCAAGGCGTTCTACTTGCCGGATTTGGTTTTATGGGAAGAAAGCATGCGGATATTTACCGCCTGCTTCCCGGGGCATGCTTGGTCGGCGTTGTTGATCCACGCGGGGAGGAACTTGCCGGGGCCCTGGGGGGAACTCTGCTGGATGGCGTCCCGGTGTTTGCTGATTTCACAACCGCTCTGGGAGAGGTGGAATCTTCGGTGGTGGACATCTGCCTGCCCACCGACCTGCATCGCGACATCGCGCTCAGAGCCTTTGCGGCCGGCAAGCATGTGTTTTGCGAAAAGCCCATCGCTCTCACGCGGGAGGATGCCGCCGCCATGAACTGCGCGGCACGCGAGGCCGGACGACAGTTCATGGTCGGGCATTGCATCCGGTTCTGGCCGGAATATGCCGAGCTGAAGCGGATGGTGGATGCGGGCACACACGGGCGGCTGCTTTCGCTGTCCATGAATCGCCGCACGGGCCGTCCGGGCTACAGCGTCGGCGACTGGGTGAACGATCCAGCCCGCTGCGTTGGCGCGGCTCTCGACCTCCACATTCACGACGCGGACTATTTGCTCCACCTCCTCGGAGCGCCTGCAGCGGTCGTCTCGCAGGGCCTGCGCGATGAGAGCGGGTGGAGCAGCATCGCGACCCGATACCTTTACGACGGGCGCATCGTGACCGCCGAGGGGGCGTGGAACTACCCGTCAAACTGGGGATTCCAAATGCGCTACACTGCGGTCTTCGAAAGCGGCGTGCTTGATTATGATTCGCGTGCCGAGCCGACTCTCATGCTTACGACTGGCGGGGCCGAACCTGTCGCTTTGGCCTCACCGGCGCAGGATGGCTACCACCGCGAACTCGCCTATTTCATCGAATGCCTAGAGCAAGGCGAACCGGTTGCCATCAGCACCGGCGAACAGGCCGCTGCGTCGCTCGATCTTGTCCTTGCCGAAGTCGAGTCTGCCGACTCGGGAGCACAAATTTCCCTCATCAACTAAACCACATGCAAAAAATCGCCATCATCGGGCTGGGTTTCATGGGAACCATGCACGCCCAGATTTACCAACAACTTCGCGAGGCCACGCTCGTGGCTGTCGTGGACAAGGAACAGGCCAAGGCCAAACGCGATCTCGCCAAGCTGGGCATTGATGCGCGCGTGTTCGGCACGCTCGAGGAGATGCTCCGCGCATGCGAGGTGGATGTTGTGGACGTCTGCCTGCCGACCGACCTCCATGCGCCGTTTGCGCTTCGGGCGATTGCGGCGGGCAAACATGTCTTCTGCGAGAAGCCGCTTGCTTTGACGAAGGCCGAGGGGAAGAAGATCGCGGCGGCTGCAAAGAAGGCGGGCGTGTTCTTCCAAGTTGGCCAGTGCATCCGGTTCTGGCCGGAATACATGGCCTTTGAAGCTTTTGTGAAATCCGGCAAGGCGGGCAAATTGCGGAGCCTCTCGCTCCAGCGGCGCGCGGGACGTGCCTCCTACAGCACGGAGGATTGGCTCAACGACGGCAATCGCTCCGGCGGTGCCGCCCTCGACCTGCACATCCACGATACGGACTTCGTGCACCACCTGCTCGGCCGACCGGACGCCGTGGCGTCGGTCGGCACGCGCGACAAATCCGGCTGGAGCCACATCTTCACCACCTACCATTTCAAAGATGTGGCAGTGACCGCCGAGGGCGGATGGAATTACCCCGCGAACTGGGGATTCCAGATGGCCTTCCAAGCGGTTTTCGAGAATGGCGCGGTCGAGTTCGACAGCGGGGCCTCCCCCACCCTTCTCGCCACGGTCGGCAAAGGCAACAAGTCCCCACTGCCGTTCAAGGTGCCCGGCGCGGGAGAATCCAAGACCGGCGCCGGTAACCTCTCTTCGCTCGGCGGCTACTACAACGAACTCTCCGCGTTTATCGAATGTCTCGAGAAAAAGAAGGCCCCAAAAATAGCCACAGGCGAACAGGCGGCCGATTCGCTGGCCACCGCGCTGGCGGAAATCCAATCCGCCGCCACCGGACGGACGGTGAAACTCTAACCTTTCAGGAAAAAACCAACCAAGAAATCCGTTCCGGATTCACCCACCACACTTATGAAAAAATCAGTCAGCATTTGTTGTTTCTACGGAAACTGGACCATCGAAGAAAAGCTCGTCCTTGCCAAGGAGGCCGGGTTTAGCGGCTTCGAGATCGACCTCAGCGAGGACGGTCCAGTGAATCTCAAGAGCACTCCGGCAGAGCTTCAGGCATTCCGCGCGCTTGCAGAAAAACACGGGCTCGAACTCAGCGGTCTCATGTCGTTCCTCTACTGGGGCGCGAATGCCGCCAGCGCCGACCCGGCGGTGCGGGACAAGGCGGCCAAGCTTCTCGCCCGCCAGATAGAATGCGCGCAACTGCTCGGCATCGATACGATCCTTGCCGTTCCCGGCGCGGTCGGGGTGGACTTCATCCCGGGCGCGGAAACCGTCCGCT
>JBMOJP010000020.1:0-31643 GCA_049315725.1 Chthoniobacterales bacterium | reverse complement strand
GCGAGTTGCGAAAGAAAAGCGCTCACACCTTCTGATTCGGAGCCTGACCCAGCAGACCGTAGGGTTTGAAAATGAGGATGACCAGCAGTAGCGAATAGGAAATGAGATCGCGGTAGGAGGAGTCAAAAACCACCACGGCCAGGACCTCCACCGCGCCGAGAATGAAACCGCCGAGCACCGCGCCGCGGATGTTGCCGATGCCCCCGACGACCGCGGCGATGAACGCTTTCCAGCCGACCAGGATACCCATGCTCGGGGCAATGACCGGATAAGCCAGCCCGTAGAGCATGCCAGCCGCTCCGCCGAGGCTGGCTCCGATGAGAAAGGTCATGGAAATGATACGATCAACCGGAATGCCCATCAGCGGGACGGTGCGCGCATCGAAGGAGATCGCGCGCATGGCCATGCCGTAGCGCGTTTTGCGGATAAGAAAATCCAGCGCGATCATGAGGGCCAGCGCAACACAAATAATGATGATCTGTAGGACCGTGATGGTGAGGGTGAGCGGAGAATCAGGGTCCTGCGGATTGGCAATCTTGACCAACTCAAAAGTCGTGTTCGCAAAGTGCAATGGCATGGACTTCGAGTACGGAAAGATGACGAGGGTCAGGCTTTCGATGAGAAGACCGCAACCGAGGGCGGTGATGATGGCGGAGACCCGCGGTGCGGTGCGCAGCGGGCGGTAGGCGATCCGTTCGATGGACGCGCCGAGGACGCCGATGATGAGCATGACCAACAGCAAAATGACGATGAAGATCAGGACGGGCGGAAAGCCGGACATGATCGGGGTGAGGACACCGGCGAGTAACATGCAGGCAAAGGCTCCCAGCATGAACAGATCGCCGTGGGCAAAGTTGATCATGGTCAGCACGCCATAGACCATGGTGTAGCCCAGCGCGATCAGCGCATAGATCGAACCCTGTTGCAGGGCGTTAATGGTTTGCTGTGCGAGATAGAGCGCGTCGTCGAGCATCAGGAGAATACGAAATGCGGATTACGGAACGCATGATGGTCCCTTTCGAGCAAAACCTGGCGTGGGCTTCGGCTATTCCGCAATCCCCGATCCGCATTTTTCAAGGCTGCGCGTTGGCCACCCAGACGAACTTACCGTCCTTGATCTGCAGAATGACAGCGCTCTTGATCGGGTCGCCGCTGCCAGGCTGGAACTGCATCGTGCCGGTGATGCCGTCGTATTTAGGGATCTTGGCGAGGGCATCACGAATGGCCTGGCGGTCAAGTTTGCCGGCATCGGTGATAGCCTGAACAAGCAAACCGAAGGCGTCGAACGTAAGCGCGGCCACGTCGTCGGGATCCTGGCCGTATTTGGCCTTGTAGTCGGCCATGAATTTCTGCGCGACGGGCGTGGCAATCTCGGTCGAGTAATGATTGCAGAAAAACGACCCTTCGATGGCAGCACCGCCAAGCTTGATCAGCTCGGGCGAACTCCAGGCATCGCTGCCGACGAACTGCGCGGTGATGCCAAGGCTGCGGGCCTGCTGCGCGATGAGGGGCACGTCGTTGTAATAGGCAGGGAGGAAAATGACGTCAGGATTGGTGGCCTTGATCTTCGTGAGCTGGGCGGAAAAATCCTTATCACCGGTAGTATACGTCTCGAAGCCGACAATTTGGCCGCCGTTTTTTTCAAAGGTTTCCTTGAAGAGGGTGGCCTGTCCGTTCGGAGCCTCGGAGGAACTGTCATAGAGTGCAGCGGCAGTTTTGGCCTTGAGGTTGTTCAGGACGAACTTGGCGAGGACACCTGCTTGGAAAGTGTCAATGAAGCAGGCGCGGAAAACATATTCCTTGGGCTTGCCGCTGTTTGGATCGAGGGTGGTTTTCGGATTAGTGGACCACGGGGAAATCATGGCACATTTGGCGGCCTCGGCGATGTCGGCGGCCGGAATGGCGCATACGCTGGCATCGGGGCCGATCATGGCCAGAACTTCATCTTGGGTGATCAGACGCTGTGCGACGGCGGCAGCCTGGTCGGCCTTGGCCCCGTTGTCACCGACGACGAGGTCGATCGGGATCGTTTTGTCGGCAACCTTCACCCCACCGGCGGCGTTGAGTTGATCAACAAACAGCATGGCGGCGTTCTGCGAAGAGGCTCCCACGGCGGGCATCTCGCCGGTCAGTTCCGTGTTGAGGCCGATTTTGACCGACGGGGTGCCGGTTTTGCCGCAACCAGTAAGGAAGGCGAGCGTCAGACACGCAAATACAAGTGAGAATTTTTTCATAAGGATTTACCCAGTGAAATGGAGGATTCCGCCGCAGTTAGCAAGCTTTGCTTTGCTCAGGCGGGACGCACTCTTGCAAGGCAAGGGAATGTCTATTGCTGGCTTGGTGCTTGGCTACGTATCCTTGATTGTCGTCCCCTTACTGGTGGCAGCAGTAGCGCTACCTGCTGTGAATGGGGCGTTGGAACGAGGTAAATTGACTCAGTCCTTAAACAATGCCCGGCAGATTAACCTCGCCTTAATGACCGCTTCAATTGACGCACTGACTAATGGAAAAAAGAACATAGGCTATCCGGTAGATGCTCGTTTGGGGTCCGTCGCCGAGGTGAAGCAAATGCTAATCAACGAGTCTTACCTCACAAGCGCGGATGCAGAAAAAATCGGTTTTGAAAAGTTTCTTATCGGCAATGTCTCAGTAGATGATCCCGACGATACGATTCTCATCAAGTCCAAGCCCGTCCCAGGGCAAGCATCAATAGTGTTCCGTAAGGCCGGGGACGGTGAAATAGTGCAACCGGGGCGGCCTGAGTTCGGCAGTCCGCCGCCCCGCGAACCTCCGTTCTTGGAGTAACATTCGCTGGTGGGTCTTCACACCCGCCGCACGAACAAGCACATGCACCGCCCGTCCGAAACAACCATGACGGGCACCATCTCCCGCCCCGCCGCGGGAATGTGCTTCGACGCGGGCCAACCGTGGTCGAGGGTTGAGAGACTGGGTGGCCCATGCACAGCCCGGGCGCGTTTTTTTCACGGGGTGAATTTGTTGGCATCCAGGACATCCCAAAATGCGGCGGGTTTGCATCGGAGGGCGGATCATGTTACGCTTGTTGCAAATGTCAGAAAGTTTACAAACAATTGACAGAGAACTAATTACAACTGCTATAGATGTGGCCTCGCGCGCCTACGCGCCCTATTCACGCTTTTATGTCGGGGCCGCGCTGGTCGCGGCTGATGGACGTGTTTTCACCGGTTGCAACGTCGAGAATATCAGCTTCGGCCTGACTATCTGCGCCGAGCGTAACGCGGTCTTCGCTGCGGTGGCCGCGGGTTGCCGGACCTTTGACAAAATCATCATTGTGGCGGACACCGAGGAGCCCGCCTCGCCCTGCGGGGCGTGCCGGCAGGTGCTGGCGGAGTTCAATCCGGACCTGGAAATTGTGCTATCCACCTTCCATGGCAAGACGGCGCATTACCGTTTGTCCGAATTGCTCCCCCGCCCCACCACGGGAATTCTGGACCAGAAATGAGCCGTCCTTTATCGCCGTGTCAGAGTGTAGGGACGAGCGGCCTCGCTCGTCCCGCAGGCTTCGAGCGGACGCGCGGGCCGCACGTCCCTACCATCAGGCGGGCAGTGGCGCGAACGCTTCGAGTCGCTGACGTTCCACGTGGAACATGAACAGCATGTATGAATATCCCGATGTCTTCGATGTCCTCGTTCTGGGCGCCGGGCACGCGGGGGTGGAGGCTGCCTTGGCGGCGGCGCGGATCGGGGCGCGCACGGCCATCCTGACCCAAAACCTGGACACCATCGGGCAGATGTCCTGCAATCCGGCCATCGGCGGATTGGCCAAGGGGCACATGGTGAGGGAGATTGATGCGCTGGGCGGCGTGATGGCCTCCAACACCGATGCTACCGGCATCCAGTTTCGCATGCTCAACGCGACCAAGGGTCCGAGCGTCCAAGCACCGCGCGCACAGTGCGACAAGAAGGCCTACCAATTTCGCCTCAAGTGGATCCTCGAGCATTCCCCCAACCTGCTGATGCTGCAAGGCAATGCCGTCCGCATTCTGGTCGAGAACGGCCAAGTCACCGGCGTCGAAACCAGCCTCGGTTTGCGCTACCGGGCGCAGTCTGTCGTGGTTACGACCGGCACGTTCATGCGCGCGCTCTTGCATGTGGGCTTGCAGCAAACGGCAGGCGGACGCATGGGCGATGCGGTGTCCACCTTGAGCGATTCTCTCCGAGAGATCGGCTTGGAGGTGGACCGTTTCAAGACCGGAACGCCCTGTCGGTTGCTGGGTCGAACTATTGACTTCACCAAGTGCCAGCGGCAGGACGGCGACTCCCCTCCCCCGACGTTCAGCTACTACCCCGAGGGATGGGCCGGCCAGCTGGATGAACCCTTCACGCTCAATCGCTGGGAAGGCGGACGGTTCCACGTGGAACAAATGCCTTGCTGGATCACCTACACGAACACGACGACGCACGACCTGATCCGCGCCAACCTCGACAAGTCACCCATGTATGCCGGCATTATCGAGGGCGTCGGGCCGCGGTATTGTCCGTCCATCGAGGACAAAGTCGTCCGCTTTGCCGACAAGGACCGGCATCAGATCTTCCTCGAACCCGAGGGCCGACAGACTGGCGAGTATTATGTCAACGGCGTATCCACGAGTCTGCCCTTCGAGGTGCAGTTGGCCTTCATCCGTTCGGTCGTAGGCCTCGAAAATGCCCACATCCTGCGCGCTGGCTACGCCGTCGAATACGATTACTGTCCGCCGACCCAACTGCAGCCCACGCTGGAAACCCGTGTGGTCGGCGGCTTGTATTTGGCCGGACAAATCAATGGCACGTCCGGCTACGAGGAGGCGGCGGCGCAGGGGCTCATTGCCGGGGCGAATGCGGCGCTCAAGCTGGCTGGCCGGCCGGCGTTCCACGTGGAACGTTCGGAGGGATATATCGGCGTGATGGTCGATGATTTGGTGACCAACGGCACGCCCGAGCCCTACCGCATGTTTACGAGTCGGGCGGAGTTCCGCTTGCTGCTGCGGCAGGACAATGCCGATCTGCGCTTGGCGGAAAAGGCGAGGGGAGCGGGATTGATTTCGTCCGAGCGTGCCACCAAGAACGCGGAAAAATCCCTGGCCATTCAACAACTTAAAGAAAAAACACAAGTCGTTCGACACGAAGGAATTAAGATATCCCAATGGATCCGTCGCCCGGAGAATTTTGTCTCAGCCTTGCCGGAGGAAGTTCGCCGCTTGGCTTCGGAGGACATCTGGTCGCAGGTCGAGACGGACCTTAAATACGAAGGCTACATCCGCCGCGAACTGGAATCAGTGGCGCGGCAAAAACGCCAGGAGGAGCATACCGTGCCGATGGATCTCGACTATGCGAGTATTCCCGGGTTGCGCAACGAATCGCGGCAGAAACTCGCGCAGATCCGTCCATCTACGCTCGGCCAGGCCTCGCGCATCAGCGGCGTGACGCCCGCCGATGTCGCGTTGCTTACCGTGTGGATTCGCAAACAGCGGGGAGGGGAGAAGCAGCTCGCGGGGACATGAAGACCATCGGCGCAGTCCTTATTTTCCTCCTTGCTGCGTGCGGCGAGCGCAATTCATCACCACCCTCGGATTGGAGTGCTTGGTCGGTTTGGGTAGAGGTGCGCTATCCAGTCAGCGATGCACAAGGACACGGGCCTGACATCGGCTCCGACGAATGGGCCCGCGCCTTGCAGCAAAAACTCGGCATCGTCGACGATCAAGGACACGGGCCGGATATAGGTTCCGCCGAATGGCGTGCTGCGGTGGAGGAAAAGATTGCACCGGCCGAACGCTGATTTTTCGTTTTTTCCTAATAAACTCGGTATCTATGCGTTGACTATCAAAGGCGCATGACCCCCGAGCAGATAATCACCGAGGCTTTGGACAACTATGAGTCCCTGCTCATCAGTTATGCGCGGGAAATCACCGGGGAACTGGAATCGGCCAAAGATGCCGTTCAGGAGACCTTCCTTCGACTGAGCAGTCAGAACCTCAACGTTTTACAACCAAGGCTGAGACCTTGGCTCTTCGTGGTCTGTCGCAATTGTGCGCTCGATCACGTCCGCAAGATCGTGAAGTTCAGCGCCGACCCCGTCGAGGATCACGAGCGGGCTAGCGATGATCCGGCGCCCGACGAGCGCGCCATAGCATCCGAGGAAGGAAAGCGCATTTGGGATTTGGTCGCGGGCTTGCCCTTGCAACAGCGAGAGATTGTGAAACTGAAATTTGAAGCAGGCCTCAGCTACAAGGAAATCGCCGAGGCCTTGAAAACCAGCGTGTCAACAGTCGGCGTCCAGCTGCATGACGCGATGCAGACATTGCGCAACCAGTGGGGATACGAAACCTCCGAAGGAGCAGTATGAAAAAAGATCCGCGCATCACAGCATACGCCACTGGCGAACTTGAAGGCCGTGAGCGTGAAGCTTTTGAAGTGGAACTGGCTGCGTCAGACAATCTTCACCGTGAGGTGGAGTCGATGTCCGGCCTGGCCAAGCAGTTGGCATCAGCCGCAAAGCCGACGGATCGTTTCACTGCCGAGGAAAGAGCGCGTCTGCTTGCCAAGTGCGCTGCCACGCGAAGGTCCCGCACGGTCGCCAAAAATTCGCTCAAGGTGGTTTTCTGGACGACGGTCGGAGTTGCCGCGTGTCTGGCCGTATTTGCCGGGTTTGTCCAGATGGCAAGCATGATGAGCAACCCGTTGTTGATGTTGAGGGTGTTGCCTGTGGCAAGGATGCAAAGGATGGACGGCGAATCCTCCATCCAAGACCTGCCTCGCGCGGAAGCATCTCATGCTGCGGCACCGCAAACTGCAAGAGAGCCCTCGGCGGCAACAGCCCAAGCTTCGCCGTCGGTGCCCGCACAGGACATGCCTGCGGCACTCGCCATGCCGGATCCCTCTGAGTTGGTTGCACTGCGGGCGCAAACAGAAAAAATTGCAATGCCTCAAGAAGCACCTCCAGCGCCTACGCCCGCCATGGAAACCCAAGCGCTGGCCCTCCGAAGGCAGGTCGTCGCCACGCAGGATGAGGAAACGCTCATGGAACTACAGGCTCTCCGTTCGTCCCTTGCCGAACTGGAACAGAATGTTTCCGCCCCAGGCGAATTTAACACCGAAGCTTACGCCGCCGTGCGCGAGAATGAATTCGTCACGGCCAAAAACAACCCGCTTTCGACTTTCTCGATCGATGTCGACACGGCCAGCTACTCCAATGTCCGCCGCTTCCTCGATGACGAGATCCGCCCGCCGGCCGGAGCCATCCGCACCGAGGAGCTGATCAATTACTTCCGCTACAACTACCCTCAGCCGACGGGGGACGATCCCTTCTCGGTGAACTTGGAGGCCAGCCGCGCCCCGTGGAATCCCGAGCACGAACTGGTGCGCATCGGTTTGAAGGGGCGCGAACTCCCGGCCGAGGAGCGTGGACCGGCCAACTTGGTTTTTCTCATCGATGTGTCGGGTTCGATGGACGAGCCGAACAAGCTTCCGCTCCTGCAACGCAGTCTGTCCGCCTTGGTCGAGAATCTCTCCGACGAAGACCGTGCGGCCATCGTCACCTACGCCGGGTCCTCCGGTTTGGTGCTCGCGCCCACGAAGGGCGCCAAGAAGCGGGAGATCCTGGAGGCGATCACGAATCTCCGCGCCGGTGGATCGACCCACGGTTCCGAAGGTATTCGCTTGGCCTACGAAACTGCTCGCGAGCACTTCCGCAAAGACGGCAACAACCGCGTGATCCTTTGCACCGACGGTGACTTCAACGTCGGGGTGACCGATGAGAGCGAGTTGCAGAAACTGATCGAGCGGGAGCGGGAGTCGGGCGTCTTTCTTTCCGTGCTCGGTTTTGGGACCGGCAATTTGAACGACAGCACGATGGAGTTGTTGGCGGACAAGGGGAACGGCAACTACGCCTACATCGACTCGATCAGCGAAGGCCGCAAGGTCTTGGTCGAACAGATGGGATCGACACTCTTCACCATCGCGAAAGACGTGAAGATCCAGGTCGAATTTAATCCCGCGCGGGTGGCAGGGTATCGTCTTATCGGTTACGAGAACCGCCTCCTGGCCAAGGAGGATTTCAACGATGACAAAAAAGACGCTGGTGAGATCGGCGCGGGCCATGCCGTGACCGCGCTCTACGAAATCATACCGGTCGGTCAAGCGGTGCCGGGTTCGCCCTCGGTCGACCCGCTCAAATACCAGCGTCCGGAGCAGGACTCTTCCGCAACCTCCGACGAATTGCTCACGGTCAAGCTGCGCTACACGGCCCCCGACGGGGACAAGAGCAAGCTCATCGAAATCCCGCTCAAGGCGGACGAGATCCCGGCCTTCGATGCCGCTTCGGAAGACTTCCGCTTTGCCTCTGCCGTGGCCGCCTTCGGCATGAAGCTACGCGGCTCACCTGACGCCGGAAAAATCACCTGGTCGGAGATCCAAGACATCGCCCGAGGTGCGCTCGGCAACGATCCAGGCAGCTACCGCGCCGAATTCCTCACGCTGATCGAGAAAGCCAAAGCCATCGAGGAAGCAGAGAGACGCTAAGACAGATTTTCTCCTAATCAATTCTTCCGCTGCACGTTGATTTATTGTCCAGCGTGAGACCAGACGCGCTGCGGCAAACCAAACTATGAAAAAACACCTCGCCTTGTTGTGCCTTTGTCCGACCGTGGCTTTCGCCGGACCCGGGCTGACCATTTACAATCAGGGTTTCGCCGCCGTGCGCGATACCATCAAGTTCGGGCTCCAACCGGGAACCAACGCCGTGGTCTATGACGGGGCCACCATGATGTTGGAGCCTGACTCAGTCATACTCCGCGACAAGGCTGGCCGACCAATCGACATCCTCGAACAAAATTACCGCAACGATCCGGTGACCTCTGGGTTGCTGCTTTCTTTGTTCGAGGGCAAGGAAGTGGATTTCCTAGTCAAGGAAACCGAAAAGCCGGACCGCGTGGTTCGCGGTAAAGTGATCCGATCCGGTTATGTTCCATCCCTCGGCTACGGGGCCTATCAAGGTGGCATGCCTACCGGCGCGGGTCAGCCGATTGTGGAAGTCGAAGGACAAATTCGTTTCAGTTTGCCCGGCGAGCCGGTGTTTCCTTCGTTGGGCGATGATACCATTTTGAAGCCGCGTCTGGCTTGGCAGATCGGTTCGGCTAAGGAGGCCGAGGTAGACGCGGAAATCGGTTACATCACAGGTGGCTTATCGTGGGAGGCCAGCTACAACATCGTCGCGCCGGAGAAGGGCAACGAGGTGGAGTTCATCGGATGGATTACGATGGAAAACAAATGCGGGCGGGATTTCGCCGAGGCGCAGATCAAACTCCTCGCCGGCGACGTCAACCGCGTGGGTCCGCAATACGACACACGCGAGTGGTCGCGTCCTCGGGTCCTCGCCATACAGGCCGCAAGTGGAGCGCCGCAGGTGGAGGAGAAAACCTTCGACGAGTATCATCTTTACACACTAAAGCGACCCGCGACCTTGCGGAACGACGAGACGAAACAGGTGGAATTCGTGCGTGCTGCCGGCGTCCAAACGAAAATCATCTATGTCTACGACGGAGTAAAGACGGACTGGGACCGTTACCGCGGCCACGGCGGAGCCAATCTCAACGACAATGACGAACTGGGCGTGTCGAGTTCCACCACGGTGAAGATCGTGCGCGAGTTCATGAATTCGGAGGTGAACAAACTCGGGATTCCGCTGCCGCGCGGAAAAATCCGTTTCTACCGGTCGGATGGCCCGAACTTGGAATTCACCGGGGAAAATCTGATCGGCCATACGCCGAAGGATGAACTGGTCAAAGTCTATACCGGGGAAGCCTTCGATCTGGTCGGTGAGCGCAAGCGCACGGATTTCAAGGTGGACCACTCCAACAACTGGGCGAGCGAGACCTTCGAGATAGTGCTGCGCAATCGGAAAAAGGAAGAGGTGAATATCCGCGTCGTCGAGCACCTCTACCGCTCGGCGAATTGGGAAGTGAAGGGCAACGATGCGGACTTCATCAAGATCGACTCCAATGAGATCCAGTTCCGTGTGGATGTGCCTGCGGAGAGCGAGCGCAAGGTCAACTACACCGCGGTTTACACATGGTAATGAAATCGTTGCGCCACATTTTCCCCATGATCGCCTCAGCGGTCGCCTTGTTGGCGACCAACAGTGAGGGATGGGCGGCCGAGCAACCCAAAATCCCCTTGTTTCATCGTGTCCTCGTCGTCAATCACACAGCGCGTCCGCTTGTGGCGGATGGGCCGTCGGGCCTCATTACGGCAATCCTTGAGATACGGCAGGAGGATGGGCGGTGGCGTGCCGTCGGCAAACTGCGGGCACCAACCCGAGCATGCGCAATTCCTGAGCTTTCGGAGGACGAAGTTTGGCAGTTCATCATCCCGGATCTCGGGACTGGCGTTCCCGCAACAGCACGCCTGGCCGTGGGAATATCCGGCGAGACTATTCATTCCCGGCCATTCGCGGCGCATGTCGATCCGCTGACGTCAGATACCAACCTGGATTGCTGGCTGGCACGCATCAGGCCGGCTCAACCAAATCAAGGCCCAATCATCGCGGTGGCCGAGAGCAAGCCGGGAAACTGATCGGTTTCGCCCTTTCGGAGGGCGCAATTTTGGCTAAGTTGAAGGCACGCCTTCAATCAACTTGCAGACCTCGGTGCCGGGGCCGCGGAGTCAGGCGGTGTTTGCCGAACGCGCCAAACATCTGGCCCCGGGGTGTCCGGGCGGTGGGCCATGCTCGCTCGCTGCCTGTGCCGCGAGGCTTCCGCTTTCCGCCGTCGTGGGCAAAGTCGAAATCCTCGACTCGGTTGGGGAGGGGGCCGTGGGTGGAACTTATTACGGAAACCCGGTAGCCTGCGCGGCTGCGCTGGTCGTGATGGATTATTTCGACTGTCTGGAAACTCTGGAACATGTGTAAATTCCTGTGAGACTTTGCAGAGACTTATTGGAGTCCTGGTTCCTAAACCTTCCGCGCATCGGGCAGGTCCGGCCCCTGGGGCCCATGCCGGCGATCGAGTTGATGAAGGAATGGGACGAGAGTGTTCTTCGACACGACTCAGGAAGAGGCATCGTTCAAGGCCGCCGAGCCCTGTCTCCTTGCACAGGAAAAGGCGGATCGTCCGTCCGCCCACAGCGTCGCGGGTTAACCCGTGGCGATCAACCGCAGCGCGGCGGCCGTGGCGAGAAGAATAGTGATCCATTCGAAAAGTCGTTGGGGCACGCGACGCAAGAGCAGCCGGCCGGCCACGGCGCCGACGGCTACGGCCGGCAGAAGCATGAGGTCAAACTTGAGCGACCCTGGCGTCAGCAGGCCAAGTTGGATGCTGAAGGGAACCTTGGAGAGATTGACCACGAGATAGAACCAGGCGGCGGTGCCGACGAAGGTCATCTTGTCCATTCGTCGCGCGAGAAAATAGAACGCCGTGATCGCACCCGCCGCATTGGCCAGCATGGTGGCGAGGCCCGTCGCCCAGCCGGCAACCAAACCGAGCAGCGGATGCTCCACGGCGGAGAGCAGCACGCGGGGGAAGCGTCTTTGCATTACGGTCAGAGCCATGAGCCCGAGGATGAGCCATCCGAGGAAGACGATGAACTCATGGTCCGGAATGTGCGGCATGAGCCACCACCCGCAGACGATGCCCGCCAGCGTGGCGGGCAGGAGCCGGATCAGATCGGGCCAGTTGGCGTGGCCCCGATAAAAATACACACCGATCAAGTCCCCGAAAATCATCAGGGGCAAAAGCGCGCCGGTGGAAGCTTTGGCCGGAAAAATCGTGGCGAAAAGCAGCACGGCCACGATGCCTAGCCCGCCAAAGCCTGTTTTGGTCAACCCGACGCAAGCGGCAGCTACGAGGGCGAGAGCCCACACGGCGGGAGAGTTCAGTTCAGGCATGATGGTTTGCGGTCGGGACCGCCAATATCACCTGCGCGAAGCCTCGTGCCAATGCGAGGAAGTCGGTCGGCCTGGCCCGGCACCCGAGGCCATGTTGATTCGCGTTCCGTGTAGGGCCATGTTCAGGATGTTGACGCGAACCGATGCCGCACGAGATTCTTTTCAACGCCGAGATCCACGAGCGCGTAATCCGCGAGTTGATCCCCTCGGCCCGTGAGTTGGTTTGGATCGCCACCGCGGACATCAAGGACATGCACGTGGGCCGCGGTCGGCGCTTTGTCCCGTTCTTGCAGGTCCTGGCCGAGAAGGTGGCCGAAGGGGTGCAGGTGCGCCTCCTGCATGCGAAAGAGCCCGGCCCGCGGTTCCGCGAGGACTTCGACCGCTTTCCCGACCTGCTCAATCCGGATCTCTTCGAGCGCGCCCTCTGCCCCCGCGTTCATTCGAAAATCGTTGTGGTGGATGCCCGCGTGGCCTTCCTTGGTTCGCCGAACCTCACGGGCGCGGGACTCGGGCCGAAGAGCCCGCACCGGCGGAACTTCGAGGCGGGCGTGCTGGTGACCGACAAGGCGGATGTCCTGCGGGCCATGGACCACATGGACGAGATCTTCCTCGGCAACCATTGCGCCGCCTGTCAGCGCCGCGACGTGTGCCCCGACCCGATCGCCCCTTGATCTCCGGTCCGGGCCGCCCCCTCAAACGGTCGCCGCGGGCGAAGCGGAATCCGTAAAGACGGGGGGAAAGCTGCACCCGGCGGGGGTCGAACCCACAACCTTCGGCTTCGGAGGCCGACGCTCTATCCAATTGAGCTACGAGTGCTTGACGGCCCTCCAATAAAGCGCAGCGGGTGGCGCGGCTCAAGCGGCGATTGCCGCGGCGGCGCGCCGCGGTTACAAATGCGGGTCCATGGCACGGGACATTGTTTATTTTGATCTGGAGACGCAGCGAACGGCGAATGATGCGGGCGGTTGGGACAAGAAGGCGGCCATGGGCATGTCGGTCGGCGCGACTTACAGCACGGGGGCCGGGCGGTATACGGTTTACGGCGAGGACCGCGTGCATGACCTCGTCGAGCAACTCCAGCGCGCCGATTTGGTCGTGGGGTTCAATCTGATCAATTTCGACTACGAGGTGCTGATGGGCTACACGGCGTTCGACCTGGCCCACATCGTGCCGACGCTCGATCTGATGGTTTCGCTCGAGCAAAAGATCGGTCACCGCATTGGGCTCGAGGCCGTGGCGCAATCGACGCTGGGCTGCGGCAAGACGGCGGATGGGCTTGATGCGATCAAATGGTGGCGGGAGGGTCGCAAGCTCGAGGTGGCGCGCTATTGCTGTTTCGACGTGAAGGTCACGCGGCTTGTGCATGAGCACGGGATGCGGCACGGCGAGGTCTTTTATCACGACCGCCTCGGCCGCAAGCAACGCGTCGAGGTGGAATGGGGCGCGGCCGTGCCGGAGAGGGCGGTGGCATGATCCAACCCCTGAAGAACGCGCCGGCGGTCTGGTCGCTTTGCTGGGTGGACTTGTCCGAGCCGCTGCCGGTGGAGGACGATTTTTTTCTGCCCACCGTGCTGCTGCTGGCCGGTCCGGATTTCTCTCCCCTGGCCCCGCCGCAGGTTTTCGCCGAGTTGGACCAGTTGCAGGTGGAAGACTGGTTGGCCCGTCACTTCGATGATCTCGGGGTGCCGGATCAGTTGCTCGTCTGGAAGGCACCGGAGTGGGTGCCGGAAGATTGGAAATTTTTCGGCCGTGACTGGAAGACCAAGATCCGGCTGGTCGTGCCGCCGCCGCATGAGGCGCGACTGCAAAACGATCTGGCCGCCTCGGGGAGGCCGCCGCCCGCGCGTGAATCGTCGCTCTCGAAGTCGGCCCTGGCCGAGGGCCTGGTGCGCAACGTCAGCCGTCTGCATTCGCCGCGCAAGCGCCGGGCCACGCTGGAGAGGGCGGCCGAGCTGGATGGAGTCAACACGCTGGCGCGGATCGAATTGGCCGAGATGGAGTTTCAGGTCGGGGCCTATCCGCGGGGCCTGGAGATGGCGCGGGACGTCGAGGCCATCGCGAGCCCGGTGTTTCGTCGCCGCGACGTGCAGTGGTGGACGGATCGGGCAACGCGGCCGTTGCTGCGCGCGCTGTTTATCCAGATGCTTTGCCAATGGCATCTCGGTCGGGTGGCCGAGGCGGCCGAGCTGGGCCAGCGCCTGCTGGAGTTGGACCCCAAGGACCATCTGGGCGCGCGATTTTACACCCCGCTTTTTCTCCTGCTGGCGGATGAGCAGGAGGAGGCTGCGTTGTTTTTTCGCGAGTATGAGCAGAGGTATGCGGGCGACATGCCGCATGCCTGGCTGAGTTTTGCCTGGGCGCTGACCCTGGCCATGGAGGGCGATGATCAGGCGGCGCGACGGAAGTATCGCGAGGGCATTCTGGCCAACATCTATCTGGCTCCGCGGCTGCTCGGCTTGCGGCCACCGCCGGAGGATATTTTCCATCCGGCCGAGCGGGACGAGCCCTATGCCGCGGTGGAGTTTGCCGGCTCCTTTGCTACATTGTGGGACCGGGAGGCCTCGTCGTTGCGTATTTTGCGTGAGACGCACGAGGAACTGGTGCCGGCGCTGGCCGAACTGGTGGCGCGGCGACGGCGCCTGAGCGAGTTGATGGACCAGCGTTACGATCCCGAATACCGGGCCCGATGGGTGCAGTTGGTGGAGGAAGACGAGCGTCTGGTCCAGCAGGTGCTCGAGGACAAGTAAGCCTTGGTCCGGCCGCCGCAGGTTACGTCGAGGTCGAGACGGGAGTCTGCTCCTGGGCGGGCGAGGGCTCGGGCAATTTTTCTTTGACCGGGGCGGGCGAGGGCGTGGGTGCCGGTGCTTCGTCGGGCAGGAGATCAGGCAGAGGCTCGAGCGGGACATCCTCCGGCTGGATGTTCAAGTTCGGGTCCGGCACGGGCAGGTTCTCGTAGGATTCCTCCTCGTAATGCGCCGGAGGTGCGTCGACTTGGCGCGGCTTGCGTTTGTCGCCCTTGCGCTTGGGTTCGACCGGGGCCGGCTGCAAATCCTCGTTGGCCATGTAACCGAGTTGGTCGTCCTCCAATTGCACCCGCGTGTAGCCGAATTCCTTGCGCTGGAGCATGACCCGTTCGCCGGTGCGCAGACTGCGGTCGGCTCCGCCCGCCTGCTGCGGGCCCAGCCGATAGAACGGCGCGTAATCCGTTACGACCACCATGTCGCCGGCAAAATTAGGCGACGCCTCCAGGGGCAAGGTTTCACACCCGGCCGACAGCAGGAGGATCAGGGCCAGTCCCGGCAAGGGAAGGAAGCGGAGTTGGGCAGGCATTCACTATCCTTTATCACAGCGCAGGGGCGGTCGCGAAGGGCATTTCCCGCACCGTGGACAAAACGTGCCCGGATGCTTAAATGATCTCCCATGTGCCGAGTCCGTATGATGGCCCTTGCTCTTTTCGGTTTGTGCCCCTGGATGGCGCGGGCGGAAAGCTCCCTGATGAGCGAAGCCCTTGCCTTGCAGGGGCAGGGGATTGCCTATGGTGCCTCGGTCGCGGTCGAAGGGGAGGGCGAGCGGTGGTCCATGGATTGCTCGAACGCCGCCCGTTATCTCATCAGCCGCACGTCCGGCGTCGAATTGCCGCGCACGGCCTCCGAGCAATACGAATATGTTCGCGAGCACGGGCGACTCAAACGGGTCGGTGGCTTGTTCGGTGGCACCCCCGATCTCAAGTGGTGGGCCAAACGTCTTCGACCGGGTGATCTCCTGTTCTGGGAGCACACCTACAAGCCCCCGCGCCAACCGCCGGTCACGCATGTGATGGTCTATGTCGGGCGCGACGACGATGGCAACTTGCTCATGGCCGGCTCGCAGAGCTCGCGCGGCGTCGGGATTTACCAACTCCAACCCCGCGTTTCCTACGGGGGGCACGGAGGATTTCTCGGGCTGTTCAAAAAGAAGGGCAAGCTCGTGGCTTACGGCCGCCTGCCCGAGGCGAGGGACTGAGCTCTGGCACCAAGGAGCCGCTTTCAGCCCTCCTTTGTAGGACAGATAAGGGTCACCCCCGGGAAATACGCGCCCAACCGTTTCGTATCCCGCGTGAGCAAATCGAGATTGGCGGCTTCCGCATGGCCACCAATAAAGAAGTCGGGAAGGACGGAGGACTTTGTCCCCTTCTTTTTCTTGTAGCGCGCAAAGGCTTTCGCCGCACGGTAGAGCCCTTGGCGGGGAATCTCCTGGTAGACGAGGGCGAACTGTTTCACGACATCATCAACAAAACTGGCAGAGGGTGCGCCGAAGCATAGTTCCGCATAGATCACCGGGTTGATCACCAGCCCACCACTCGAGCGGGTCTCCAACTGCCCGACAGACCAGTCGGCCCACTCCGGATCATTGGTGAGGACATCGACAATCACATTCGTATCAACCAGCACCGGCATCAGCTTTCCCTTGTGGCCCGCATCCACTCTCGCGTCGTGCGGCCATTGCCCAGGGCGCCGCGCAATGCAGCAAACCGGCCGGGGTGTTTGCTTTTTCGGTCGTGCTTGGTCAGCAAAACCGCCCCCTCATGGATGCGAAAATCAACCTCGGCATGCGGCGCGATACCCAGATACTCCCGGATTCGCAACGGAATGGTTACCTGCCCTTTCGATGTTATTTTCACGGTATTACTATTGTTGGTAATACTTGTCCGGTCAAGTCGTCGTGGCCACGTGATGTCGCCGGCGGAGTGAGTTGCCTCCTCACCAAGCAGGACCGTGTCAGCAACCGGGCAATGATGGACTTCCGCAGGGATTGATAGCCCGGGAAGTGGCGGTAGCGAGTCTGGTGATAGCCGGCTGATCGCATCCCGGCGGCCTTCGATGGTTCCCTCCGAGTAGTTGTGTGCCGCGAGTTGCTCAAGGTAGGCATTGGGATCCGGCGCGAACGATTTGATGAACGAGCCGTTTCGGCTCCTGGAGCAGGGTAGCACTCGTCCCCTGTTCGCCCAGATGCGTCGGCGGGCGACGGACGAGGGCGGGTCAGAAGGTGTGGACGAAAAGTCCCGAGCGGAGCTTGGGTTCGAACCACGTGCTTTTCGGCGGCATGATTTGTCCGGCGTCGGCGATGTCCATCAACTGCCGCATGGTCACGGGGTGGAGGGAGAAGGCGACGGCGGCGCGTTTTTGATCCACTTCGGTGCGCAGGTAGTCCGTGCCGCGGATGCCGCCAACGAAGCCGATGCGTTTGCTCGTGCGCGGATCGTCGATGCCGAGGATGGGGGCGAGGATGCCGTTTTGCAGCAGGCTGACGTCGAGGCGTGACACCGGGTCAGTCGCGGTCGCGGGGTCGAACTCGAGCCCGAGCCAATGGCCGCCGAGATACATCGAGACGCTTCCGGGTCGGGTTGGCACGGGTGGTGCCGCCGGTTGCAGGCGGCAGGCGTGGCTTACGCGCACGAGAAATTCCTCGGGGTGCAGGCCGTGGAGATCGGCGACAAGCCGGTTGTAGGGCAAGATTTGCAGCTGGTCTTGCGGGAAGAGCACGGCGGGGAACCAATTGTAATCCTCGTCGCCCGTGTGCTGCGGGTTGGCCTCGCGCCGGGCCATTCCGACGCGGGCGGCTCCGGCGGACCGATGGTGTCCGTCCGCGATGTAAGTGTGCGGCACGGCGGCAAAGGCCCGCGTGATGGCGGCGGTATCGGGCATGCGCCAGAAAATGTGGCGAACACCATCAGGCGCGGTGAAAGCAAAGAGCGGCTCGCGGCGGGCCGCGTCTTCCATCAGCGCGTTGATCTCGTCCGTCGAAGCAAAGGCCAGAAAGACCGGCTCGATGTGGGCGGACAGCGCGGTATTGAGGCGCACGCGGTCATCCTCCTTGTCCGGCCGCGTCTTCTCGTGCTTCTTGATCAGTCCGGCGGAGTAGTCATCCGCGTGGCAGACAGCGGTGAGGCCGGTCTGGGTATGGGTGCCCATGATCTGACGGTAGAGGTAAATCTGCGGGGCGGCCTCGCGCAGGAGTTCGCCGTCGGCCTGCACTTGGGCGAAGTTTTTTCCCGCCTGCTGGTAAACCTCCGGGCTGTAGGGATCGGTGCTGCCGGGCATGGTGGCCTCGGCCCGGACGACGCGGAGGAAGCTGTGCGGTTGCGCCGCGATGATGGTGCGGGCCTCGGCCGTATCGAGAACGTCGTAGGGCGGTGAGGCCAGATCGGCGACGAGGTGGGCGGGTGGGATGAGTCCCTGGAAAGCTCGGATGCGCATGGTGAGGCCCGTCAACGCACCAAATCGGGGCGCTGGTGGCAAACGGATAATTTTCCTGCGCGCTGCGGGGGCGGTGTGTCAGGATGTCGGGCATGATCGGTTTGGTCCTGCGCATAGGGGGGGTGTTGGTCTGCCTCGGCCTCTGGTGGTGGCTCTCCTCCCGTGGTCAGGCGCTGGGCGGGCGCAACGGAATGATGATCATTGTGGCGTCCTTCGGGGCCCTGGCGGTGGGCGCCGGCCTGCTGGCCCGGCCCCTCGCGGCCCTGTTGGGGGAGTGGGCCTCGACCCTTTTCATGCCGGGAGATCGGCATCACGGACCCCAGCCGATGTATAGCATTCCGGAAGGGCGGCTGGCGGCTGAGGATTACGAGGGCGCGCTGGAGGCCTACGCCGAATTGGCCGCAGCCCATCCGACGGAGATCGTGCCCCATCTGCGCATGATGGAGATTTACCTGCGGAGTTACCGCGACGTGGAGTCAGCCCGGGCGGTGGAGTCAGCGGCCCGGGAGAGTATCAAGGGACGGCGGAATCGCGAGAAATTTGCGGTCGCGGCCCAGTTGATTTTGGCCGAGGCGGAGGAGGGGTAGCCCCATTTGGGTTGGCCGCGGGGGGCGGGGAGTGGTTTATTGTCGTCGTATGCAAATCCACCTGAGCCCCCGTCATCTCGCCCTCACCGGCGCCATTCACTCCTATGTTGCGACCAAACTGGCCCACTTCGATCAGCACACCGACCGCGTGATTGGTGCCCACGTTGTCCTGATGCACGACGAGTCGAAGAAGAAGGACAACTATGTGGTCAAGGTCCACCTCGCGCTGCCGGGCAAGGACATCCATGCCGAGGACCGGGAGAGCGACCTCTACGCGGCGATCGATCTGGTCATGGCCAAGGTGGCGCAGCAGTTGGCCAAGCGGAAGACGCGCCTGGTCACGGGCAAAAAGCACAAGGCGCAACAGGCCGCAGAGCGCCGTCGCCGCGGGATTTAGTGGACGCGGCCTACCAGGTCAAACTCGACGTTTTCGAGGGCCCGCTCGATCTGCTGCTCTATCTCGTGCGGCGGGACGAGGTCGATATTTACGACATCGAAATCGGGCGGATCACCCGGCAATACCTCGAATATCTCGAGGCGATGGAATCGATCGACGTCGAGATCGGCGGAGATTTTATCGTCATGGCCGCGAATCTTCTCTTTCTCAAAAGCCGCACGCTGCTGCCGGTGGACTTGCAGGGGCCGGTTGAGGAAGAGGGCGAGGACGAGGATCCGCGGTGGGAGCTGATCCGGCAACTGATCGAATACAAGAAATTCAAAGAGGCGGCGGGCGACCTGCGCGATCGGGAGGAACTGGCCGCGCGGTTGTTTGGCCGCAGTCCGTCGGCCCCGTCCCCGGATGGTGGGGCGACCTTGCTCGCCGGGGAGGTGGGTGCACTCGATCTCATCGCGGCCTTCCAGCGTGTGCTGGCCCGGCTGGAAAAGCAGAAGGGGGCGGAGCGCGAGATCGAGGCCGACCGCTTCACCGTCTCGGAAAAAATCGAATTCGTCCTCAACGTGTTGCCGCCGAGCGAGCCGCTGCGGTTCGAGGAGTTGTTCGCCGGGCAGCACACGCGGGGCGAAGTGGTGGCCACTTTTCTTGCCCTGCTTGAGCTCGTGCGCCTGCGGCATGTCCTCGTCGAGCAGTCGGATGCCTTCGGCGAAATCATGCTCCGGCGCCGCGGAGAGGCCCCGTCGGCGGGCTAACCCGGCATTTCGCGGTTGATGCGCCGCGGCAAATGACAAATCCTCCATCCCGCCCAACGTCCCTTTTCATGAACCAGCTTTCCCGCGTCCTCGAAGCCCTGCTCTTCGCCTCCGACAAGGCGCTCTCCGCCGCGGAGTGTGCCGGGCATTTGCGCGGGGCGGCGGCCCAGGCGCCCCCCGAGGATGAGGCGGTGGCGGCCCTGGCCCGGACCAAGGCGGATGAGATCGCCGCGGCCATGCAGGAGTTGCAGGCTGAATACGAGGCCCAAGATCGCGGCTTTCGGCTGATTGAAAGTGCGGCCGGCTGGAAGGTCGTGACCACCCCCGGGGCCGCGCCGTGGGTGCGCCAACTCTTTCCCGAGAACCGTCCGTCGCGTCTCAGTCCGTCCGCCCTCGAGACCCTGGCCATCGTGGCCTACCGCCAGCCCATCGGCCGGGCTGACCTCGAGGCGGTGCGCGGGGTCAACGTGGATGGCGTGATGCAAACCCTGCTCGAGCGCGGGGTCATCCGCATCACCGGCCGGGCGGAGTTGCCCGGGCGGCCGCTGCTTTACGGCACGACAGAATTTTTCCTCGAGCACTTTGGTCTGCGCGAACTCGACGAACTGCCCAACTGCGCGGAGTTGCGCCGGGTGGAACTGCCGGTGGCCGCGCCTCCGGAGGAAGAGCAACCAGTCCTGCCCCTCGAGGAGGCAGTCGAGCCGAAGCCCGCGGCGGCCGAGGAGGCCACGCCATGACGGTCGGGGAGCTGAGGGGGAAGATTGATTCGGTGGACGATCGGGTGCTCGATCTGCTGCGGGAGCGGGCCGAGCTGGTTCACGAGGTCGGGTGCCTGAAGCAGAAGACGGGCGAGCCGTATTATGCCCCCGAGCGGGAGGAGGCGATGCTGCGTCGGTTGGCCTCGGCCAACCAAAGCCGATTGCCCGAGGCGTCCCTGCGGGCGGTCTATCGGGAAATCCTTTCGGCTATGCGCGCGCTCGAGCAGGACATCGTGGTGGCCTATCTGGGACCGCCGGCGACCTTCAGCCATGCGGCGGCCCTGGCGCATTTCGGCCGCGGTGTGACGGTCAACCCCGAGCGGACCGTGGCGGAGGTTTTCGAAGCGGTCGAGCGCGACCGGGCGCACTATGGGGTTGTGCCCATCGAGAACTCGCTGGAAGGCGCGGTCAGTGCGACCCTCGACCGGTTCATGGACACCACGGTGCAGATTTGCGCCCAGGTTTACCTTCCGGTGGAGCTGAATCTGCTTGGCCGCGGCGACCTCGCCGGCGTGCAGAAAATTTACTCTCATCCGCAGCCGTTTGGTCAATGCCGTCGCTGGCTTTCCGAGCATCTGCCCGCCGCAGAGTGTGTTGAAGTGTCGAGCACGGCGCGGGCGGCCGAACTCGCCGCCGGCGAGCCCGGCACCGCGGCGATCGCCAGCAGCGCTGCGGGGGAAAGCTTCGGACTCTCCGTCCTCGCCCCGTCGATTCAGGACGCGGCGGGCAACGTCACGCGCTTTTTCGTCATCGGCCGGAAGCCGGCCGGGCTTTCCGGCGCGGATATGACGTCGGTGATGTTTGCGGTCAAAGACCAACCGGGTGCCCTGGCCCACGCCCTTGCGCCCTTCGAAAAATCGGGGATCAGCCTGACGCGCATCGAGAGCCGCCCGTCCAAGCGCCGTCCGTGGGAATACTACTTTTTTGCCGACATCGTCGGTCATGCCCAGGAGCCGAAAGTGGCCCGGGCACTGGAAGATCTGGCGGGAGTTTGCTCCCTGACGCTGATCCTCGGCAGCTACCCGGCTCCGGCGGGCCCCGCTTGACGCTTGTTGCGCGAACGCGTGGCGGCTGTTAATCATTTTTCCCTCCCGTGAAGACCGAAAAAGATCTGCCCGCCCCCCAGCGGGCGCTTTACCTCAAATCCCTGAGCGCCCTCGAGTTGGGTAACCACGCGCTGGTCGTGAACATGCTGCAGCCTCTGGTGGCCGACGAGCCGGAGTTTCTCGCCGGCCGCAAACTTCTGCGCGAGGCCGAGGTCATGCGCTCCCGGGGCAAATCCAGTTTCCTCGGCCTGTCCGGGGGCGGGCTTTCCCTCGGCAAGAGCAAGGTGCGCAAGCTGCTCGATTCCGGGGATTGGAAGGGGGCCATGGCCGCGGCCGAGAAAGCCCTCGAAACCGACCCGACCGGCGTGGCTCCCAACAAAGATCTCTTCGAGGCCGCCGAGTTCGTGGCGGCGGCGGAGCGGAAGGCCCGCAAGGCGCTGGAAGAAGCGGAAGCGGCGGCGGATGACGCGACCCGGGCGGCCATGGGCAAGAAGCTGGAAGTCTCGCGCCAGAGGATCCTCGACTTCGAGGCCATCGCCCGTTTTGCCCTCGAGACGCCTTCGCTCGACCCGAAGAACACCAAGGCCCGCCTTGAGTTGGGGGAATACCTCATGCGGATCGAGGATTTCGAGGAAGCCGGCAAGGTGTTCGACGAAATTCTCCGCCGCGCGCCCAATGATCTGGATGCCAAGGAAAAGGCCAAGGAGGCCGCGGCGAGAAAATCCATGCAGCGCGGCGGACTGCAAAAAGCGTCTTTTTCCGATCTGGTCAAGCAGAGGCAGGCCGCGGGGGCGGCGGAGAATGTGGTGACGGCCTCGGAATCCACGGATGATCTGGCCCGCATTGTTTACGAGGCGCACGAGGCCGGCACGCCTGATCGCGAGGCGGCGCGCAAACTGGCCGATCTTTATTTCAACGCCGACGATTACGACAACGCCCTGCAGTATTACCGCTACCTCTCGGCTCTGGCCAACGAGACCGATCCCGGCCTGCTCCGCAAGATCAGTGACACCGAGGTGCGGAAAATCGCGTGGTCCATCACCGAGCACGAGGCGGCTCTGGCCGCGCTTGACCCCCACGACGCCGGGGCGGCGGTGCTGCAGGCCGAGTTGGCCGAGTTGCGGCGCAACCGGGCCGAGCAAATGTTGGGGGAGGCGCGCAAGCGCGTCGAGCGCAACCCGACCGACCTGCAATTCCGTTTCGAGTTGGGCGAGCAGATGGTCATCGCCGGGCACTACAAGGAAGCCATTCCGGAGCTGCAGAAAGCCCGCTCGAATCCCAACACCCGCACCCGCGCCCTCAACATGCTGGGCAAGTGTTACACCGAGCGCAACATGCTCGACCTCGCGGCCAAGACGCTGACCGATGCGGTTTCGGAAATTCCCGGGATGGACGGAACGAAGAAGGACATTCTCTACAACCTGGGCCTCGTTTACGAGCGCATGGGTGACAAGGAAAAATCCCTCGACTGCATGAAGCAGATTTACGAGGTCGACTACGGCTACCTCGATGTGGCCGAGCGGGTCGAGTCGTCCTATACCGCCTGAGCGGTCAGGTCGTAAACTTGCGAGCCGGTCACGCGCACGCGCGCAAACTCGCCGATCGGCAACGGCTCTTCCAGCAACACGCGGCAATCCACTTCGGGGGCATCGTACTCGGAGCGCCCCACCTGCGGTTGCTCGACCAGCACGCGAAGGGTTTGACCCAACTGGCCCGCTGCGTGTTCCCGCGCGATCTGCTGCTGTAGTTGCATGGCGCGGCGGTGCCGCCGGTTCTTCACCGCGGCCGGAGTCTGTCCGTCCATCCGACCCGCGCGCGAACCCTCTTCCTGCGAGTATTTGAAGACCCCGAGGCGCTCGAACCGGACGTGGGCCATGAACTCGAGCAGAGATTCGAAGTGCTCCTCGGTCTCGCCGGGGAACCCAATGATAAATGTCGTGCGCAGACCCAGGCCCGGGATGCCTTCGCGCAATTCGACGATCAGGTCCTCAATGTGCTGCCGCGACGTCTCGCGGCGCATGGTGGTGAGCATGTCCGCGTGGATGTGCTGCAAGGGCATGTCGATGTAGCGCGCGACCTTGCGGCTTTGCGCGATGGTCTGGATCAGCTCGCTGCTCCAGTGGGCCGGGTGGGTGTAAAGAAGACGAACCCAAAAATCCCCCTCGATCTGGTCGAGTTCTTCGAGCAGGCGTGAGAGCGTCGGGCCGCGCGCGGAATCAACCGGCTGACGCGGCCCGGCCTTCTCCGCCCACAGGTCCATGCCGAAATAGGTCGTGTCCTGGCTGATCAGGTTGATTTCCCGGACCCCTTGGGCCACGAGTTGACGCGCCTCGGCCACGACCGATGCAATGGTGCGGCTGCGGTGGCGGCCCCGCATCTGCGGGATGACACAAAATGAGCAGGGGTGGTTGCAGCCCTCGGCAATTTTCAGATAGGCCGAGTGGCGCGGGGTCAGCAGGAAGCGGGGCGTGTCGTAGTCCGGGATGTAGCGGGACTGGCGGGTCACCAGATCGAGCGGGGCGGGTATGACCTCGGTCGGACGGGCCAGCACTTCCCGCACGATGTCGGGAAAGCGGGCGATCTGGTCGAGTCCGATCAAGGCGTCAATCTCCGGAATTTCTTCCCGCAACTGGTCGTGGTAGCGCTGGGCCAGGCAGCCGCTGACGATGATTTTTTGCCCCGGATTTTCCCGCGTCCGGCGGTCATGCATTTCCAGAATGGTGTCGATCGACTCCTCCTTGGCCGTGTCAATGAATCCGCAGGTGTTGATGACCAGCACATCCGCCTCGGCCGTTTCGCGGGTGATCTCGAACTCCCCGCGGGCGGCGCCGCCCAGCATGATCTCGGCATCAACAAGGTTCTTCGCGCAGCCGAGACTGACCATGCCAATCTTCGGGCGGGCTGGAGCGGTGCGTGTTTCCATGCCGGTCGGCGGGCTGCGAGGGCGCCCGGGATTGAAGTTATTCGAGGCTGACGTGGCCGGAGGACGTCAGTTTGAGGCCTGGACTGTTGTCGACCACCGGGACGTATGGGCTGTCGAGGGACACGGTTTCACCGGTGATGGTGAGGGGAACCGCCTCGCCGCCCGGGGGCGGGCTCTCCGCGGATGCGCGATCGACGGCAACTCCATGGATCGGACGCTCGTCGAGGTTGAGACGGTCCAGTTTGGCGTTGAGTGACCAGAGGCCGACAGCAAGCACGACGACCACCACCGCGCTGGTTGTCTTGGCGATAGTCAGCAGGCGGTTGCGCTGGGCCGGATCGAGTCGTGGGGCTTTGATGGCCCGGCCCATCCGACGGATGCGCACACCCAACGGCGCGAGGCGAATTGCTTCCGGCGGGCTGGTCGCGCGGCGTGTCGTCTCCATGTCCACCCCCAAGTAGCGGGCATACATGCTGAGGGAGAGCCGGTCATAGACCGCCGGCAGGTCTTCACCGTGGCCGGATTCCTCCAGGTCGCCGAGCACGGCTGCTCGCATGCAGGTGTCCTGAGCCGCCCGCTCCAGCGTGATCCCTTTGGACTCGCGGAGTTTTTTCAGCTCTATACCGGTGGGCGCATTCATTTTCGCTAACACTATGCATCAGGCAGAAGGGTTGTCCAAGTCCACCAAAATCTCACGGTCCTTGGCCCCGTCCTTGGGCCCGAGGATTCCGCGCACTTCGAGGATATCCACCACGCGGGCGGCCCGCGTGTAGCCGAGGCGCAGGCGCCGCTGGAGCATGGAGGTCGAGGCTTTGCGCTCCTGGCGGATGATTTCGAGGCATTTGGTGACCAATTCCTCGTCTTCCTCGGTCACGTCGTCCTCCCCGCCGGAGGTCGAGGTCATGGCCTCGTGGAAACCCGGGTCGAAGCTTGGTTGGGCCTGGGCGGAGACGCTGTCGACCACGCGGTGAATTTCCTCGTCGGTGACCAGCACGCCCTGCGCCCGCACGAGGGTCGAGGTGCCGGGAGGGAGATAAAGCATGTCGCCTTGGCCAAGAAGTTTGTCCGCACCGTTGGCGTCGAGGATGACGCGGCTGTCCAGTTTCGAGGCAACTTGGAAAGCAATGCGGCTGGGGATGTTGGCCTTGATCACGCCGGTCACGACGTCGGCCCGCGGGGTCTGGGTGGCGACGATCATGTGAATGCCGGCGGCGCGGGCCATCTGGGTGATACGGGCGATGGCATTTTCCACGTCGGCCGGCGCCGTCTGCATCAGGTCGGCCAACTCGTCGATGATGACCACGATGAAGGGCAGGCGCTCGGGAATCTTCAACTCGTCATCCTTGGCCGCGATGGGCGGTGCTTCCTCGACGGGTTCATCCTGCAATTCGATCGTTTCGTCATCTTCCCCGGGGTCAACAGCGGGCGGTTCTTCCTTCTTTTCCCGCGGCCTCGAGTTGAAGCCGTGGATGTTGCGCAACCCGCACTTGGCGAAAATGCGGTAGCGGCGCTCCATTTCTTCAATGACGTAGCGGAGCGCGAGAAGAACTTTCTTTGGTTCGGTCACCACGTTGGCCGCGAGGTGGGGCAGTTTCCCGTAGTGCTGCATCTCGACGACCTTCGGGTCGATCATGATGAAGCGCAGCTCCTCCGGGGAAAACTTGTAAAGCATGCTCGCGATGATGGCGTTGACGCAGACGCTTTTGCCGCTGCCGGTCGTCCCGGCGATGAGGAGGTGCGGCATCTGGGCGAGGTCGGCAATGATGGTCCGTCCGTAAACGTCTTTGCCGAGGGCGAGGGGAATCTTGGCCTTGGATTCCGTCCACTCCACGCTTTCGAGCAACTCGCGAAAGACGACTTTGATCTTTTTCGTGTTGGCGATTTCGATGCCCACGGTGTCTTTGCCGGGGATGGGCGCGAGGATATTGATCTTCTCCGCTCGGGTGGCGCGGGCGATGTCGCGTTCGAGGCTGAGGATGCGGTCAACGCGCACCCCGCGTGCCGGGTAAACCTCGAAGCGGGTCACGGTCGGGCCGCGCGTGATGTCGCCTGCGCTGGCGTCCAGACCGAATTGCTTGAGCGTCTCAAGAATGGTTGCCTGCGTGGCCAGCAACTCGGCCGGGTCGGCGGTCTGGCGCGAACCGATGTCGGCCGAATCGAGGAGATCAAGCGGGGGCAGCTGGTAGTTCTCGATGTGAATGTCGGGCGGCGCGCCCAGCGGGTTGGCCTTGGGGGGCGCCGGTTTCTTCGGCGCCGGCGGCTGGATGGCCCCGGTGTCAATGATGCGCGGCTCCGGCAGCACGGGCTCGGGCAGGGTCTCCGCTACCGGCTCGTCTTCTTTCTCCTCTTCCGCTGCTGCCGAGGTCCGGCGGCTGCGGCTCGGGCGTTTGGTTCGTGGTGTGGTGGCCAGGGCTTCTTCGACCAGGGCTTCCTGCTCGGTGCGTTTTTTCTCGATGGTTTCCTCCCTCCGCCGCCGCCACCAACCCGGGATGGCGGTGAAGAGCACCTTGCAGAGAGCCACCGGATGCGTGCCGGTCATGAGGATGAGACTGGCCAGATAGACAATGGTCAGGAGGATCGCTGCGCCGCCGCGGCCGAGCAGGCCCTTGATCACCGTCTCCCCGATCGTCTGTCCGAACAGCCCGCCCGGCCCGAGGGTGTTGAAGTAGGACTGCGGAGGCCTCCACGATTGGAGGAACCATGGTTGGATGGCGAGGAGGCAGGCGCCAGAAAGGACGAACGCGGCGACCCAGGCCACGCGACGGCGCAGCAGCGGTGCGCCGGTCATGAACTTGGCCCCGCCGAACCCGATGAGGACCACGGCCAGCAGATAAGCCGCCGCGCCGAGAATGAAGTAGGTAAACCCCGCCACGACCGCGCCGACCGGGCCGATGAAGTTTTCCGTCAAGGTGCCGGTCGCACCCTGCTTGCTGAAGAAGAGCCACGAAGGCACGTCCGAGGGCGAGTAGGAGACGAGGGCGAGGAAAAGCAATGTGCCGGCGCCAAGGAGGACCAACCCGAGGACCTCGCTCCATGCCTTGCTGCTGCCTTCTGGTATTCCGCGGGACAAGGCGCGGATCCTAGCAGAACGCGGCGCCGATGGACAAGGAAGGCGTTTGCTCGACAAGATGGGTCGAGGGAGGAAGCCGGCCCGTAATCATCACTTGCAGTGATCGGTCTAGGGTCGGGATGCGTCGGGCCAGGGGATTCACGGGACGTTTTCATGGCCCAGTTGGTGCGGTTTGTTGCGGGCTGGGCCGCAGTGAAATGGCTGCGGGATCAACACTTTGTTCACTTCAATGCTCTGTTGATGAGCGGATTGCTTCTTTCGGAAAGCATAAAAACAGTCGTTTGATTTTTATTTTGAACAACAAGCCCGCTATCCGGTCGAAGATGGTATGAAATCAAAGCCCTTCAATCCTTACCGCAACTTCAACCGCGCCCGCCACTCGCTGGGCGAATTGGTCTCGGCCGTTGGCTCGGTCACCGAGGACAGCCGCGAAGCGATCGCCGCCTTGGTTGACCTCTTCCAGACGGGTCGCGTGCGGGTCCATGACCACGGCCACCTCAAGCGGGTGCGGGTCAGCGTCTAATCATCGATTTTTTCATGGCAGGGAAGGGCTGCAGCTGGGTGGCTGTGGCCCTTCCTTTTTTTCCGGGTTGGTGCAGGGCTGGGCCGCAGGTTAGCTTGCGCGGGTGATTGACCGATATTCCCGGCCCGAGATGCGCTCTTTGTGGTCGGACCAGCGCAAATACGAGATCTGGCTCGAGATCGAAACCCTCGCCTGCGAGGCCATGGCCAGCTGGGGGCAGATTCCCGCCGGGGATGCGCGGGCCATTCGGGAGCGCGCCCGTTTTTCCATTCCCGAGATCCTCGAAATCGAGAAGCGGACCAACCACGACGTGATCGCCTTTCTGGAGAATGTCGCGGCCTCGGTGGGCCCGGCCGCCCGCTGGATGCACCAGGGGCTCACTTCTTCCGACATCCTCGACACAACCCTGGCCGTGCAAATGACGACGGCCTGCGACCTGCTGGTCCAGGGCGTGGATGAAGTGCGGGCCGCGGCGGCGGCGCAGGCGCGGGCCCACAAGCTGACTCCCATGATGGGCCGCAGCCACGGCATCCATGCCGAGCCTGTGACGTTCGGGCTGAAAATGGCGCTGATGTTTGACGAGTTCGGGCGTGTGCGGGAGCGCTTCGTGCAAATGCGGGAGCGGGTGGCCGTGGGGAAATTGAGCGGGGCGGTGGGCACGCGGGCGCACCTTGACCCGCGGGTCGAGGCCGACGTTTGCACCCGGCTTGGATTGCGCCCGGCGACCCTCTCGACCCAGATCGTGCAGCGTGACCGTCATGCCGAGTTCGTCACCGTGCTGGCCTTGGCCGCCAGTTCGGTCGACCGATGGGCCACCGAGTTTCGCCATTTGCAGCGCACCGAGGTTTTGGAGGTGGAGGAATATTTCGCGGCCGGGCAGAAGGGTAGTTCGGCCATGCCGCACAAGCGCAATCCGATCACCGGCGAACGTCTCAGCGGCCTGGCCCGCGTGATCCGCGGGTTCGCCGTCACGGCGATGGAAAACGTCGCCCTCTGGCACGAGCGCGACATCAGCCACAGCAGCGCCGAGCGCATCATTCTGCCCGACGGCTGCACCCTTCTGGACTACATGTTCTCCCTGCTTTCACGCCTTGTGCGCGGCCTGCAGGTCTACCCCGAGAACATGCGGGCCAACATGGATAAATCCCGCGGCCTCTTCGCCAGCCAGGCCGTCCTGCTCAAGCTGACGGAAAAAGGCCTCGAGCGACAAACCGCCTACGAGGCCGTCCAACGGTCCGCCCTCAAGACCTGGGCCGGCGACGGCGAGTTCCTCGCCAATCTTTTGGCCGACCCGGAGATCAGTGCGGCCCTCTCCGTCGCTGAGTTGCAGGACGCCTGCGGCCTCGAGCGCCACTTCCGCCACGTGGATAAGGTCTTTCGCGATCTCGGCCTGGAAAAGTGACGGCGGCGGCGGGCGGGCTGGAACCGGTTCGTTGATGAGAGGAAAATGGGCCGGAGAGACTCGCGCAGAGATTTGTCATACCAATGGCCCGAAGCTTATGGATTGCAGCAATGTTTGACCCCCGGTCGGGCCCGCTGTCACCTTCGGCTGTGAACGCGTGGGACGAGGGCGTCCCACGTCCTTGGGAGTCCCTGAACCCGCGCGCGGCGGGTGTGGTTGGGGAGTAACTGGGGCTACCAACCCTGCAAGGGGGAAAGGCACCGACGCTCAGAGAGCGCCGCGACACCGCGACGAAAAATTGTAGCGGCGGTCTATGACCGTCGCTGCCTGAAAACACTTCAAGTTACTCGGGAGAACAGGAAGATGGCCCGCCTTCGGGCCATTTGTTAAGTGGCGCGCGGAGCGCGGTGGCTGTGAACGGGTGGGACGCCGGCGTCCCGCCTGTGTTGTCGGGTCGTGACGGGCGGGATCCGCACGCAGGCGGACAGGCTGCCCGTTCCCCCTCATTTTCAAGGATCCATTGGCAACGGACCATTGGTATCACCGGAATTACGCGAGGCCGGCCGCGGCGTCTTGAACGGTCTCGTAGACGCGGAACATTTGGTCGAGGCCGGTGAGGGTGAAGAATTCGGAGATTTGCGGATTGAGGTTGGCCACGGCCAGTTTGCCTCCCCGCATAGAGAGGGCTTGCGAGGGGCGGATGAGGGATCGGATGCCGACGCTGGCGAGGAAGTCGACGCCACCCATGTCGATGATGAGGGCGTGGCTGCCATCGTCGCCCGCGATTTCCATGGCCGCGGCGTGCAGGGTATCGGCGCTGGCTTGGTTAAGCCGGCCGGACAGGACGAGCACGGGAATGCCGTTCTCGCTGCGTCGCGTGATTTCCATCAGGACGCCTTGGCCGCGGCGATGGCCGCTTCGCGCGTATCATGCACCGCGTAAGCGGTCATGAACTGTGCGATTTCGAAAAGCTCCCTCACCTGCGGTTGGAAATTGCAGACCGAAAGTGTGCCGCCCTCGCGGCCCATGCGTCGGCCGGCGAGGAAAAATTCGCGGAAACCCGCGCTGCTGACATATTCGAGGCTTGAGAGGTCGACGACGAGGTGCCGGGCTTGGGTCTCGTCGAGCTTGGCGTTGAGGGCTGTCTTGAAGTCGTTGTAGGTCGTGGTGTCGATGCGTCCGGAGGGGCCGGCGACGAGGACATCACCGTCAGTGGCAAAGGAACATTCCATGATGCGAAGGTGCGCCCGTGGGATCCGCGCCGCAAGATTTTTCCGGTCGTTGGCAAGAGGGGCCTTGCGCAAGGGAGCGGGGCAGAGCGAGGCTTGGCTCGAAACCTCCGCCGCAACCTCCCGCCCGATCCACCCGCATCTATGAGCAAAATCCTCATTGTTGAAGACAACGAAATGAACCGCGACATGCTCTCGCGCCGTCTCGAGCGAAAGGGGTTCGCCATCATCATGGCGGTCGACGGCCAACAGGGCGTCGAGATGGCGCGCAGCGAAAAGCCCGACCTCATCCTCATGGATATGAGTCTGCCCGTGATGGACGGATGGACCGCCACGCAGACGATCAAGGCCGATGCGGAGTTGGCCAAAATTCCGGTCATTGCACTGACCGCGCACGCCATGGCGGGGGACCGCGAGAAGGCGATGGCTGCGGGGTGCGACGACTACGACACCAAGCCGATCGAGTTGCCGCGCTTGCTCGAAAAAATCGGGAAATTTTTACCGAATGGCTGATCCCGGCGTATCCGGCGAGGTGGCGGTCGCGGCATTGCGTCACGACCTGCGCACGCCGCTCAACCAGATCATCGGGTATTCCGAGTTGGTCTCGGAGGACCTCGAGGGCGAGGTCCACGCGCGGACACGGGAAGATCTCGACAAGATCGGACGCGCGGCGCGCGGGTTGGCCGAACTGATCACGCGGGAGATCCAGCCCGGGCGGATTGCCTTAGTGGGGCAGCGGATGGAAACGACCGGCGGCGAGGATGCCACCGCGACAAAGAATGAAGGCAGCGGACAGCTGGGCCAGCCGTCCCTACCGGAGAACGAGT
>JBMOJP010000205.1:0-1794 GCA_049315725.1 Chthoniobacterales bacterium | reverse complement strand
AGCTCAAGCGCAACGTCTCTTCGGAAGGATAAAGGCCCAAATCAGCGGCCCCTAATTTAATCGCGATCTTTTGACCGAGTGCGCTCCTACTGCCTAACAGGCGTCACAAGAAAAGATTAGGCTTCGTGGCATCCGACACACTAGAACCCGGGGCGATCCGTCAGCTGGCCAGCCGGCTTGAGGGCGATCTGTTGGATGACCGGACTATGCGCCGGCTTTACGCCACGGATGCCTCGGAATACCAGGAAATGCCGCTGGCCGTAGCGTTCCCGAAGACCGAGGAGGATGTGCGGCAGATCATTCTCTTCGCCGGCCAACACAAGATCGGGATCATTCCCCGGACGGCTGGCACGTCACTGGCCGGGCAGGTTGTGGGCAACGGTGTGGTGGTGGACCTGTCGCGGCATTTCAATGCGATCTTGGACATCGATCCGGCGTCCCGGCGCGTGCGCGTGCAGCCCGGGGTGGTCCGCAACGAATTGAACCTCGAGCTGGCCAAACACGGGCTGTTCTTCGGACCGGAAACCTCGACGGCCAACCGCGCCATGATCGGCGGCATGGTGGGAAACAACTCCTGCGGGTCGAATTCGATCGTCTACGGGAGCACTCGTGACCACCTCTTGTCGGTGCGAGGATTCTTCAGCGACGGGAGTGGGGGGACGCTGGGGGCTCTGGGGGTGGGGGAGTTCAAGGCCAAGTGTGCGGAGGCGCCGGGGGTGGAGGGACGCGTCTACCGCAGTGTGCGTGAGCTTTTGGGCAGCACGGACAACAGGTGTCTGATCACCGACAACTTTCCCCGTGCCTCGATCCCGCGCCGTAATACGGGCTATGCGTTGGATCTGCTCATGGATGCCGCGGCTCTGGATCCTGGGGCCTCGCGTGATTTTAATTTCTGCCGCCTCATCGCAGGGTCCGAGGGCACGCTGTTCTTCGGGGTCGAGTTCGAGCTGGATTGCGACCCTCTTCCGCCGCCCCACGCGGCGTTGGTCTGCGGGCATTTCACGTCAGTCGATGAGGCGCTGCGCGCCAACCTGATCGCCGTCGAACACGGGCCATCCGCCTGCGAGCTGATTGATCGCCACATCCTCGAATGCACCAAAGCGAATCTCGCCCAGCAGCGCAACCGTTCGTTCGTGGTCGGCGACCCAGGGGCGATTCTTGTCGTCGAACTTCGCCGCGAGGACGAGACCGCCCTCATGGAGTCCATCGTGTCCCTGCAGTCGCGCTGGCAGCTCGCGGGACTCGCCTACGCCGCGCCGGTGTTGCGCGGGGAGGAAAGCGCGAAGGTGTGGGAACTGCGTCGAGCCGGGCAGGGGCTGATGTCCAATGTGGTCGGAGATGCCAAGCCGCGCGAGGTCGTCGAGGACACGGCGGTCGACGTTCACGACCTGCCGGATTACATCGCCGAATTCAACGCCATCCTCCGTGACAAATACGGCATCAAATGCGTCTATTACGCCCATGCCGGGTCCGGAGAACTGCACACGCGTCCGCTCTTCGACCTTAAAACCGAGGAAGGGCTGAAGACATTCCGGGGCGTCGCTACCGACATCGCCCACCTTGTCAAAAAATACAGGGGATCGCTCAGCGGCGAGCATGGCGACGGACGTCTCCGCGGGGAGTTCATCCCGCTGATGGTGGGAGAGGAGTGCTATGCCATGATGAAAGCGGTCAAGACCGCCTTCGACCCGCAGAACATCTTCAATCCGGGAAAGATCGTCGATACGCCGCCGATGGATACCCACCTGCGGCACGCGCCCGGCGACCCGACGCCCGAATACAAGACGGTCTTCG
>JBMOJP010000204.1:0-1835 GCA_049315725.1 Chthoniobacterales bacterium | reverse complement strand
TAGCAGAGGATAAAAGAGGATGGGCACTGGCTGTGTGACCCCAGCCAGTGCCAAGTTCATCACCAGAGAACTCCGCCTGATTTCTCTTCTGAGTGAAGACCTCAGTTTTTGCCGGAGCCGGAGGCCGAAGGCCGTAGACGGCCCCTAGGCAATCGCACGGCAAAAACTAATCCTCTTTCATCTTCTTCTATCCGTGGCCTGTCTTTTTTTGGTGTGAACCAACTCGTGGGTTCGCGTTATAGCTGTCCGATGGCGAAGCGCCTCCCCTCGATTGTCTCGACTATCGCGCTGCTTGCCTGCGCGATGCTGCAACAAGCTCGCGCGGAGGTGCTCGAGACGCCGGACAGCATCCTCTCGGGCATCTCGTCGCTTTGCCACAACGCGGCCAAGCCGGTCGGCATCGAGTTTTTCATCGACTACTACGGGGTGTTCCAAGGCAATCCCATCGGCGGGCTGTCGCAGGATTTCGCTTACTCGCAATACCTGCCCTTCGGCTTCGAGTGGAGAGAACCGCTCGGCTGGCGTGGCGGCAGACTGCGCGCCTCGGCGGTGTCCGGCGCGGGACGGGATCTTTCGAAAACGATCGGCAACGCCTTCGGCGTCTCCCAAGCGTGGACCGAGAACACGCTCTTCCTCTACGAGGCCTACCTCGTGCAGAAGGCGCTCGATGATCGGCTCGAAGTGTTGGTCGGGCGTATCTCGTCCGCCGAGTTTTTCGCCGGACTGCCGGCGTTCAACCTTCTTGTGACCGCCGGACTCAACTCGGTGCCGATCGCGCTCAAGCTCAATTCGCCCTTCACCAACAGCGCGGAAGCTTCGTGGGCCGCCGGCGCGCGTTGGTTGCCGGCCGAGGAGACGTATATCATGGCTGGATTATTCCAAGCGCGCGCGGACCTCGACGACTCCGGCCCCTACCACGGACTGGATTTTGGATTCGGTCCGAACGACGGCGGTTTTGCCGTGGCGGAGATCGGATGGACTCCGAACTCCAAGAAATTCACCGCCGTGCAGGAAGACCGCCGCTTCACCCGCAACCGCACCGAGCTCCCGAGCGATGGCAGCGGCATGCCCGGCATTTACAAACTCGGCGCCTATTTTGCCAACCGCGCAAAGAACTCGTATCCCGGCGGCTGGGGCGGAGATCCGTTCGGGTTCTACGCGCTCGGCCAACAAGTGCTGTGGGAACAGACCCGCGGCAAACCAACCGGACCGCATCTCTCCGCATTCGGCGGGGCCACCTGGTCGCCGCCCACCGGCGTGACCGAAATGCCGTGGACCGGATTCGCCGGCACTGCTTGGCAAGGCCCCCTTCCCGCGCGACCCGCGGACCATTTGTGCGCGTTGGGTCAGATCGGCAACTTCAGCGAACCTTATGCACGAAGCGTCGGGCAGTCGGACGCCGGCTCGTTCGAATCCGTGCTCAACGTAGGCTATATCATCAAAATCACCGAGGAATTGTCCGTGCAGCCCGATATTCAATACATCATCCGCCCCGGCGGTTTCGGCCAATCCGGCAATGCGCTCGTACTCGGGTTGCAAGTAGCCGTCGAGCTTTAAGCCGGAACAGTGCAGAAGCCGCGGCGATTGACGGGCTGTAGCAGAAGGAAATGTGTTTCGACGTTCGCTCACGATGAGGTGAACGAGATGGCGCGTGCCCCCGGGACAAACCGACCCCAACCGCATCGTTCCGGTTAAGCGCTTACCACTGGCTTCCGTCGCGCCTATTCAGCGCGACATGAGGTTGAGTTCATCGCTCTAGCCAGCAACACGAGCGCTGCGGCCTGAACCAACTCCAAGCTTCACCCCGGCCACGGACATGCTATGCGTCACCGATG
>JBMOJP010000019.1:0-32480 GCA_049315725.1 Chthoniobacterales bacterium | reverse complement strand
CCCAAGGAAGTGGGACGCCCTCGTCCCACACTGAAAGCCACCGCACTTCGTGCGCACCCTCATCTTCTGGCCCGAGGGCGGGCCATCTCCTTGAGCTCACGCGCGAGAGCCCCGCGGCAGTCAGCACCCCCGAGGATGTGGGACGCCCTCGTCCCACACCGAAAGCCACCGCACTTCGTGCGCGCCCTGATCGTGTGGCCCGGGGGCGGGCCATCTCCTTGAATTTACGCGCGACAGCCCGCGGCAGTCAGCACCCTCAAGGACTTGGGACGCCCTCGTCCCACAGCCCATCCGCTCTACAAAAAAGAGATTGCCAGAAAGGTATTCGCGGATACATTAGAAGCACTTCCCCTACCCCTGATGATCACACATACCCCCCGTGTGCGCGTTCTCGCGCTATCCCTCGTTGCCGCAGCCTTCTCGCTCGTCGGCCTTCACGCCCAGCCGACGATTTATTCGGATACGGTTGGGGACGTTTCGCCTGCCATCGGGATCAATCCGAACGCAGTGCCAACCCTCGACATCGTTAAGATGGAGGTGTCGGACACGACGAACGACATCATTTTCAATCTCACGGTTAACGGCACCTTCAGCGGCAGCACCAATTCGGTGGATTGGGGCAATTTCATGATCGGGGTTGCCACGGGGAGCACGACCAACACCAACACGGGCAATGGCTGGAATCGCCCGATCAACTTGAATACTGCGGCCAACGGCGGCATGACGCGCTGGATTGGCTCTTGGGTCAATGGCGGGGGGGGCTCACAACTCTGGACCTACACACCGGGCACGGGCACCGGCGGCACGGGCACCAACTGGACAGGACCAGCGGGCCTTCCCGGCTACAGCTTTCTGGTCAACACCAACGGCACCTCCACGATCAACTACACCGTCAGCAAGGCCAGCCTCGGCACAACGAACCTCGGCGATGTGATCAGATTTGACGCCTATTCATCCGGCGGTGGTGGAGGCGACAGCGCGGTGGATTCCCTCGCCAACCCGAACATTTCCATCACCAGTTGGGGCGGACCTTACACCTCGGGCGGAACGAACCCGATCGCCACCTACACCCTGGCCAACTCCGCCTCGCTCATCACCAACACGGTGACCTTCGCCGTGGACATGAATGTGCAGATCGGACTGGGCAACTTCTTCCCGGGGTCCGATACGCCGAACGTCGCCGGCAGCTTCAACGGTTGGACTGCCGGCACCAACGGGCTGGTGCTGGCGGACACAAACAGTGACGGCATCTACGAGGGCACTTTCCCTGTCGCTGCGCCATCCAGCACCGCCGTGACCTACAAGTTCGCGATCAACACAACCTTGGAGTCCACGGGCAATCGCAGCTTCCCGGTCGGCGCCAACCCCGCGCCGCCCCCGCTTGTCCTCCCCACGGTTTTCTACAATGACAACCCCGGGTTCCGTAACGTGACCTTCTCCGTGGACATGAACGTCCAAATCGCCCTCGGCACCTTCGTGGTGGGCAGCGACGTGTATGCCCTGGGGTCCTTCAACGGCTTTAATCCTGGCACCGGAGTGTTGTTAACCGATGGGGACACGAACGGCATTTATGATGGCACGGGCTCACTCGGCGGAGCTGACGGTGCGGCGATCCAATACAAATACTACACCCCGTCCTCGCCGCCCATGGACAACAGTGGCTACGAGACCGGGGCCAACCGGAGCTTCAACCTGGGCCCGGTCGGCGTGCCGCAGTCTTTGCCCACCGTGTTCTGGAACAACCAGACCAACGTCCCGCAGAACCGCCCCGTGTCCTTCTCCGTGGATATGACGGTGCAAGCGGCCAATGGCAACTTCAACACCAACTCGGGCGTGGTCCGCATCATTGGCAACTTCAACGGCGAGAACTACGGCACCGGCAACACGAACTACAACCTCACGAATACCGGCAGCAACATCTACGCCGGCCAGTTTGCCATCACGGGTGATCCCGGAGCCACCAACCAATACAAATTCTTCACCCCGAATGTTCCGCCGATGACCAACAACGGCTACGAAGTCGTGAACCCGAACGACCTCTTCGAGAACCGCACGTGGGTGCTTGGACCGTCGAACGTGGTGCAGAATCTGCCGCTCGTGTTCTGGAGCAACGACAATGGCGGAGCGACCTTCACCAGTTGGTCGCAGGGCGCGGCGCCCAACTCGACCAATGTCGGCCTCTACGCCATCGGCGGGGCCAGCGGCCCGACGGCGACGAACGGCATCCCGTCTGTCACCACCGCGGACACCAACTTCCTGTCCATCACGGCCATCGTGCGCACGAACAACCCGAGCCTGACCGTCACCGGTCGGACCACGACCAATCTGACTCTCGGATGGACCACGAACGGCGTGACGCAGTCTAATGCGGTCGATCAAAACGGCGTGCCCTTCGGCACGGCGCGTCAGATCTTCAGCGTCCCGCGCACCAACAGCAGCCAGTTCCTCGGCATCCAGTCCACCCTGGCACCGTAAAGTTCCCTCCCCCCAACCCACAAAGGCCCGCGCTCTCACCGGCGCGGGTCTTTTGCGTTTCTACCTTTTCCTGTAGCGGCGGTCTACGACCGTCGGTGCAAAGATCCAAGAAAGGCTGCGACGCTCATAGAGCGACGCTACAGCGTGGGCCGCGCCCAGCGCCCCCCCACCTACCGCCCGGCCGGCGAGAACTTCGCCGCGGGGTCGTCGTCGGGCGTGGCCGCGAGATCAACCGTGACGGGAAAATGATCGGAGTAAGTTTTCCGCCAGGCCTCGCGGTCGCGCAAACCCTCGCGGTTGTGGATGTCGAAGGTGCCGGTTTTAACCTCGGCAAACGTGCCCAGCGGGACGATTTGGTCGATCTGCTGGTTGAAGTGAATGATCGTGGTCCCCCCACCCGTCTTGGTCATGTA
Source organism: Chthoniobacterales bacterium (assembly GCA_049315725.1). Lineage (GTDB taxonomy): Bacteria > Verrucomicrobiota > Verrucomicrobiia > Chthoniobacterales > JACTMZ01 > JACTMZ01. The sequence goes on along the minus strand of JBMOJP010000019.1, from coordinate 29,592 downwards.
GGTCGAGAAGCGTCCGGCGGTCAACGCCTCGGCCTCGCGAAACTGCGGCCCGGAATTGAAATCGCCCAGCACGACCACGTCCTTGTCCTCGTTTTCCTTGGCCGCGAGCCCGTCGAGGTAATGACGAATCTCGGTCATCTCCAACAGGCGCTTGCGATTCGAGACGTCATCACGCCCGGCCTTGAAGTGAACCCCCAACAAGCGGAAGTCCGGTCCGCCGGCCCGGTCGCGCAGACAAGCGGTCACCGGGAGACGATGAAAAATGGGCAGACCATCAAGTTTCCGCGGAAGCTGGGGCAGCTCGCCACCCGACACCAGATCGAGGCGCTGGTCATTCCAAATCACCGCCACCGCCTGCTGGGCGCCGCCCGGATTCCCCCCCGTCTTGCTCGACCCGACCTCGCATTTCCATTCCGCGCCGAGCCGACGGCAAAGGTCTTTGACCGGCTTTTCGCCATCGACCTCGGTGAGAACCATGGCATCCACCCCGAGCTTGCGGATGTATTCCGCGATGGCATCCACATCCGCCGACGTGCGCGGCGGATCGCTGCGGCTGCCGAAAAACTCGAGGTTCCACGCCCCGATGCGGAGCGGTCCGGAAGGTCGGGCCGGCGGAGCGGACGTGGTCGAAACGACCGAAGTCGGAGCCGCCTCCCGCGCCAAGGTCTGACCAAACGCCTCGGCCTGGGCGCGCAACTTCTCGTCCTGTTGCGCCGCGGCCGCGCGCCCCTCGGCGAGGAGTTTCTGCGCCGCCTCATATGCGCCCAAACGATCCTCGCGCAGCGCGTCCGCCAGGTCCATGTCGCGGGTGAACCACGACTTGGGCGCGCGGCCCTCGACGGGGCCATCGGCCACGACAAAATATCCCGCCTCGGGTCGCAGCAAGCGCACCTCCAGACCGGGCGTGAAGGCATGGATTCCCCCTTCCACCGGGGCGGTGAAACGCTTGACCACGTAGACCACACCCTCCGGCGCGGTGCGGGAAACGGGCGTCGGCTCCGGGGTTGGTTCCGGCGTGGGCGCAGGCGTCGGTGCCGGCGTGGCCAGGACGACCGGGGGCGGCGGCGGCTGATGATAAAACTGCCAGGCAAAATATGCACCCGCGCCCAGCAGCACGAGGAGGAGCAGCAGAAGGAAGCGCTTCATGACGGGCCGCGCAGGAGATCCGTGCGACGTGACGCTGCTTTTTTGGCCGGCCTTGGGGAGACGAACATCGGCCGGCTGGGCCAGCCAGCCCTACCGTGGGCAGGCCTTTCCGCCGGAAGTTGTCCGCGAGTTTTCAAAAAATTGAAAATGCCGGCGGAGGGGGTCGAACCCACACTCCCTTGCGGGAAACAGATTTTGAGTCTGTCGCGTCTGCCAATTTCGCCACGCCGGCTGAGAAGGGGAACTATAGACGAATCAACGCGCGGGTAAAGGATGCGCGGCGCAGGCCTGGAAAGGTTTCGCGCCAAGGACGCCAAGAGCGCGAAGGATTGATCTGAGCGGGCCTTGCTGTTTCCTCTCCTGCTTCGCGACCTTGGCGATCTTGGCGCGGGAAAGCCTCCATGCGAGCTTCCGGGCGAGTCGCCGCATCGCGCTTGCGAAACGGCAAGGGGAAGCCAGACTCGACCGCATGGGCGAGCAACTGCCAATTCCCTCCGCGGCGGCGGAGAAAAAGTTCGCCATGGGCCTGTCCGTGGCGGTCGGCGTCTTGCTCCTCGTCCTCAAGGCGGTGGCGTGGTGGTGGACCGGGTCCACCGCGATTCTGAGCGATCTGGGCGAGAGCGTGGCCCACATCGTGGCTGTCTGTTTTGCCGCCTACAGCCTCTGGCTCTCGCTCCGACCAGCCGATGCCAACCACCTCTACGGCCACGCCAAGATCAGCTTTTTTTCCGCCGGCTTCGAGGGAGCGATGATCATGGTGGCGGCGTGTTACATCCTCTACGAGGCGGTAGGGGCGGCGCTGCGCGGTCCGCAGCTCGAACACCTGCCGGTCGGCCTCGCGCTGACCACTACCGGCGTGGTCGTGAACGGCACACTCGGATGGTATCTGCTGCGCATCGGGCGGCGGCGCGGCTCGATCATTCTCGAAGCCAACGGACACCATGTGCTGACCGACTGCTGGACCAGCCTCGGGGTGTTGGTGGCGCTGGGTTTGGTCATGCTGACGGGCTGGCTTTACTGGGATCCGATTTTTGCCATTGCGGCAGCCCTCAACATCCTGGTTGCGGGGGCGCGGCTGATCCACCGGAGCATCAGCGGCTTGATGGATGCGACCGACCCGGAGATCAACCGGCTGATTCGCGAGATGGTGGCCCAAGAGACCGGGCGGCGGGGCATCGCGCACCACAATCTCCGGCATCGAAACATCGGCGACGCGCATTTGGTCGAGTTCCACCTGACCTTTCCGGACGACACCTTGCTGCGCGACGCGCACCGGGTCGCGACGGAGATCGAGGATGCGCTCGAGCGGGAGATCAAGCCGGCGGCGCAGGTCATCACGCACTTGGAGTGCGAGAGCGACCAGTAGGGCGCGCGGTGAGGCAGCGGCCCGCTGAGCCAGCGGGCCCTACCGGGGGAGGGCAGATTGCTCGGCGCGGGCGGCGAGGTATTCGCGGGAGAGGCGGACGTAGCGCAGGGCCCAGTTTTTGATTTCGTCCTGTTCGGCCTCGGAGAGGGAGCGGACGATTTTCGCCGGGGTGCCGAGGACGAGGGATCCCGGCGGGATTTGCATGCCCTGCTTGACCGTGGCATTGGCGCCGATGATCGAACGCGTTCCGACCTTCGCCCCATCAAGCACGATTGCGCCCATGCCGACAAGGACCTCGTCCTCGATCTCGCAGGCGTGGACGATGGCCTTGTGCCCGACGGTGACAAGGCGGCCGAGGATGGCGGGGAGGTTGTCGGCCACGTGCACGACCGCGCCGTCCTGCACGTTCGACTGCGGTCCGATGACGATGCGCGCCACATCGCCGCGCAGAACGGCTTGGTGCCAGATACTGGCCGCGGGACCGACCTCCACGTTGGCCACCACGGTGGCGTCGTCCGCCACGTAGGCATCGGCCGCAATTTGTGGGGCCGTGCGGATGTTGCGGGCGATGGTTTCGACGAATTTTTCCGGTGCCCCGAAAGTCTGGTGGTTCACCCCCCCAAACGGCCTTCGCCGGAAGGAACTGTCAAACCAAAAACCCGGGGAAAATTTTTCATCAAAGCCCGCGAATGCGCATTGACACTCGTTCCGCGATGGATGAAAAGCGCATTTGTCGCAACGACACAACTCAACAAAACCTGCACATTCCCACTCATGAACAAAGTCAAACTCATCGAATCCGTCCAAAAGGACCTCAACAGCACCAAGGCCGACGCCGAGCGCGCGGTCAACGCCGTGATTGGCGGCATCAAGTCGCACCTCAAGAAAAGCAAAATCATGCAGCTCGTCGGCTTCGGCACCCTCAAGGTGGTGAACCGCAAAGCCCGCATGGGCGTGAACCCGAAGACGGGCGAGCGGATCAAGATCAAGGCTTCCAAAGCCGTCAAGTTCAGCGCGGGCAAGGATCTCAAGAGCAAGCTCTAGGAAATTTCCCCCCACCAAAAGGAAACCCGTTTTGCCTGTTGGCGAAACGGGTTTCCTTATTTTTTGGTCGTGAGGTCGAGGCAAAGGCGGCAGACTGATTGCCGATGAAAAAGCCTCTACGTGTAGCAGTGACCGGCGCAGCCGGTCAGATCGGTTATTCCATTCTTCCCCGTCTGGCCAGCGGCCAGGTTCTCGGGGCCGATCAGCCGATCATTCTTCATTTGATCGAGATCGAACCGGCCTTGCCCGCACTGGGCGGCGTGGCCATGGAATTGCAGGACGGCGCCTTTCCTCTCCTCGAAGGTATTGAGACGACGAGCGATCTCGACCGCGGGTTTGCCGGCGTGAGTTGGGCGCTGCTCATCGGCAGCGTGCCGCGCAAGGCCGGGATGGAGCGCAAAGATTTGCTCGGGATCAATGGCAAAATCTTCATCGGCCAGGGCCGGGCCATCGAGAAGAACGCAGCCTCGGATGTCCGCATCCTCGTGGTGGGCAACCCCTGCAACACGAACTGTCTCATCGCGATGAACAACGCCCGCGCCATTCCGGCGGACCGCTGGTTTGCCATGACCCGGCTGGACGAAAACCGGGCCAAGTCGCAGCTCGCGCAGAAGGCCGGCGTGCCGTGGCGGGACGTGACCAACATGACCATCTGGGGCAATCACTCGAACACGCAATTTCCGGATTTCGGCAACGCCCGCATTGCCGGCAAACTGGCTCCCGAAGTCATCGCCGACCACGCCTGGCTCGAGGGCGAATTCATCAAGACGGTGCAGGAGCGCGGTGCCGCCATCATCAAGGCCCGCGGGATGTCCTCCGCCTTCTCCGCCGCCCACGCGGCGATCGAGACGGTGCAGAGCCTGAACGCGAATACTCCGGCGGGCGACTGGCACAGCGTGGCGCTCTGCGCGGACGGATCCTACGGCATTGAGGCCGGGCTGATCTGCGGTTTCCCGGTCAGCAGCCAAGGCGGCAACGCTTCGATCGTCCAGGGCGTGCCGATCAATGGTTTCGCGCAGGAGCGCATCGACAAGTCGGTCAACGAGCTCAAGGATGAGCGCGTCATGGTGGCCGACTTGTTGCCGAAGTAGGCGCTCCGGCGGCGGCCATTCGCAGTGGCACAGGCATGCCTGCCTATGATGTCTGATCGTGCCGGGCGGGAGGCCCGTGCCCCCTGGCCAGCGATCAGGCCGCGGGTGCGGGCTTGACCTTCTTGGGCTTCCGGCCGACGCGTTTGCGTGTGGTCAATTCGGACTTGTGGAAGGCGAGAACGAACATCGGCGGAATATTACCGAGAAAATATTCCACCTCGCAGGCGGCAAACATGCGCCCGTGGCCGCGAAGTTCCATCGTCACCTGATAAACAACGAAAAGCCCCTCGTGGGTCAGTCCATCATGCACGGCATGGAGAATCTCCTTCTTCTTGGCCGGCGGGATGTAGCTGAAGGGGATGCCGGAGACCACGTAGTCGGTGTGGGTAAGCCCAAGCTTGTGCAACTCGTCCTGAAAACCGGCGGCGTCGGACTCGCAAATGACGACCCGCGGGTCCTGGCCGAACTGGTTGCGCAGATGCTCGGCCAGATGCGCGTCGAGTTCGAAAACGAGGACACGAGCGTCCGGAGCCATGCGGGCGAGCAGTTCGCGGGTGATGCAGCCTTCACCGCCGCCGAACTCGACGAAAGTTTTCGCCCTGGCAAAGTCCATGGACCGAAGGACCCGGTTGATCAGGGCTTTGGAGCTGGGGAGCACGTAGGCGACCTGTTTGGGACGGGCCAGAAAACGGCGAAACAGGATGGCGCTCATGCGTCAGAGGATGCTAGGAGTGTTGGTCATGCCGTGGCAAGCCCAAGCTGAAAGAGAATGGGCATGACCGCGCCCCGCTCGATCGGCGGGGTGGTCTGCGTCGCGCTGGTCGTGGCCAACATGGTCGGCACCGGCGTCTTCACCAGCCTGGGCTTTCAGTTGGTGGAGATCTCCGCGCGGCCGGCCATTCTGCTGCTCTGGCTGCTGGGTGGTGTGCTCGCGCTGTGCGGGGCGCTGTGCTACGCGGAGTTGGCCGCAGCCCTGCCCCGCTCCGGCGGCGAATACCATTTTCTCGGCCAGATTTACCATCCGGCGGTGGGGTTCATGGCCGGGCTGGTTTCGATTGTGGTGGGGTTCGCGGCCCCGGTGGCGCTGAGCGCCATGGCCTTCGGATCGTATTTGCAGGGGCTGATCCCGGGAACCTCGCCCGGGGCCTCTGCGGTTGCGATCGTCGTGCTGGTCACGCTGGTTCATCTGCGCAGTCTCCGCGTGAGCAGCATCTTTCAGCTTATCTTCACCTTCCTGAAAATCAGCCTGGTGGTTTTTCTTTCCTTCGCGCTATGGCGCGCGCCGGGCGCGGAGGCCGCCCCGGCCCAGTCCTGGGGGCATGTGGTCCTGACCGCGCCGTTCGCCGTGTCGCTCATGTTCACCCTCTATGCCTACTCGGGCTGGAACGCGGCGGCCTACATTCTCGGGGAGGTCCGCGCGCCCGGGCGGGTCATCCCGCGGGCCCTGGGCCTCGGCACGCTGCTCGTCATGGGCCTCTACCTCGCCCTCAACTCCGCCTTCCTTCATGCCGCTCCGATCTCTGCTCTGAAAGGACAACTCAACGTCGCGCAAGTCGCCGCGCAAACCGTCTTCGGCCCGGGGGGCGGAAGACTCGTGGCCGGGATCATTGCCCTCGGGCTGATTTCGGCCCTCAGCGCCATGACCTGGGCGGGGCCGCGCGTGGCCATGGTCTTGGGGGAGGACTATCCGGCGGTTTTCGGTCTTCTCCGCACGCGGACCGAGGCGGGTATTCCGGTGGTCGCGGTGCTGGCGCAAAGTGTGCTGGCTCTTGGGTTGCTTCTGACCTCGACCTTCGAGCAGGTGCTCGTTTACACGCAATTCGCCTTGCTGGCGTGCAGTTTCCTCACCGTCCTTGGCTTGATGATTCTCCGCCGCACCCAACCCGCCTTGTCCCGACCGTTTCGCACCCCGCTCTATCCCCTCCCCCCGCTGCTTTTTCTGGGGATCAGCGGCTTCGCCATCGCTTACACCGCCACGGTGCGTCCGGGTGAAGCTCTCCTCGGCGCGGGCACGCTGCTCGCCGCATTGGGGGTTTACCGACTGGTGGCCCCGCGCAAGACTTGTCCCCAGGCATGAAACGCATCTTCCTCCCGTGCTTCGCGATTCTCCTCCTGGCCCTGACCGCCGGCGCCCAGAACATCGCCCCGACGGAGCTGGCGGCCTTCCTCGCCGGACGCACGCTGCCCCTGACCAGCCCGCTCGCGCCCTTGCAGCAGTCCGAAGAATACCGGGAACACGCGCGGCAATACGCGGCGCAGTGGTTTCGTTACCGCGAGATGTATTTCGACCCGATGCGCGCATGGTCGGCGACGGAGCTGGTTCCGCGCATCGGTGCCTCCTCGCAAGTCACCTACCTTTTCGCCGGGCCGGACCTGATCAGCACGCTCGGGCTTTTCCCCACGGCGAAGCTTTACGCTCTGGGAGGACTCGAGCCGGTCGGACAGTTGACCAACCCGCTGAGCCTTACGCCGGAGGAACTCTACGCCAGCCTGGCCGTGCTGCGGAAGTCCACCGAGGTCATCATGAACTTCAGCCACTTCATCACCAAGGACATGAAGACCGAGCTGGCCGCTTCGCATTTCCAGGGAGTCTTTCCCATCATGCTGGTCTTTCTTTCCTTCACCGATGCGAGCATCGAATCGGCCGAGCGTCTGACGCTGCGACGCGATGGCTCCCTGGGCAGCGGGGACACGAGGGACGGGCAACCCGCCTTGCGCATTGTCTTTCGTCCGGGCGAGGGCCAGCCAGCGGCCGAGGCCTTCTATTTTCAGGCCAACGTGACGGACAGCGCCTTGCAAACCAACGGGGCCATCCTCGATTGGCTGGCGGCCCGGGGTCCGGCCACCGGTTATCTCAAGGCCGCGTCGTATCTGCTCCACGAGGAAAGTTTCAGCCGGGGGCGGGACTTCCTCCTCGGGCATTGCCGCGCCATCGTGCAGGACGACTCGGGGATTCCATTGTCGGCCTTCCGGGCGCGAGACTGGCAGGTGATGTTCTTCGGCCACTACACCACGCCGCTGGACATTTTTGCCAAATACAATCAGGCCGAGCTGCGCCGCGTTTACGGCGCAGGCGGCGGCTTCCCTCTGCCCTTCGGCTTCGGCTACCGGTGGCAAAAAGGTGCTTCGACGCTGCTCCTCGCCCTGCCGCCCGGGGAGGCTCCGCGGGCCCTGCCGGCACCGATGGATGCCCCACGCTAAACGTCACCGGCGGAAAAGCGCCGCGAGAAAATCGGCGTCGCTGTAACCCGGTGACTGACCGAAACGGATGATGGCAAGGTCATGCGATGGCACCAGATAGACCCTTTGCCCGCGGGTGCCGATCATGGCGACAAGGTCCTTCGGGGCGTGTTTGCTCAGGCAGCCCTGACGCCAAAAGGACGGTTCGTGCGGTGATCCGACGGAACCTTCGACGCTGATCTCCCGTGCGCCCGGCGCGGCGGCCCCGCGATTGAGCCAGAAGCCGAGCGCATACATGCGGTTGGCCGGGGTGCCGGAGGCGAGAGGCTCGCGGACTTGCGCCGGCCAGGTGTTTCGTCCCAGACCGCGCAGCACCTCGCGGGCCGCCGGCAGCAACTCCCGGGGCTGCATTCTGGCCCCGGTCGAAAAGAAGGGTGACCCCCGATCGTCGCGACGCCACCGGGCAAGGACATCGGCGCTGACACCCGGAACAAACTTCCGCAGCCAATGGTCGAGGGAGGAACCGCGGCGGAGGCGTATTTCCTCGGCGAGCACCTCCCAATGCGCCGGCCCGTAGGCGAAGAGCCGCGACGCACTCGGCCGGGCGAGCCGATGGAGAACCGCTTGTTTGTCGCGCAGACCGGTCGAGTAGAACTCGCGCTGCGTCGGAGCAAGACCGGACGTCTGGTTGAGCAAATCCGCCAAGCGCACCCCGCGGGCCACGGGGCAAGTGACGGGCGAGGCGAGCGAAAGCTTGCCGCCCGGCGCGTCGCGGAAAACGCCGATGGCCACGAGGCTCTTGGTGATGCTGAAAACCCTGGGAGCGGCGGCGGATCCGCGCTCGTAGATCACCTTTCCCCCCTGCCAGACAAGGAGCGCGGTTTCGCCCCGGCGGGCCGAGTAGGCGGCGGCGCGTTCGATCGCCGCCGGATCCTCGCGCGGGCCCGCCTGCGCGGTGGCCACCACGGCAAGTGCGACCACAGCCCGGAGGAGCCTCATCGCTCCGTCCCGCGACGGCCGGCCAAGGCTCGGGCCAGGGTCAACTCGTCCGCACTTTCCAACCCGCCCCCGGCCGCAATGCCCTGGGCCAGTCGCGTCAGCCGCAACCCGCGGGGAGCCAGCACCTGCTGCAAAAAATTCGCAGTCGCCTCGCCCTCAACATCGGTGCTGAGCGCGAGAATGACCTCCGTGTAGGCTACCCGGTCCAGTCGATCTCCCAATTCGGCCAGCCGCAGATCTCCCGGACCCACATGCTCGAGCGGCGAAAGTCGTCCGCCCAACGCATGATAATATCCATGGAACGCGCCGGAACGTTCGATGGGCAAAATATCCGTCGCCTGCTCGACGACGCAGAGCACCGCGTCGCGTCCCTCATCGAGGCAGATGGTGCAGGTTTCCTGCGTGGCGAAAAATCCGCACTGGCTGCAATGTCGCAACTGGTCGCGGGCCGTGAGCAGTGCTTCGGCGAGGGCGGAAGTGCGATCCGAGCTGCCCAACAACCAAAGGGCGAGGCGTTCCGCGCTGCGCGGGCCGATCCCGGGGAGCCGGTGCAAAGCCCGGACCAGGGCGACGAAGGGCTCGGGATAATCCGCGCGCTTCACGATGCGGCGTCCTGCCGTCGCGCCTGTTCGCTGCGCAGGGCGAACACTCTGGCCGCGGCATCGTCCTGCTCGCGGGCCAGCGCGGCAAAGCCGTTCCCGGCGGCCGGCCAGTCTCCGGCCCAAAAATCATCCCAGGCCCGCTCCCAACGGCGCAGGGCCTCGGCGCGCGCCGGATCCTCGGTGCTTTGAGGCCCGGTGATCTCGCGCAGCAGAACGGCTTCGCCCTCGAAATCCCACCAAGCCATGCGCCGCGAGGTCCAGACTTCCGCGATCGCGCCGCAGGCACTGTCCTCCATGAGTAATTTGGCTGCATAGCCACGGGCCGAGGCGGCCAGACGCGCCGCCCGGCGCAAGGGGGCCCCGCTCAAAGTCCAACGCGTTTCGTCCGGCAGGCGGGCGACGCCCGCGAGGCACTCCCCCTGGGTCAGCGCGGCGCAACCGCCGGCCTTGCTGACCCAGTCCCAGGTGGCCCCCACGAGGTCGGGGAGCAATGGCGTCTGTCCCCACAAGCCAAAGACAAAGCGCGCGCCCTCGGCATCGCAGCGTTCCACGTAGCCGCCGCCCGCCTGGAAATGCTGGGCTGCACCCGCCGCCACTTTTTCCACTTCGCGCCAGACGTCGGCCGACGGATCAACGCCGGGCCACAGCACCTCAACCACGGTCACAGTCGCGGGCTGGGGTCCCTCCTCGAGACGCCGACCGTCGATATGCTCATGCAGCAGATCCGCCGCCACCCTTCCGCCGACGAGGGAATGCCACCGCGCGCGGCGCGAGCCAAGGCTGGAGAAGGAAAAAGCAAAGGCACCGGCCCCGGCCAAGCCCGCCGCGGTGAGCGGCACAACCGAGAGAATGGGATAACCGTAGAGCCAGGAGAGCCAGATACCGCTGCCGAGGAGCCAGAGACTGGCGACCAGAATGAGCAGCTTCATCCCGCGACGCGGGATATCAACCACGCACCAGGCAGTCCAGGCGGCGGCCAGCACAGCGAGCACGGCCTCGACGCGCGGATTGATCAGCGGCGGCCGCCACGCCGGCCAGGCGGGCAACTGGGGCAGCCAGAGCAGAGGCAACGCGAGGGCGACAGCCGCCAGGGTGCAAAGCAGGGCGACTTTAAGGTGCAGGATCAGCGGACGTTTCATCAGGCGAAGACGCACGATAGTCGCGCACGACCAGATCGCTCAAGAACTTGTCGGGTGCCTCGACGGCGCGGAGGGGCAGCACAAGGGGTTCGTCCCCGGGCGCCGGACGGACCAAGCGCAGGCCGAATTCGTAGTCCTTGAAGAGCGAGGCGCAGAGTTCGCGCATCGGCTGACCGCGCGAAACCGCCAGGGCGATCAAGGCATCAAGGGCCTCCGGAGAGAAGCGCAGGACCAGACCATTGGTCTGCTTGAAGCGGGCCAGGTATTCTTCGGCCGCGACCCGCAGCACGCGGGCCTGCTCGTCCCGGCTACTGGCCCGCAACTCGATGAGTCGTTCCTCCGGGCGATCAATCAGCGCCGCGTCCACCCGCAAAGACCCGACGCCCGAGCCGGGCAGTTCAAATTTGAAATCCCGCAAAATCCGCTCACACACCGTCAGGAGGCCGCGCGCCCCCGTCCCCTCCTCCGCGGCCATGGCCGCGATGCGGTCGAGGGCGTCGTCGGCAAAAACGGACTCGATCCCGAAGGCAAGAAACGCGCGCTCGTATTGCCGGAGCACACTGCCCTCGGACTCGGTCAGAATCCGGCGCAGATCCGGCGCAGCCAGGTCCTCGCAGGCCACGCGCACGGGGAGACGTCCGACGAACTCGGCTTCCATGCCGTATTCGATCAGGTCACCCGTGGTCACGTCATGCTGCCAGGGCTGCTCAACGGACCTGACGGCCGGCGCGGCAAACCCGATCTGTGACTGCCGCCGCCGCTTTTCCACGATCTCGCGCAACCGGGGGAAGGCGCCGCTGACGATGAAGAGAATGCTCCGGGTATTGATGGTTTTTCGTCCGCCCTTGCCGCCGCGCTGTAATTCCATCACGGCCTGCATCTGCCCGGCCATGTCATTGGGGTTGCGGACCAAAACCTCTGTTTCCTCCATCAGCTTGAGCAGCGCGGTTTGCACCCCGCGGCCGCTGACATCGCGTCCGATGAGGCCCCCGGACGTGGCGATTTTGTCGATTTCGTCGATGTAAACAATGCCCTGCTCGGCCCGGGCCACATCGCCCCCGGCTTTCTGCACCAACTCGCGGACCAGATCCTCGACATCACCGCCCACGTAGCCGGTCTCGCTGAACTTGGTGGCATCGGCCTTGACGAAGGGCACGCCGATCAGCTCCGCGATGTGCCGCACGAGATAGGTTTTTCCCACTCCGGTGGGGCCGGTGATGATGACATTCTGCTTGGCGTATTCGACCGGCGAAGTTTCTCCCGCCCGCTCTCGTTCGCGGAGAAACTTGACGTGGTTGTAATGATCGCAGACGGCGATGGAGAGGACCTTCTTGGCTTCGTCCTGCTTGATGACAAAGCGGTCGAGGTGGGCCTTGATCTCACGCGGCGTCAGGTTGAAATCCAATCCACCGTCGCTGTCATCCCCCTCCGGCCCGGGCCTTTCACCGTCCGGCTGCGCGGCGGCCGCGCCCCCCTGCTGCTGAAAGGTGGATTGGAGAAACGCCTGCAGACGACGCTGCAACTCGTCGGGACCGGGAAAACTCGGTTCGCTCATGGCTTCATCCTAGGCGAGAGAAGGCCGGGCGCAAATCGCCTAGTTTGATCCGGCCAGGCGCTCCGCCACGGTCCGATAAGCACTCCACGAGGACACACCCTCGGGGGGATTGACTTCGAGGAAGCGGCGAAGGAGTTCCGCCGCCAGGGTCCGATCGCCGAGCGACCAGTCGTTGAGCCCGGCTACGAAAAAGACCAGGGACCCGACTCCATCTTGGGGATAACGTCCCAACTCCTCGAGTTGGGTGGGTTTGGCCCGCAGGCCGAAATCCGCCGCATCGAGAAACATGTTGGCCAGAACGCTGTCCTCCTTGCGGTCGGAAAACAACCCGTCCTGCCGGAGGTCGCGCCATTCGGCCAACCCCTTTTCGCGCTGCTCGCCGAGGATGAGAGTCACAGCGAGATTGAATTTCGCCCATGCGGCGGCTGCGCTGCCGGGTGCGGCCTCCGCCCGGGCCGCGGTGAATTTGGCCTCCGCATCATGGTAGTCGGCCTCCGCAAGGGCTGCCGTGCCAGCGGACATGGGATCGGCCCTCTGCTCGACCTTCTCGGAAACAAAGATCTCGCGTATGGCCTTCATTCGGGCGTCCGCGCTGGTCAGGACGAGCCAGACGATGGTGCCGAGAATGAGGACTAGAGCTGCGACGGAAAGACCCGCCACGTAGAGTTTGTTCCGGCTGGACTCGATTTTCACCACCTCACGACGGACTGCGGTCGGACGCCCGGCGCGCTCCAGCACCTTGGCCCGGGCGAACTCGAGATGCTCGATCAACTCGGCATACGACCCGTAACGTTCATCCGGGTTTTTCTCCAGCATGCGATTGATCACGTAGGCGGTCTCGGGTGCGACATCCGGAGCAAAAGCTTCAAGGCTGACCGGCAGGCTCTTGATTTGCTTGAGGGCGACGAGGCTGGCGCTGGCCGCCTCGAACGGAGGGCGGCCGGCGATGGCGTGAAAAAGCGTCCCACCGAGGCTGTAGATATCGCTGCGAAAGTCCTCCGGTTCGTAATTGAGCCGCTCCGGGGCAATGTAATACGGCGTGCCCCAAATCTCGCCCCGCGACTCCGCCTCCTCCTCGAGGACCCGGGCCAGCCCGAAATCCACAATCTTGGTGGTGTGAGGGTCGGCGAAGAGAATGTTGCCCGGCTTGACATCGCGATGGATCAGGCCCTTCTCCGCCGCTGCCTCAAGCCCTTGGGCGATTTGCACGCCGATCTCCAGCACCTGAGCTTCGGAAACACGCTCCGAAACCGACATCAGATCGTCGAGCGAGCCCTTCTCGACCAGCTCCATGGCAAGGTAGAACTGGCTATCGGCCTGACCGAAACCATAGACCCGCACGGCGTGGGGGTGATTGACCGAAGCCGTGACACGGGCCTCCTGCTCAAGCTTCGAACGCTCCTCCGCGCGGGCGCTCATCTCACGACGCAGCACCTTGAGGGCCACCATGCGATCAAGCGTGTGGTCGTAGGCTTTGAAGACCGAACCCATGCCGCCCTCGCCGATCAATTCGACCAGCTCGAAATTATTGAAGTGCTTCCGCGCCCTCAGGCCCTCGCCACAATGCGGGCAGTAGATTTGCGCAAAAGGCAGTTCGGCGGAAACGTCGATACCGCCGCCGCACGCCGTGCAGGTCTCGATGATTTGCGGCGGCGCATCTTCCATCGCGGAAACCTAGACCAACAGCCTCCGGGCGGCAAACCTTGCGCGGAAGGCTGTTCCTGTCCAGCGTGGGCGGCGCAAGATGGAACCGATGCAACAACTCACGGCCGCAGAGCCGTCCCCGCGACTCGACCGCTGGCTCGCCGCCAAGGCCCGGCCCACAGCCAGTCGCGCCCGCTGGCAGAAGGCCATTGCGGGCGGGGCCGTCCGCGTCAACGGAGCGGAGGCCAAGGCGTCCGACCCGGTGCAGGCCGGGGACACGGTGGAGTTTCGCCTGGTCGAGTCGGCCGTCCCGGCGCTCTCGGCCGCGGAGGAGATGGCGCTCGACATTGTGTTTGAGGACGAACACCTGCTCGTCGTGAACAAGCCTGCCGGGCTGGTTGTTCACCCGGGAGCCGGGAACTGGGAAGGCACGCTGGTCAACGGTCTCCTGCACCACTGCCGCGGGCTCACGGCCGGCCATCCCTCGCGCCCGGGCATCGTGCACCGACTCGACAAGGACACGAGCGGGGTGATCCTGGTGGCCAAGTCCGATGACGCCCTGACCAACCTCGCGGCGCAGTTTGCCAACCGCACGGCGGAAAAGACCTACCTTGCCGTGGTGCGCGGCAAGCCCCGGACATCCGCCGGCACGATCAACGGCGCCATCGCCCGCCATCCAATCCACCGGCAACGCATGACGGTGAGCACCCGCGAGGGGGCCAGGCCGGCCGAGACCGGATGGCGCGTGCTTCTTTCCACTGGCCACCTCAGCCTGCTCGAATGCCGCCCGAAAACCGGACGGACCCACCAGATCCGCGTGCATCTGCGACACCTTGGGCATCCCGTGGCGGGAGACAGAACCTATGGTGGCGGGGCGGACTTTCCCCGCCAACTTCTGCACGCGTGGAAGATTCGCCTGGCCCACCCCGCGACGGGAGAATCGGTGGCTTTCGAGGCTCCGGTGCCGGAGGATTTCCCGCTGCGGCCGGAGGAGACAGCCCGTTGACGTTTGTATTCCTGCGGAAATGTGGGAGGTTGAGCCGATAGCCATGACTTCCCGGCCAACACGGGTGCCCGTTGCCCCCCGCTCGCATCAACCTTATCCGATCAGCCTCGACGACCTCGCCCAGGCGCTCGACCACTCCGACGAAGGATTCGCGCTGACCGATCCGGAGGGCAATTACGTTTACATCAACGACGCGCATTTGCGCATTTACGGCTACGAGCATCCTCAAGAATTACTCGGACGGAGTTGGCGGACGCTCTACATCCCGGTGTGGGTGCGGCACTTCGAGGAAGCGGTTTTGCCCATTCTTCCCCGCGACAAAGTCTGGCGCGGACAGGCGGTGGGCTGCCGCCGCGACGGCTCGCCCTTCCTCGCCGGGATCACCCTGACCATGCTTCCCGACGGCAAGATCACCTGCAACTGCCGCGACGAATCCCGCGAGCCGGATTCCTTCGAATCAACAAAATCCTCCAGCCGTCCCGCCCTGCGCGCGCTCGGGGAAAAGCTGATTGCCGGCCTGCCGGCGAGACTGCGCCGGCCGCTGGACATGCTTTCCGGTTATTCCTCCTTTCTCCTCGGCGAATTAGAGGCCGGACGCGAAGTGCCGCCGGATTGCCTGCGCGAGGGACTGGCTGAAATTGATGCGGCCGGCCGCCGCCTGGCCGAGCAGATGCGCCGTCTTGACTTGGTGGCGGAGTTGACCGCCGAGGACGACATGGCCGCCAGCCCGACCGCGGATGAGGCGGACGAGCATTGGCCCGCGCGCCTCATGGCCGCGTGCCGGAACCGCGCCGAGGCCGTGGGCCGCGGCGAAGATTTGACCGTCTCCATCAAACCGGGAAAGCCGGCCATCAGCTACCGCGCCCTCGAATGCGTGGTGCTCGAACTTCTGGCTAACGCGCTGCAATCCTCCCGGCCCGGCGATTCCATCACGATCATCGGCCAGCCCGAGGGCAGCCAATATGTATTTCGCCTTTGCGACCAGGGAGTAGGCTTGCCGGCAGCCGAATGGCCCAGCAGCAACAGCCGTCCGCTCGGTCAGGACGCCCCGGCTGGCTTCGGCCTCGCCGTGGTCCACTACATCCTTCGCCGTGTCGGCGGGTGCCTCACCCTCGAGCAGCCCGATCATTGCTCGACCTGCCTCAAGGTCAGCCTGCCCCGGCGCAACTGAGCGCGGTCAGCGGGGTGCGCGCCGCCGATCGGCCAGCGCCTCAAGCTGCTTTCGCTCCTCGCGGCTGAGGCTATCGATCCCTTCCTCGGCCAGCCGCTCAAGCAACACCTCGGTCGAGACGGCCGGCCGACCCGCCAGGCGCGCCCGCTCGGAGGGAATCCAAAGCCAGGCGAGAAACGCCCCGGCCAGCGCGCCTCCCAGATGCGCAAGATGTCCGATCTGCGGCAGAACATGCAGAACCGCGCAGACGAGGGAAAAAACGATGAGCCCGAGCCCCAGCATCCAGGCTTTCGTCCTGACCGGAATGACAAAGAAGATCAGGGCCCGCAGCGGCATCTCGGGATTGGCCGTGGTGAAAGCAAGCAACAGACCGCAGACCGAGCCCGAGGCTCCCACCAATTCCGCCGAGGGCGCGGAGAAGGCCATCTGCAGCAAGCCGCCACACACACCGGCGGCGACAAAAAGCACCACGTATTTGACCCGTCCAAGCATGAATTCCACCACGGGCCCGACGAACCACAGCCCGAGCACGTTGACGAGAAGGTGGAGCAGGTTTGCGTGGAGAAAAATATGCGTGACCAAAGTCCACCAGTAACCGCGGGCCATCCCCTCACCGCTGAGGGCGAAGCGCGCCAGCAAATCCGGGCGCTGGGTGGCCTGGAAAACGGTTTCCACGCCGAAGACCACGACGAGAATCCCTGCCAACACGAAGGTGACCGGAGCCTCCAAGAATTTGCTCCGGAGTGCATGCACCATTGCACCGTAGCAGGCCGGGGCGGACAGGGCAATTGACGCTTCCCGCTTTGCCTGCGCCGGTATTGCGCTAGAGTAGCCCCTCTGATGCCGCGCTTTCTTCGTTCCGGTCTCATCGCTCTCGGCGTGGTCCTCTTGCTGGTCACCGGGGCGGTTTTGGCCTTCAACCTGCACCTGCAATCCGCCGGGATGCAGGAACAACTGCGCGAAGGGGCCAAACAGACGCTGGGCCTGCCGCTGTCCGTCCGCAGCACCTTCTACACGCCCTGGGATGGCATCCGCCTGCGCGGCCTCGTCGTGCCGGACATGGAAAATGCCGGGGTCAACTTTCTCGAGGCGTCCGAGTTTCAGATCGTCTTCAAACTCTGGCCGCTGCTGCATCGTGAGTTTGTCGTCAGCCGCCTCGCCCTCAAACGGGCGGTTCTGACCTGGCGGCAAAACGGCGACGGTCAGTGGCGCCTGCCGCGACGTCCCGAGGAAGCGGTGGCACTCCCCGGCGGCACGCCCGCCGCCACGGCAACGCCCGCGCCCGCACCGACCGTCGGCGAGGGATTAACCCCGCCACCCCCGGCCCCCGGGTTCACCGTGCGGGTTGACAGCATGGAGATCGAGCGATCGCGCATTCTTTTCGAAAACCGGGACGGATGGCCTTTGCTTGATGCGGACGGAATCAACTCGAACGCGGAGATGCACACGGACGGCGGAGCGAAGGGGGAGGCGGCCATTCCCGAAGCGGTGCTCGCCGGGATGCTGGTGGCGCGGGATCTGCGCAGCCACTTCGAGCTGACCCACGGGCTGATCACGTTTCCCGACATTCGGTGCGATGTGGCCGGGGGCCAACTCACCGGCCATGGATCCATCGCGACCCGCGCCGAGGGATCGCCCTATGATTGGGCCCTGCAGCTGGCCGGGTTCCAACTCTCCGCGTTGAAGTTGCCCGTCTCCTTCGGCGGAACGGTCATGGATGGCACGATGTCCGCCGATTTTGCGCTGCAGGGCCGGAACGCGCCCCAACGTCAGATCCGCGGCCAGATGGAACTCAACGTGGACGGAGGACGTCTCGTTCCCTCGGCCTACCTGCAGGGCCTGGGCCAGGTTCTGGGCATTCGCGAACTGCAAGGCATGAACTTCAGCGAAGCCCGCGCGACGCTGCGCATCGAGGATGATCTGATCCAGGTCGAGCCGCTTCGCCTTCGCTCCGAGGAACTCGCCGTCGAGATGACCGGACCGGTCACCCGCACCGGCGGCCTCGACCTGCAAGCCCGTCTCATGCTCAGTCCTCCCGTGGCCGCGCGACTGGCCGCCATCACCGGCCGGGAGTTGCCCCCGACCAACGACGAAGCCCTGCCAGGCTTTCGTGAACTACCTTTCCGCATCACCGGCACCCTCGACGCGCCGCAGAGCGACCTGGCCAAACGGCTCCTCGGCGACGGCCTCGCCGGGCAGGTCGGGAACTTCCTTTTCAACCTCATCGGGACTCCCTGACCGCCCACCATGCGCATCATTGCCGGAAACGCTGGCGGCTTGCGGATGGAATGCCCGCAGGGAATCGCCCGCCCGATGATGGATCGGGTGCGGGGCGCCGTGTTCTCCAGCCTCGGCGAGGCGGTCATCGGCGCCCGCGTTCTCGATCTCTTCGCCGGCAGCGGAGCGATCGGCATTGAGGCCCTGAGCCGCGGGGCCGCGACCTGCGTGTTTGTCGACTCCCACCGGAAGGCGGCGGAAGCGGTGCGGACCAATTTGAAAAAAACCCGGCTGGAGGGAACCATGCGCACGCAGGAGGTCGCTGCTTATCTGGCGACGGCGGCACCGGCTTCCTTCGACTTGGTCTTCGCCGATCCGCCGTTCGCCCTACCCCTGAACCATCCCTCGCACCCGGCCGTGTTTCTGGCCAATGACTCCCTCGCCCGCATCGTGGCCCCCGGGGGACTTTGTGTCATTGAATTGCCGGGAGAGCCCGGGCCGGGCTCGGGTGCTTGGGCATTGCTCCGCACCCGCCGCTACGGGCAGGCTTGGATCGCCTACTACCAGCGCGACTCCAACCCATGATCCGCCTGCTCTACAAAATACTCTTCCCGCTCGCATTGATTGTCGTTCTGCCGCGCTACCTCGCGCGCATGTTTCGCCGGGGTGACTTTCGGCGCGACTTCGGCCAGCGCTTCGGCTGCTACGCGCCGGAACTGCGCGCCGAGTTCTCGCGTGGGCCGTGGCTCTGGGTCCACGCGGTCAGCGTGGGCGAATTGCTCGTGGCCCTGAAAATTCTCGACCAGCTCCACGCCCGGAATCCGGCATGGCGCTTTGTCGTCTCGAGCACGACCTCGACCGCACACGCCCTCGCGGTCGAGCGGCAGGCCGGATGGTGGGTGCCGGTTTATACGCCGGTCGATTTCGGCCCGGCGGTCCGCCGCGCCCTCGCCGCCGTCAAACCCCGGGCGATCGTCCTGACCGAAAGTGAAATGTGGCCGAACTTCATCTGGACCGCCGCCGCCCGGGGCCTGCCCGTCGTGCTGGTCAACGCCCGGGTTTCCCCCCGCTCGGCCCGTCGCTACCAACGGTTCGCCCGCTTCGTGCGTCCGGTGACCCGCCATCTTTCGGCCGTCGGGCTGCAGGAGCCGACCCATGCGGCGTTGTGGTCGCATCTCGGCGTTCCCGCCGACCGACTGCACCTGACCGGCAGCGTAAAGTTCGACCCGGTGACCAATCCCGGGGATCAGCGGGATTTTCAGCCGGTTCTGCGCTCCTTCGGCTTTCCCGCCGGAGCGCCGGTGCTTCTCGCCGGCAGCACGCACGACGGCGAGGAGGAAGCTCTCGCCGACAGCCTGCGCGCTCTGCGGGACAAATTCCCCACCGCGCGGCTCGTCATCGTCCCCCGGCATGTGGAACGGACGAGCGAGATCATGACCCGTCTGCAGCCCAGCGGATTCTCCCTCGGCCGCCGAACGATGGAGCCCGGGACGACCCCGACGGACATTCTCCTCGTCGATACGACCGGCGAATTGCGCGATTGGTATGCCTGCGCCGATGTGGTTTTCATCGGCAAGAGCCTGACCGGACGCGGGGGACAGAATCCGGTCGAAGCCATCCTGGCCGACCGCCCTGTCCTTTTCGGTCCGCACATGGAAAATTTTGCCGACCTCGCCACCGCGCTCCTCACCACCGGCGGGGGCGTGGCGGTCGCCGATGCGGCCAGCCTCGCGGCCGAGGCCGCAAAACTGCTGGCTGACCCGGCGCAGCGCACCACCCAAAACGCCCGCGCCAGAGCCGCGGTGCAGGCCCACCAGGGTGCCACCGAACGCACGGCGCAACTGATTGAGGAAGCTGTCGCCGGGAGTGACTCTGCCGCGCCCGGCGTGTAAGGTGGATCGAATCGTGCAAGCCAAGCCCTTCAAAATTGGTCCGGTCCCGGTGGGAGGCAAAAACCTCCTGCTCATTCTCGGCCCGTGCGTGATCGAGAGCGAGAAAGCGACCCGCCGCTCAGCCTCGCGTCTCGTCGCGATGACCCACCGGCTCGGCGTTCCTTTTGTTTTCAAGGCGTCCTACGACAAAGCCAACCGCACCTCGGGCTCGTCCTTCCGCGGCCCGGGCGTGCGCGAGGGTTGCGAGATCCTCGCCGGCATCCGCGAGGAATTCGGCGTGCCGGTGACCACCGACGTCCACTCGCCCGCGGACATTGAAATCGCCGCCGCGCACGTTGATCTTCTGCAAATCCCCGCCTTCCTCTGCCGCCAGACCGACCTGATCGAGGCCGCCGGCTCGAGCGGTTGCGTCGTCAATGTGAAGAAAGGCCAGTTCCTCTCGCCGTGGGAGGTCGCGCCGATCGCGGAGAAGCTGCGCTCGTCCGGTTGCCGCAAATTCTTTTTCACCGAGCGCGGCACGACCTTCGGCTACAACAACCTCGTGGCCGACATGCGGTCGATCCCATGGATTCGCGAGCAGGGCTTCCATCTTGTCTTTGACGCAACCCACTCGGTCCAGCGGCCCGGCGGCGGCGGAGACCGCACCACCGGCGATGGCCCCCTCGCCCCGGTCCTCGCTTGCGCGGCCGTGGCGGCGGGGGCTGACGGAATTTTTCTCGAAACCCACGAGAACCCGGCTGGGGCCCCCTCGGACGGTCCAAACCAAATCCCGCTTGCCCAACTGCCCGCCGTCCTGCGCAAACTCCTCGCCATCCGCCATGCTTTGTAGGATCCCTCAGCCGCTCGGCCTGCTGTGCGCCGTTCTGCTTCTCCCCCGCCCGGCGGGGGCGGAGGATTTGGCCAACCTCGACATCCCGGTGAAGATCGGCCAGAGCGTGAAGGGAATCCGCGTGCCCCACTTCAACAAAGACGGTTCCATCGCCCTGCGCTTCAGCGCCGGCCACGCGGAACGGGCCAGCACATCCCAATTCGACTTTGACGATCTTCTCATCGAAATTTTCAAGGAAAACAAAGACCAGCCCGCCCTCCAGGTCGTCCTCAGCGAAGCCACCTACGATCAGGGGACAAATTTGCTCGTGAGTCATTCACGTTCTACCATCCACGGAGATGGCCTGGAAATCGTCGGAAGCCAGCTCGAGTTTGATGTGCGCACGCGCACGAGCAAACTCCTCGGGCCGGTCAGCATGACGATCGAGGATACGGCCGCGAAAACACCATGATGAAATTTCCCCTCCTTCCCCTCACCCTTCTGCTGCTCCTGGTCGCCGGCCGGGCGGGCGCCCAGACCACCACGGCACCGGGCGGCGCGCTGGGCCTCGGCGGCCTGACCGACAACCGACCGGCCGGCAGCAAGACGGAAATCACCGCCCAAAAGGAGGCCCTCTTCGACGAACAAAAGAGCACCGCCATTTTCCTCGGTGCGGTCCGCATCAACGACCCGGCCTTTCTCCTCAGCTCCGACAAACTAACAGTCTATCTGACGAAGGACAAATCGGGCATCGACCGTGTCGTCGCGGAGGGCAATGTGGTCATCGTCCAGCAGACGACGGATGACAAAACAAAACCTGCGACCGGCCGCGCGGCCACGGCGGAATATGTCCCGACGCTCGGACGCGTCACCCTGAGCGGCAATCCGGAAATGCAACAGGGCATCAATCGCCACATCGCGACGGCCCCAAGCACCCGCATGGTCCTTTTCCGCGACGGTCGCGCCACGACGGAGGGCCCGAGCCGCACCGTCATCTCCGACACCTCCACGCCACGCCTCCCATGAGTTCGGCCACCGCCACATCCGAAAGCCCCCAGACTTTCAGCCCGGCGGACTCTCCCCTGCTGCAGACCGAGAAGCTGGTCAAAATCTACGGCGGCCGCGCCGTGGTCAACGGCGTGGACATCAATGTCCGCCGCGGCGAGATCGTCGGCCTCCTCGGCCCCAACGGTGCGGGCAAGACGACGAGTTTTTATATGATCGTCGGCCTCGTCCGGCCGAATTCCGGCCAGGTCATTTTTCAGGGCGAGGACGTGACCCGCATGCCAATGTTCAAACGCGCCCGCGCCGGCATGGGCTATCTGCCCCAGGAGGAATCCATCTTCCGCAAACTCACGGTCGAGCAGAACATCATGGCCATCCTTGAGACGACCCAAATGTCCAAGGTGGACCGCAAGGCCCGCTGCGAAGAGCTGCTCCACCAGTTCGGCATCGAACACATCGCCCGCAACGAGGCTCTGACCCTCAGCGGCGGCGAAAAGCGCCGCCTGACCATCGCACGCTCCCTCGTGACCAGCCCGTCGCTGCTCATGCTCGACGAGCCTTTCAGCGGCGTGGACCCCATTGCCGTCTTCGACGTGCAGCAAATCGTTTCCAACCTCCGGGACGCCGGCCTGGCCATTTTGATCACCGACCACAATGTCCGGGAAACCCTCGCGATCGTGGATCGCGCCTACCTCATTTTCGAGGGCCGGGTCGAAAGCGAGGGCACCAAAGATTTTCTGCTCAACGATCCGGTCAGTCGAAAGCTTTATCTCGGCGAAAGCTTCCAGATGTAATCACCCGTGCCCAAGTCAAACAAACCAGCACCCCTCAGCGTCGCGACGTTTTTCGAGCGGCACTCCGCCGAACTCGGACTCGAACTCATCGCCGGCGGCCGGGGCGTCGATCGCCTCATCCGCGAGCCCACGGTCAACCGTCCCGGGCTGGCCCTCACCGGCTTCTACAGCTACTTTGCGGGCAAACGCATCCAGATCGTCGGCAGCGCGGAGCTCAGTTACCTCAAGAGCTTGTCCCCACGTGCGGCCGAGGACTGCCTGCGTCGCTTTTTCGCCTCGCCGTTCCCCTGTCTGATCATTGCCCGCAAATCGAAGGTCCCGTCCGCCATCCGCCGCTTGGCCGACGAAGCCGGCGTCCCGGTTTTCCGCACGACCATGATCACGATGAAGGCGATCAACGCCGCCACCATCGCTTTGGAAATGGATTTTGCCCCCCGCCGCAGCGAACACGGGAGCATGGTGGACATCCTTGGCGTCGGCACTTTCATCCGGGGCGACAGCGGCATTGGCAAAAGCGAGTGCGTCCTCAGCCTGCTCGCACGCGGCTACAGCCTGGTCAGCGACGACATCACCCGCTTCCGCTCCTTCGAGGGCAGGAAGCTCATCGGCACCTCGGCCGAGCTGACCCGCTTCCATATGGAGGTGCGCGGCATCGGCATCATCAATGTGGCCTCGATTTTCGGCGTCCGCAGCACCCGCCTGGAGAAATCTCTCGACCTCGTGGTCACCTTGAAAGAATGGCGGGAGATGGACGATTTCGACCGCCACGGGCTCAACACGAGTTTCTACAAGATTCTTGGCATTTCTGTTCCCCATGTCGTATTACCTGTCCGCGTCGGTCGCGATCTCGGACGCTTGGTCGAAGTGGCAGCCCTGGATCAGAAACTTAAATCCCAAGGCACCAACAGCGCGCTGGAGTTCAACGAACGGCTGATTAAGATGATGACGCCAGAGGCCTAATTTTCATGGGGATACTTACAAAAAAAACCGCCGGCGGTGACGAACGCCTGACACGCGAATTGGTCATCCTCAACCGCTACGGACTCCATGCCCGGCCGGCCGCTCTGTTTGTCAAAACGTCGAACCGGTTCAAGGCCGATGTCTGGGTCGAGAAAGACGGGGAAGAGGTTAATGGAAAAAGCATTATGGGCCTGATGATGCTGGCGGCCGGCCACGGCTCGAAACTCAAAGTTTCGGCGGCCGGGGCCGATGCGGAGAAGTTCCTCAAGGAGATCGAGGAACTCGTCGCCACCCGCTTCCACGAGGATTGAGTTTTGACCTGACCGCGTCGGTTGGATAAAAAAGCCCCATGGGGGCTGTGCGCGACAAAGTATTTCAGGGCATCGGCGTCTCCCCGGGCATTGTCGAGGGCGAAACGGTTGTCCATTGGCAAAATGAGGAGGAAATTCCTCTCCGTGATATTTCCGTTGAGGACATCCCGGGAGAGATCGCCCGTTTTGAAACTGCCCTTATCGCCACCCGGCAGGAGCTCCTCGATATCCAGCAGCGGATTTCCGGGGCCATCGGCACGGCCGACGCCAGTATCTTCGACGCCCATCTTCTGGTCGTCGAGGACCGCACCCTGATCGACGAGGCTTTGCGCGGACTCGAGCGCGACCTCCACAACATCGAGTTCGTCTTCCATCAGGTCGCGGAAAAATATTGCCGCACGCTCTCGGCCATTGATGACCCCTACCTCCGGGAGCGGGTCGTGGACGTGGAGGATGTGACCCGCCGGGTCATTCGAAATCTTCTGGGCAAGAAGTCCGGTGATCTCCACCGGCTCGATCGCCCCCACATCATCGTGGCGGGCAATCTCACCCCTTCCGACACCGCGCTGATCAACCGCAAACTTGTCCTCGGCTTCGTCACCGAGCAGGGCAGCCGCACCTCGCACAGCGCCATCATGGCCCGATCGCTTGGCATCCCCGCCATTGTGGCCCTCCCCGGGGTCTGTTCGGAACTGACCACGGGCGACCAAGTCCTCCTCGACGGCTACAGCGGCAAACTCATCCTCAATCCCTCCGAGCAAATCCGCTTCGAATACGGCCAGATCGAGCTGCGCAAGGTCGCAGTCGAGAATCAGCTCGAGACCATCCGGGAAACACTCTCCGCCACGCGGGACGGCCACCACATTGTCCTCTCGGCCAACATCGAGCTGCCGGAAGAAATTGATGCGGTCATCAGCGCCGGCGCCGAGGGCATCGGACTTTTCCGCACCGAGTTCCTTTTCCTCAACAAGCCCGAGCCGCCGGGCGAGGACGAGCAATACGAGGCCTACAAGCTGGTGGCCGAACGCTGCGCCCCGCACGGCGTCATCATCCGCACGCTCGACGTCGGCGGCGACAAACTCATGCACCTGCCGGACATGGCCGCAGAGCACAACCCCTTCCTTGGGTGCCGGGCCATCCGCCTCTGCCTCCTCCAACCCGCGCTTTTCAAACCGCAACTGCGAGCCATCCTGCGGGCCTCGGCCCATGGCCGCGTCCGGCTGATGTATCCCATGATCTCCTCCCTCGACGAAGTTCGCCGAGCCAATGCCCTCCTCGAGGAATGCAAGGACGAGCTGGCCCGCGAGGGGTGTGACTTTAATCGAAACATCGAGGTCGGCACGATGATCGAGGTGCCCGCCGCGGTCCTCATCGCCGGGCATCTGGCCCGCGAGGTCAAATTCTTTAGCGTCGGAACCAACGATTTGGTGCAATACACCATCGCCGTGGATCGAGGCAACGAGCGCATCGCCGGGCTTTACCAGCCAACCCACCCGGGGGTCATCCGCCTTCTCGCCATGGCGGCCGAGGCCGCGCACGAGAACGGAATCTGGATCGGCGTCTGCGGCGAGATGGCCTCGGATTTTCACCTGACCCCCCTCCTACTCGGCCTCGGCCTGGACGAACTCAGCGTGGTCACCCCATCGGTCCCGCGCATCAAGAAAGCGGTGCAATCGCTCAGCCTCGGGGAATGCCGCGAGTTGGCCACCCGGGCCCGCGGGATGTCCGACCCGGTCGAGATCGAAACCATGTGCCAAGAGCACGCCCGGCAGCGCTATCCCGAACTCTTCGAATCCTGAACCCTGCCGCGTGCGATTGAACGAAATCCGCTCTGCGCTCGAGGATCTCGAGTTGCGCCCTTCGAAGAAACTCGGGCAAAACTTTCTCCACGACCAGAATCTGGCCCGGGCCATTGCTCTCGCGGCCGTGCCCGAGCCTGCCGCGTTTGCCGTGGAGATCGGCCCTGGCCTCGGGGCCCTGACCGCTCCGCTGCTCGAACGCTGCGCGCAGTTGCTCGTCATCGAAAAGGATGCGCGGCTGGCCGAATGGTTGCGTGGCCACCTCCCGGCCGACCGGGTCCGCATCGAGCACGCCGACGCCGTGGATTTCGACTGGCGTCCGCTCATGCGGCACGGGCCCTTCCCGCTTGCGGGGAACCTGCCCTACTACGCTACTTCGCCCATCCTGCGGAATTTTCTCGGCCCCGCCTCGCCGGTCAGCCGGGCCGTTTTTGCCGTGCAGGACGAGTTCGCCGCCCGGCTCGCGGCCGGGCCGGACAGCCCCGACTACAGTGCCCTGAGTGTGCGGCTGCAACGGGTTTGGTCGGTCCGCCGGGAACGTCCGCTGCCGCCCGGGGTCTTCCATCCCGAACCGGGCGTCCAGTCGGCGGTCGTCGTCCTGCAGCGCCGTTCGCCCCGTGCTTTTCTCCCGGTGCGCGCGGCCTTTTTCGACGAGCTGGTGCAGCGCGGCTTCAGCCAGCGCCGCAAGCAACTGCGGGCGCTCCTCGGCGTCGATCGCGCAGCCTGGACGACCTGGTGCGAGGCCCGCAGCCTGCCGCCGACGCTGCGGGCGGAAAATCTTTCCGTCGAAGCATGGGTCGACCTCGCCCGGGTGCTCGACCCCGCGGCGGCCGTGACCGCGCAGAATGACAGTGAACAATTCGACGTGGTTGACGAGACCGACCGGGTCATTGGGCAGGCGGGCCGAGGCGTGGTTCATGCGCAGAACCGGCGTCATCGCGCGGTTCACATCCTTGTCTTCAATCATCAAGGCGAACTGCTCCTGCAAAAACGCTCGGCCTGGAAGGATCGCGAGCCGCTCAAGTGGGACTCCGGGGCGGCCGGGCACCTCGAGCCCGGGGAGGACTACCTCTCGGCGGCCGGTCGTGAGACCGCGGAGGAATTGGGGTTTCATCCGACCCTGCAGCGCGTGGGCAAGATCGCCGCCAGCCCGGGCACCGGCCAGGAGTTTGTCGAGGTCTTCACCACCCGGCATGACGGCCCCTTCCTTCTGCCGCCCGCGGAAATCGAAGATGCGGTTTTCTTTGCCGTCCCGGTGGTCGAGGAATGGCTGGCCGTGCGCCCGGAGGATTTTTCCCCGGGTTTCCGCGAGGTCTGGAAACTCTACGCGGCCGGACGGACGGCCCCCTAAGTTTTTTTCGCTCGCCCTCCCGGGCGTTCGCGGATTTGCTCACCAATGCTGATGGACCCTGCCATTTACGAAAAACTCGGGCAATTTTATCTCGGACGTGAAGTCGCCGCGGACGGCCAACCGGCGGATGATCTCGTTCTCTACGACTCGAGCGCACTGACGACCCACGGCGTGTGCGTCGGCATGACGGGAAGTGGCAAGACAGGGCTCTGCCTCGCACTGCTCGAGGAGGCGGCCATGGACGGCATCCCGGCGCTGATCGTCGATCCGAAAGGCGACCTCGGCAATCTTCTCCTCACCTTCCCGGCCATGCGCGGCGAGGACTTCGCCCCGTGGGTCAACGAGGAGGAGGCGGCCAAGGCCGGACTCTCCCCGGCCGAATTTGCCGAGGCTGAAGCAGCCAGATGGAAAGACGGGCTGGCGCAGTGGGGACAGACGCCCGAGCGGATCGCCGCCCTGCGGGAAAAAGCGGACATCGCCATCTACACCCCGGGAAGCAATGCGGGGCTTCCCCTCTCCATCCTTCGCTCCTTCGCCGCCCCCGGGCCTGACATCGCCGATGAGCCTGAGCTTCTGGCCGAGCGCGTGCAAAGCACCGTGGGCAGCCTGCTCGGGTTGCTCGGCATCGATGCCGACCCGCTGCGCAGCCGTGAGTTCAGCCTGCTGGCCGCCATTTTGCAGGACGCCTGGACGCACGGGCAATCCCCCGACCTCGCGGGACTCATCGCCGCCGTGCAGAATCCCCCCTTCGAGAAGATCGGCGTGCTCTCCCTCGATGAGTTTTTCCCGCCCAAGCAACGGATGGAGCTGATCATGGCGCTGAACAACCTTCTCGCCTCACCCGGTTTTGCCACCTGGCGGGAGGGTGAACCGCTCGACATCGCGAGACTGCTCCATACGCGCGAAGGCAAGCCCCGCCTGGCCGTGCTCAGCATCGCGCACCTTTCCGATGCCGAGCGCATGTTCTTCGTCACGACGCTCCTCGGCGAGGTGGTGGCGTGGATGCGGCGGCAGCCCGGCACGCCCTCGCTTCGCGCGCTGCTCTACATGGACGAGATCTTCGGCTATCTGCCGCCCGTGGCCAATCCTCCCTCGAAGGGACCCCTCCTGCTTCTGCTCAAACAGGCCCGCGCCTTCGGTCTTGGTCTTCTCCTCGCGACGCAGAATCCGGCCGACTTGGATTACAAGGCGTTGGCCAACTGCGGCACGTGGTTCATCGGGCGGCTGCAAACGGACCGCGACAAGCAGCGTGTGCTCGAGGGCCTGGAGAGCGCGAGCGCCGGACGCGGAGCTGACCGGGCCGCGCTGGGCCAGATGCTCAACGCTCTCGGCAAACGCATTTTTCTGCTCAACAGCGTCAGTCTCCCGGCGCCGGTCATGTTCACCACCCGCTGGACCATGAGCTACCTGCGCGGGCCTTTGACCCGGGAGCAGATTCGCCTGCTCATGGCGCCGACGCGCACCGTCGTCCCCCCACCCGAGCCGGTGGCCGCGGCGGCCTCGGCAGCGACCAGCACGCCCGAACCGCCCACCGCCGAGCCAGGCGTGTGGCAGCTTGCTCCGGCGGAGCCTCCGGCCGACGCAACCCTGCAACCCTCGCTCGGGCTGCTCATCCGCGGAACCTTCTCCTCCCGCCGTCC
This sequence comes from Chthoniobacterales bacterium, assembly GCA_049315725.1. Classification (GTDB taxonomy): domain Bacteria; phylum Verrucomicrobiota; class Verrucomicrobiia; order Chthoniobacterales; family JACTMZ01; genus JACTMZ01. The sequence goes on along the minus strand of JBMOJP010000019.1, from coordinate 872 downwards.
TGTGGCCGAGGCCCCAGCCGAGGCTCTGGTCAGCGTTCCCCTCGACGCCCGGGGACAACCCTCGTGGGTCCATGCGCGCATCGTCGGGTCGCCCGGAGATTTTGCCGCCCCGCGCGCCCATGCCGGGCCCATCTTCGCCGCCGTGCCAACGCCGGCGCTGACCGCCGCCGCCCAGCAATCCTGGTGGGCCGAAGCCCGCACGAAGCTCGGCGACACGCTGGAGGTTTCGGTCCTCCGCACGGGCCCTGTGACCGGGGCACCCTTTGAGAGTGAGGGACAGTTCCGCCTCCGGCTCGAACAAAAAGCCCGCGAGGAACGCGACGAGGCCGTGCGCAAGCTGCGGGAAAAGTTTGCGGCGAAAACAAACTCAGCCGCGGACAAAGTGACGAGGGCCCGCGAGGCCGTCGCGCGGGAAAAATCGCAGGCGCAGGCCGCGCAAATGCAAACCGCCATCAGTGTCGGCACGACCATCTTGGGCGCGCTCTTCGGCCGCAAGGCGGCCAGCCTCGGCCATATTTCCCGCGCTGGAACGGCGGCCCGGGGCGCAACCCGCGCCATGCAACAAACCGCCGATGTTGGCACGGCGCAGGAAAAGTTGGCCGCTGCGGAAGCCAATGCCGCCGCCCTCGAGGAAGAGCTTTCCGCCTGCATCACCGCCCTGCCAGCCCCCTCCACCGCGGCAAGCGCGAGGCCGGAAACTTTGCGTCTCAAGCTCCTTCCCGCCAGCCTGCAAGTCACATCCGGCGGGCTTCTGTGGACCGCCTGACCAGCCCAACCCAAACTTGATTTCATGCAACTCGGAATGATCGGACTCGGCCGCATGGGCGCGAACATCGTGCGGCGCCTCATGCGCAACGGACACACCTGCGTCG
>JBMOJP010000203.1:0-1854 GCA_049315725.1 Chthoniobacterales bacterium | reverse complement strand
GATCAGGTCAGCCACCGGATTTTGCAGTTTCTCGGCCAAAGCCGCTGCGTTGGCGTGAGCCGCGGGCGCGCTGGTGACAGGCACCGGGTCGGCGGCGATGGCCGCGGCAGCCAAGAGCAAGGCGCACATCGGAGCGGGGAGGAAATCCTTCATGGGAGACGGGATAATGCCCAAAGGGACAGCCAAGTAAATCTGATTCAGGATAGCGACCAAGTGCCCAAATCGCTTGCCATACGAAGCTTCTTCGTATAAATAGCCATCATGAGAGTATCGACCACACTGGCGCGCAACGGCCGGAAGGGCGGCAAAGCCCGCACCGCGGCCAAGTCGCTTGCGGCGCGGCAGAATATTCTCCTGCGCTGGCACCGTCCGGGGCGGGATGGTGTTATTCCTCCGGCCGCCTTGATCGACGGAGCATGGTATCTGGGAGAGGGCCGTTCGGCTTCCGTGGCTTTCTGGGACGCATTCCGCAAGACCTTTCACACCGTCTCAGCCAATTCCTGGTTCGACCCGGCGACTTATCCGGAAATCACCGGACGCACCGTGCGACTGAAACAGGAACGCCATATTGCTTCAGGTGGAACTTTCGCTCCAAAGGAAATCCTGTCGGCCGCAGCGTCCGACTGGCCATGAAGGGCTTCGGAGACCGGGCCGATGTGGAGCGGGCTCTGACCGAGCTTGGAAGACAGATGGCGTTACGTGATGCGGATCCCGTCACAGTGCTGTGCTGCGGCGCTTCCGCCTTATGCGTGGTCGGCGCGCTCTCACGCCGCACCCTCGACGTGGATGCGGTGGCCACGATCGGCTCCAAAGGCGAGATCATTTCCGTCGAAGAGTTTTCCCCGGAAATGAACGATGCCATTGCGGCGGTCGGCCTGTCGCTCGCACTCAATCCCTGTTGGTTCAACTTGGCGGCGGCGGCCATCCTGGCCCGCGGGTTGCCCCCTGGTACCCTGAGCCGTTCAGCGAATCACAGCATGAATTTCGGTCCATGTCTGACTGTCCGCTTCATGGACCGGATCGACCTGATTGCTTTGAAAATGTCTGCGGCCCTCGACCCGCTGGAAGGGCGGCGACACATTGAAGACTTGGTGGCGATCGATCCAACGCGCGAAGAACTGAAGCACGGAGCGGATTGGATCGGCACATGGCCTTCGAGCGCATCGTTCAAGCAGGCATTTCAAAGGCTTCTCGAAGGCTTCGACGCGACAGATCTGTACACTCAGGCCTGACGCTGAGACCTATACCCCGCCCCGCAGATCTGCTATGCGTGGCCGATGCTTCGACGCGCAGGGCTTTGGCTGATGGCGTTTTGCTTAGCGCTCCTGCCGTTCGCCAGCGCGGCGGAATCCAGTGCCAGCAGCGAACGCTCCTTGCCCACCTCGGTAGGGACGGTCGCCGCGGCGACCGTCCGCATCTCCTCCGAAGAAATGCAGCGGCCCGCTGCGGCGAGCGGGCCCTACCGGGCGGACGATTTTGCCCCGGAAAAAGTTTTCTCCACCGCCTCGCACTACTTGCAGGCCTCGAACAACCCGATCGGTCTGGAGTTTTTCGTCGACTACTTCGGCGTCTTCCAAGGCAATCCGGTCGGCGGTCAGTCACAGGCGTTCGCTTACTCGCAATACCTGCCGTTCGGGTTCGAGTGGAAAGAACCGTTCGGTTGGCACGGTGGCGGAGTGCGGGTGTCCGCGGTTTCCGCGGCGGGACGCAATCTTTCCGAGTCGATCGGCAATGCCTTCACCGTCTCGCAAGCGTGGGCGGACAACACGCTCTTCCTCTACCAGGCCTACCTCGTGCAGAAGGCGTTCGATGACAAACTGGAGGTGGGGATCGGTCGGGTGGCGGCGGCTCAAT
>JBMOJP010000002.1:0-96161 GCA_049315725.1 Chthoniobacterales bacterium | reverse complement strand
TCCCGGGGACATCACCCGGGTGTCCCGCGTGGCTCGCATGCTTGCCGTCATGGAGGGGATCACGGGCATGTTTTGTGTCGCGATGTTAGTGGCCCGTCTTGTTTCCATCCGCACGGCGAAGTTTCTGGCTTCAAAGTAGCCTCGAGCTTGTTCAGTCCCGGCGGGGATTTTTCAGCCGCGCGAGGTCGTAAAGAATTGGGTGGCATCGAACGCGGGGCTTCTGCTATCAGCCTTTGGTGTTGTCTCTCTGCGCGGCGCGCCTCAAACCTTGTTTCCGGCGATCTGCTCTGCTTTCTATCCTTGGTGCTGCTAGCCTTGCGCCGCTGGGGGCCCGCGCTGCCGAAAATCCCCCGGCCTCCTCCCTTCGCCTTGACCGGCCGGTAAGTTGCTCGCTTTTCGAGCCGGTCGAACGCTTCGCCCAAGACTCGATTTATCGTCCGGTTGCGCCCTTTGAGCTTGTTCCCGGCAAGGATCCGAACGGCTGGAATTTTGTCATTGAGCCGTATCTCTGGGCCATGGGCATCTCCGGCACGACCGGTGTGGGGCGCCTGCCGGCCGTCAGTGGTCGGGTTCCGGCGGGTAAAATTTTGCAGAACCTTCAGTGGGGCTTGATGGCCCGCGGTGAAATCCGCAAGGGCCGCTGGGGTCTGCTCGCGGATGGCTACTACGCCAAGCTAGAAGGAGGGCGCAACCTGAAAGGCTATCTCTACCAAGACGGAAGCCTCGATATCTCCCAGGGCCTCTTTTCACTCACGCCCGCCTACCGGTTGATCGATGACCGTCGTGGGTTCTTCGACGTCTACGCCGGTGCCCGTTACAACTATATCGGCCTGAACCTCAGCCTGACGCCTTCGTCCGGGGCAAGCCTGCTGGGCTGGTCGGGACGTGACACACCCATCGTTGACGCCCTGCGACGCAGGCTTCCTACCTCGGGCTCGGAAGACAATTCGTGGATCGATCCAATTCTCGGCGCGCGCGGGCAGATCAATCTCACCCGTTGGTTGTTCCTGGCCGCGCAGGCCGACGTCGGGGGCTTCGGCGCCGGTTCGCAGATCACGTGGAACACTCAGGCGACCGTTGGCTTCAACTTCACCCGTAACGTCTTTGTCGAGGTGGGTTATCGCTACATGTATGTCGACTACGAGAGCAGCGACTTTGTCTACCAGGTAAATTCCTACGGAGGGTTTGCCGGACTCGGTTTCAAGTTTTGAGGTGACGGACGTTCCCCCTCAGATTCCACTATCGAACACAACGAACAGGTAGACGCCGAAGAGCAGCAAGTGAACGGCACCTTGCAGCATGTTGGTCCGGCCGTGGCTGAACGTCAGCGTGCAAACCGCCTGGGCCATGAGGAGGAGAACAATTTCGGCGTTGTCCAAGCCGAGGATGACCCTTTGTCCGGTGAATAGCCCGATGGCCAGGGCTGCCGGAATGGTCAGGCCGATGGTGGCAAGGACGGACCCGAGGAGGATGTTGACCGAGCGCTGCATCAAATTCCGGTTCGCGGCTTGGACGGCGGCCAGACCCTCGGGAGCGAGGAGGAGGCAGGCCACGACAAGGCCGTCGAAGGCGTCGGGCAGCCCGAGGTGCTCGCTCGTATAGTGCAGAACAACCGCCAGCTTCTTGGCCAGAATCACGACGGGAACAATGTAAGCCAGCAGGAGCAAGGTGTGCGCCCAAGTGGGCCGGGACGAATGGTGTCCCTCTCTGGCCCCGGTCTTTTCCTCGGGATGCCGGAAAAAATCACGATACCGGCGCGTCTGCACGAGAAGAAAAACGGTGTAGATGGCGAGCGAAAGCACAACCAGCCCTCCCGCGTGCGTGGTGGAAAAGGCACCGCGTTCCCCGGATTTGGTGAAAATCGGCAGCACAAGGCCGATGACGGCCAGAGGCAGGATCATCCCCAGGTAGGAGTTCGCGCCCTGCAGGTTGAATGATTGCTCGTGGAACTTCAGCCCGCCGATGAGCAGGCACGCCCCGACCAAACCGGTCAGCACGATCATCACGACCGAATACATGGTGTCGCGCGCGAGCGTGGGCTGGTCACTCTGCAACATCAGCGCGGCAATCATCAACACCTCCAGACTGATGACGGCAAAGGTCAGAATCATCGTGCCGTAGGGTTCGCCGAAACGCTCCGCGAGGATGTCCGCATGGCGCACCACGGCGAAGGCGGCCAGCAGAATGCTCGTGGCCGTCCAGACGAGGCCGCCGGAGGCAATGAAGACGGACGAAAGAGATTGGGACCACACGTCACCGTAAAGAAACCAGGCCACGGCGGAGGGCCAGACGAAGAGCAGCGGCCACTCGGACCGCCAGGGCGATGGCGAGTTTCGGGTCATGCGGACCCGCGGAAATTAACCCAAAGACGAGGAAACTGCCCGCAGTATTCCTGCGTCAGTTGAAAGTCGCCTGGATGCCGAGGGCGGTGAGCAGCCCGGGCGAGATGGCCCCGGTCACGTCGAGGCTGCTCTGCGTTTGGTATTGCTCGATGGCTGCAGTGCACGACGAGGCGAGTCCGTCGATGGGCCCGGGGTAAAGCCCGAGGTTCTGCAGCGCGACCTGCACGGCGGTCTCTACCGGGTAGGTCGGGTAGACTGGGTAGTTGACGTAAGCCGGCTGGGTCACAACCGACCAACCGGCAAATGCACCGTAGGGTGCGGCGTAGGCAATCCCCGGTTCACACGCCACCGCGACATAGTTTCCATCCTGCCACACGTAGCCGGCCCGAAAGCCATCCGGTCCGACCACGGCGGCGTCGTAGTTGCGGCCATTGATTGTTCGCACGTTGGCTTCGCCGTCCACCGCACCCGCTTGCAGGCGATCCCCCTCGGCCGGGCGTTCGACTTCACCGGGCGCTGCCATGGCATCGCCACGAACGGCCTCTTCACTCTCGGGCTCCAAGCGGGGAACCTCCTCGCGCATCCCTCCGTCTCCTGCGCCGCCCTCGTGGCTTTCACCACCGCCGCCCCCGCCCCCGCGGGCGAAAAGGCTGCACACGGCCAGAAAGGAAACACCAAGGAAAAGTCGTAACGTTCGCATTACTTACAAAATGCCAGCTTTCGGCCCCGGCGCAAGCCCAGTGCATCCGCCCCGTCAGTTTAGGCGTTGCAAGTATTAGATAATCTTATAGTATTCCGCAATTATGTCTGTGGCACCTGTAGCAACCGGAATCCGCCAGCCCAACCCTTTGTTGGTTTTTGCGCGCTCCTCGATCGGCAAAAAGTGGATTGTGGGGATTTCAGGTGTGCTGCTCATCTTGTTCGTCCTCGCGCATTTGGCTGGGAACCTGACCATCTACATCGGGCCCTACGGGGAGGGCATCAACCTCTACGCGCAGGCGCTGCACGCCAGCCAGATTTTCCTCTGGTCCGCCCGCGGGGGACTCGTGGTGGTTTTCCTCGTCCATGTTTTCACCACCTTGTCGCTGGTCTTGGAAAACCGGCGGGCCCGGCCGCAGGGCTACGCGGTCAAGGCCCATGTGCAGAGCACGATCTTTGCGCGCTCCATGGCCCTGAGCGGTCTGGTCGTTTTGAGTTTCATCATTTTCCACGTCCTGCAGTTTGCCGCCGGGCTCAGTTCCCACTCGGGGCTTTACGACCTCGAGGGGCGGCATGATGTGGCGGCCATGATCATCCTTAGTTTTCACAACCCGCTCGTTTCGGGATTTTACCTCCTGAGCCTCGTCCTGCTCGGGATGCACCTGAGCCACGGTCTTGCCAGTGTTTTCCAGACTTTCGGCCTCAATGGCCGCAAGTCGGCCGGGTTGATCAAATGTGGCGCGATCGTGGTGGCCTGGGGCCTGATGGCCGGCTTTGCCAGCATCCCGCTGGCCGCGGTCGCGGGCTACCTCAAGGTCCTCCCGGCCGAGCAGCGGGTGGACCCGGCGAAAACCTCCCACTGAACCCATGAGCACTATGACTTTGGATCCAAAGATTCCCGCCGGGCCTCTGGCCGACAAGTGGACGAACTACAAGACGGCCAGCAAGCTGGTCAGCCCAGCAAACAAGCGCCGCTACGAAATCATCGTCGTCGGGTCGGGCCTGGCTGGAGGCTCCGCCGCCGCCGTGCTTGGCGAGCAGGGCTACAACGTCAAATGTTTCTGCTACCAGGACAGCCCCCGCCGCGCGCACAGCATTGCGGCGCAGGGCGGGATCAATGCGGCGAAAAATTATCAGAACGACGGCGACAGCGTGGACCGTCTGTTTATGGATACGATCAAGGGCGGGGATTTCCGTTCGCGCGAAGCCAACGTTTACCGCCTGGCCGAGGTCAGCAGCGGGATTATCGACCAATGCGTGGCCCAGGGCGTGCCTTTCGCCCGCGAATACGGCGGGATGCTGGCCAACCGTTCGTTCGGCGGGGCTCAGGTTTCACGGACCTTCTACGCCCGTGGACAGACCGGGCAGCAGCTCCTCCTCGGCGTTTACTCCGAGTTGAGCCATCAGATTTCGGCCGGCACTGTGAAGATGTATCCGCGCACCGAAATGCTCGATATCGTGCTCGTCGACGGCCACGCCAAGGGGATCGTGGTCCGCAACATGGTCACCGGGGAAATCACCTCGCACTCCGCGGATGCGGTCATCATCGCCACCGGCGGCTACGGCAACGCCTTCTATCTCTCGACCAACGCGGCTGGATGCAATGTCACCGCGACCTTCCGGGCCTACCGCCGCGGGGCGCTCTTCGCCAATCCCTGCTTCACCCAGATCCACCCGACCTGCATCCCGGTCAGCGGAGCCTACCAGTCGAAGCTCACGCTGATGAGCGAGTCGCTGCGCAACGACGGCCGCGTCTGGGCGCCCAAGCGCAAGGAGGATTGCGGCAAAAAGCCGTCCGAAATCGCCGAGGCGGACCGTGATTATTTCCTCGAACGCAAATACCCGAGCTACGGCAACCTCGCGCCGCGCGACATCTCCTCGCGCTCGGCCAAGGAGGTCTGCGACGAAGGCCGCGGGGTCGGCCCCGGCGGTCTCGGCGTTTACATGGATTTTGCCGATGCGATCAAGCGGCACGGCGAGTCCACCATTCGCGAACGCTACGGCAACCTCTTCGAGATGTATGAGAACATCACCGGCGAGAACGCCTACCAGACGCCGATGCGCATTTATCCGGCCGTCCACTACACCATGGGCGGCCTCTGGGTTGACTACGGTTTGATGAGCAACATTCCCGGGCTCTTTGTCCTCGGTGAAGCCAACTTCTCCGACCACGGCGCGAACCGCCTCGGCGCCAGCGCGCTCATGCAGGGCCTGGCCGACGGTTATTTTGTCCTGCCCTACACCATCGGCAACTACCTCGCGCCCCTTCGCGGCACCCGCCCGGAGGCGACCCGCGGGGAATTCAAAAAAACCGAGGCCGAAGTGAAGGAGCGGATCGAACGTCTGCTCGCGGTCAAAGGCCAGCGCACGCCGGACAGCTTTCACCGCGAAGTCGGGCAGCTTTTGTGGGACGAGTGCGGCATGGCGCGGAGCAAAGAAGGCCTCGAGAGGGCGATCAAGCGTTATGATGAGATCCGCGAGGAGTTTTGGCGCGATGTGGCCGTCCTCGGCGAGAACGAGGAACTCAACCAGTCGCTGGAGAAAGCCGGCCGTGTGGCCGACTTCATCGACTTCGCGCAGCTCATGTGCGTGGACGCCTTGAACCGCAATGAATCCTGCGGGGGTCACTTCCGCGTAGAGTATCAGACGCCCGAAGGCGAGGCGTTGCGCAATGACGACGATTACTTCTATGTCTCGGCCTGGCTCTACACCGGCGAGGGCTCACAGCCCGAGCTGATCAAAGAGCCTCTCAATTACGAAACCGTGAAACTGGCGACCCGAAGCTACAAATAACCACCCTATGAACTTCCATCTCAAAGTTTGGCGGCAGAGCAGCGGACAATCGCAGGGGACCTTTCGCGATTATGAAGCCCGGGAAATTCCAGCCGAGGCGTCGTTCTTGGAAATGCTCGATATTGTCAATGGCGGCCTGATCGAAAGCGGGGAGGAGCCGGTGGCTTTCGACCACGATTGCCGCGAAGGCATCTGCGGCATGTGCAGTCTCACGATCAACGGAATTCCTCATGGCAAGGGCCGGGGCACCACCTGCCAGCTCTACATGCGCAAGTTCAACGACGGGGACACGATCTACATCGAACCCTTCCGCGTGGGCGCATTTCCCGTGGTCAAAGACCTGGTGGTCAACCGTTCGGCCTTTGACCGCATCATGTCGTCCGGTGGATTTATCAGCGAACGCTGCGGCGCGGCCCAGGATGCCAATGACACCCCGATTCCCAAAACGGTGGCGGACTACGCCATGGACGCGGCGGCCTGCATCGGGTGCGGTGCCTGCGCCGCGGCCTGTCCGAATGGCTCGGCCATGCTCTTCGTCGCCGGCAAGGTCGGCCATCTCGGTCTGCTGCCGCAAGGCAAGCCCGAAGAGGGCCGCCGCGTTCGCGGGATGGTTGCGCGGATGGACGAGGAAGGCTTCGGCAATTGCTCGAATTACTACGAGTGCGAGGCGGTCTGCCCGGCTGGCGTCCCCGCTGCGTTCATCGCCCGGATGAATCGAGAATACACCTTGGCCAGCGTGCGCCACGCCGTCGAGGCCACGTCGTAGGCTGGTGGCCGGGTGTGGGGAGTAGGTGAGTTTTCGGCAGACCAAGATGCCTGCGCTCCCGGCGGAAGGGAGAAGGCGTCGTCAGTATTTCAAGACCCGCTCGAGGAACCGCTGGGCTTGGTCGGTGCGGGGGGAGTTGAAGAATTCCTCCGCGGAGCCGTGCTCGGCGATGCTGCCGTTGGCGAGGAAAGCGATTTGGTCGGCGACTTGGCGGGCGAAGTTCATCGCGTGGGTGACAAGAACAAAAGTGCGGCCTTCGGCTTTGAGGTCCGCGATGACATCGAGGACTTCGGCGGTCATCTCGGGGTCGAGGGCAGAGGTCGGTTCGTCGAAGAGGAGGAGACGGGGGCGGATGGCCACGGCGCGGGCGATGGCGACGCGCTGACGCTGGCCGCCGGAGAGCTCGGCCGGGCGTTTGTGGCCGTGTCCGGTGAGTTGGAGCCGTTCGAGAAGTTCCTCGGCGCGTGCGCGGGCTTCGTCGGGCGTGCAGCCGTGGACGGCGGTAAGGGGCAGTATGATATTGGCCATCGCGTCGAGGTGCGGAAAGAGGTTCCACGATTGGAAGACGGTGCCGATGTTGGCCCGGTAGGCCCGCAGCGGCTTCTCTTCCGTGGGCACCGGCACACCGTCCAGGATGAGCGATCCCGCGTCCGGTGGTTCGAGTCCGCCGATGACGCGGAGCAGGGTGGATTTTCCGCCGCCGGAGGGGCCGAGGAGAACAAGGACATGGGGAAAATCGAAGTCCGCCGTGAGGCCGTCCAGCACGGTCTGCTCGCCGTAGTGTTTGGTCAGGCTGCGCAACTCAAGTCTCATAGCGGAACCTCTTCTCCAAACCTCGGGCCAGCAAAGAGACGGGCAGGGTCAGCGCCAGATAGCCGAGGGCGAGGGGAAGGTAGCTTTCCAGCGTGCTGTAGGTTGCAGAATTGACCTGCTGCGCGGCGAGGGTGAACTCGCTGATGCCGAGAATCGAAAGAAGCGAAGAGTCCTTGATGATCGAGGCCGCCTGCCCGGCGAGCGGCGGGATGACGTGCCGGAGGGCCTGGGGGAAAATGACATGGCGGTAGGTCTGCGCGCGGGTCAATCCGATGGCCCGGGCGGATTCGAGCTGAGTGCGACCCACACTCTCGATCCCGGCGCGGATCATCTCCGCGATGTAGGCACCGCTGAAGAGGGAGAGAATGAGGATACCTGCCGTATAGCGGTTTTGCAGGCCGACGGCATCGGCCACCACGTAGAAAAGGAGCAGCAGTTGGACAAGAAGCGGGGTGCCGCGGACAATTTCAACATAGCCGCCGGCGAGCCAGCGCAGGGCCGGGTAAGGCGAGCGGCGGCCGAGAGCGCAAAGCAGACCGAAGAAAACGCTGAGGGCGAGGGCGGCTCCGGAGACCCAGATGGTGGTGAGCCAGCCTTGCCAAAAGACGCCACGGTAAGACCACACTCCGGACCAATCCCACGAGAAGGCCTGCAAAACCGCGAAGCACAGCGCAGCGAGCAGGGCCGCGCCGAGGACAAACGACAAAACCGAGTTGATGGCGCGATGGCGCGGGGTCACGGCAAGGTTGCTTTGGCTTGATCCCACAGGCGGTCGAGCTCCGCCGGGGTTGCGTCTTCGAGACGTCGGTTCTGCGCGGACAGCGCAGTTTCCATGTGGGCGAAGCGGCGGATGAAACGCTGGTTGGCGTGTTCAAGGCTAAGCTCTGCCTCGACGCCCAGTTTGCGGGCGAGGTTGACCGCGGTGAAAAGCAGGTCGCCCAGTTCGTGCTCCAGACGGGCCGGGTCTCCGGCCTCGAACTCGGCCGTGAGCTCGGCCAGTTCCTCACGGAATTTGTCCATCACACCGGCCGTGCTCGGCCAGTCGAAGCCAACCCGCGCGGCCTTCCGCTGGATGTTTTGGGCGCGGATGAGAGCCGGCAGGGCGCGGGGAATTCCGTCCATCACGCCGGCGTTCTCGCCTTTTTCCGCCCGCTTGATCTGCTCCCATTGGCGCAGGACGGCACCGGTGTCGGCGGCGGCCGCGTCGCTGAAGACATGCGGGTGGCGCCGGATCAGTTTTTCGCAAACATGCCGCACCGAATCCTCGAAGGTGAACGCACCGCGTTCCGTGGCCAGATCGGCATGAAAAACCACCTGAAGCAACAGGTCGCCGAGTTCCTCCCGCAGGTTGGCGTCATCCGCCCGCGTGATGGCATCAATCGTTTCACACGCCTCCTCGAGCAGCCCGGCGCGCAGACTTTCGTGCGTTTGCTCGCGGTCCCACGGGCAGCCCTCCGGCGAGCGCAGAAGCGAGACGATGGCGCGGAGGCGGTCGAGCGGGGCCTCCGGCAGGTCCGCTAGATCCGCCATTGCTCTTTGTGGCTGCCACGCAAATCCGTGACCTCGCCAGCGGTGTTGACGGCGACATACCAGGTCAGGGCGGTCGTGCCAATGATGGTGAGCAGCAGCACGGCCCCGGTCAGCCAGGCGGGCAACTCCCCTGCGCCCAGCGCATCATAAAACGTGGCCCATGAAACCACCGCAGGTTTCGCATGCATGAAAATCTTGGTCATCCAGGCCACGAGGATGATGGCGATGATGAAGACATAGTTGCGCTTGAGGCGTCGGCCCACGGCCTCGAGTTTGCTGATCTTGAACGAGGGCAGAATGAGATCCTCGCAGACGAGGCGCTGCCACTCGCCACCGAGCAAACCGGGGTTCTGCGAAACAATGGGAACCAGAAAGTGGGCTTCGAGCATGCGCACCCGGCCGCGGAAGGCATCGTAAAACCGGTAACGCCGCGCCTCGATCCAGAGCATCATGAAGACGATGACGAGGTTGAAGAAAAATATGATGTGGGGGATTTCACGGAAGGAGAACGCCACGGTGATGATCGTGGTCGTGCTGGTGATGGCCCACGTGGTCGTGATGTCGAGTCGCTGCCGCCAGACCATGATGCGTCCGAGTTCCCCGCGGTAAAAGTGGGACATCGCGGTGACGTAGCAGGGGTCGCACAACTCCTCGCCGGAGGTTCCGGCTTTCCGGTCCATGGGGTTCAATGGCGCTCCTGCTCCATCAGCATGGCCCGGGCTTTCTCGAGCTGATCCCGTTCACGCCGTGTCAGGCTCGCCAGACCATGGCGGGAAATTTTTTCCAACAAGGGATCGATCACCCCATGCGGGTCGGTTGGCTCCTCCAGCGGCGGCTTGAGCACGTGCAGCCGGGGCTGTTTCATCCGATGGGAGAACGGTCGAAGGCGGGACATGAAATCGAGCGGCATGGCCGCTCCGTGGCGGATGGCATACCAAGCGAGGAAAGCGGTGGCCAGAAGCACGGTCAGGTCGGGCCACTGCCGGCTGGCTAGGAGTTGCAAAACGGAGACGGCAAGGATGATCAGGGCGAAGATCTTGGCCGTGACTTGAAAAAGCAGTTGAGCCCCGGGATAGAGGGCCGCGAAGGAGAGGAAGACGGCAAAGTTCGCCCAACTCTGGTGTAGCTGGTAGCTCTGGCCGGTGGCTAAACTCGCCGCGAGGAGGAGCGACGGGCCGAGGAGAAGGAAACCGAAGTAAAGACGGATAAAGCCGCGCCGGCCGAGGAACTGCTCCACGTCGCGGCCAAAAATGTAGAACATGACCAGCGAAATGATGAACCAGAGATCCGGCGGATTAACCAGCGCATAGGTCAGGCATCGCCAGATTTGGTAATCGCGAAGGACGGGGCCGGTCTCGAAGGTGAGGCGGGAGAGCACCGCGTCCGCCCCGGAGGCGAGCAGGAGAGCGACGGCCACCATGCATGCCACATGCAGAGCGACGATGATGGTGGTCGCGTAGATGGGCAGCCGGCCGACCCAAGTGATGGGATCGTAATTCTCCGGGCTGCGGTAAGCGATCACGAGGGCGAAGCTAGCGCGATTCTCCGGGCGGAACAAGACGGTCTTTCGCGGGGGCCAGTCGGCGGATCGGCTTGAAAAAAGCGGTCAACTGGTCCGCAGGAAGCCGTCCCGCTGTGCCCTCCACCCCGAATACGCGGTCCCAACATCGCTCGAAGCAGTGCGGGGCGTGGGGAAACTCGGCGGCCAGCCGGCCGGCGGCGCGGTAGAAGTCCGCGTCCCGTCCGACCGCCGCGGCCAGCGTGACAACGAACTGGCCGCCGACAAAAAAGCGGTAATCCGCGGGCCCGGGCCGGCCGAACAACCGCTGGTGAAAGCCGTCGAGATCCAACTCCTCGCGTGCCGGATTCTTGCTCCACGGGACGAAAAGACGCCGTCCACGCGCATCGTCCGTCTCGGCCAGAAACCCGAGCCACCGGAAGTCCGCCACATTTTCCCCGCCACCGGCCAGGGCCTTCAGCCGCTCGTGGAGATCCGGGGCATGATCGAATGGGTGGCCTTGGACGAAAACCGTCACCGCGGCCAGCGAGTCAAGGCGCGCGGTCAGGTGGTGCAGGTAGGTATGCGCCTCGCGCCCGAGGTTGGGCAGGGGTATCCCGCCGGAACTTCCGTCTCCCTTATCGTAAACGGTGATGCGGAACTCGCGCGGGACGCGGCGCAGCCAGGCCAGATCCTCCGCGTGGCGGGCGACCACAAGCTCAAGCAGCGGCGACATGGGGCATTATGCGCAGACTCTCCGCCGCGAGGTGAATCGTATTCGCATGCAAGCGCGCGGTCATGCCCGGTTCGCGGTGGTAGCCACCGCCATAAAGCACGGCAGTGGGCAAACCTCGCTCGCGGCACCAGGCGAGGACAAGGCGGTCGCGCTCCGCCATTTGCTCCGTCGTGAGACGCATCTGGCCGAAGCGGTCGCATTCGTGGACATCCGCCCCGGAGAGCCAGATGACCAAGCCGGACCCGAAACGGTCGAGCGCGGCCGGCAGGGTGTCGCCCAAGGCCGCGAGGTAATCCGCCCCGCTGACCTGGCGCGGCAGGCCGACATCAAGCGTGCCGGGTTCTTTCGTGCTCGGATAGTTGCGTTCGCCATGAATCGAGTAAGTGAAGACCCGCTGCTCGGCGGCAAATATGGCGTGGGTTCCGTTGCCCTGATGCGCATCCGTGTCCGCCACGAAAACGCGGAGGTCCGGATCGCTCGCGTGCAGGTCGTGGATGGCTACGGCCACATCGTTGAGCACGCAGTAGCCGAGGCCGCGGGAGGGAAAAGCATGATGTGTCCCGCCGGCGAGGTTGGCCGCGAGGCCGTGGTGCTGGGCGTAGCGGCAGGCGGCGATGGTGCCGGCTACTTCGAGCGCCGATCTGCGCAGCAAGCGTGGCTTCCAAGGGAGGCCGAGTTTTTGCAACTCAGCCGGTGCGAGGGTGCCGTGGGCGAATTTCTGGATGTAGTCGCTCGTGTGGACGCGGAGCAGTTGCCGGGACGGGGCCGGGGCCACGAGGGCAACCTCGATGGCAGGGCAAGACCGGAGGAGCGCGTGAGCCTGGGGAAATTTCTCCATCGGGAACGGGTGGCCCGGAGGCAGGGCGAGGAAGTAGTCCGGATGATAAAAGCAGCGCAGGCGGGGAGTCATTTCGGCTGGAGCACAGAGTGACGTGCGGCGCGCCGGAGGCAAGTGCGTCCGCACTTGGCGCGAAACGGCGTTCCGGCCAGCATGGGCGGCGCGATGGAGTGGATCACAACCGAAGAATGGGCACGGTGCGCCGCGGAGGGCACGGATGCCCACCGTGTTGCAGCCGACGAATTCGGCTGGCTCGAGCGCTACGGGGACTGGGTCTTGTGGAGTGGGCACTCGTCGCAGAAAGCGGATTTTCTGCGCGCGGAGCTGCTCCAGCGGTATGGGTTCAGTCCGCGGGGTATGCTCGCGCGTGAGTTGGCCCGCAAGGCCTCCGACCAAAAACCAGCGAGTGTGGTCGAGGGTGAATGCCCGGGGCCGTTCGAGGTGCGTGAATGGGGCCTCCGTTATGGAGTCGAGCCCGCGGGAGGCTACGCCAGCGGGCTTTTCCTCGATCAGCGGTCCAATCGCGGATGGGTCCTCGGCCTGCCCGTGCGGCAGGCGCTTAATCTCTTTGCCTACACCTGCAGCTTTTCCGTGTGTGCCGCCCGCGGCGGGGCGGAAACATGGAGTGTCGACGCTTCGCGACGAAGCCTGGCGCGGGGGGCGGACAATCTCCGGCTTAACGGCATTGACCCTGCGGCCGGACACCGGTTCGTCGAGGAGGATGTGGCGACTTATGTCGGCCGCATGCAAAGGCGGGGGCAGGCGTTTGATTTGATCATTCTCGACCCGCCGACCTTCGGGCGGGCGGCGGGGCATACCTTCCAGTTGGAACACGACCTGCCGGGCTTGCTCCCGAACTGCTTCAGTCTGCTCCACGCGGGTGGATGGATGCTGGTCAGCACCAACATGGCCACCTGGTCCGAGGCGAAGTTGCGCGAGATCGTGACGGCCGTGCTGCCGCTCCATCGGTATGCCTGGGAGCCGCGGGGCGAGGCCGTGCCCCACGGCGCGGTCAGCCTCCGGCTGCGGAAATTCTAAAACTCAGCGGGTTTGGGCGAGGAACCGCTGGACCAAGAGGACGGCGGCCACGCCGATGCCGACGGCGAGTCCGATCCACATGCCCGGGGCGCCCCGCTGCGCTCCGAAAGTGAGCCAACTGCCCAGAGGGAGCGCCACGAACCAATAGGCCGCGAGGGTGATGAGCATCGGCTGGGTTGTGTCGCGCAGCCCGCGCAGCAACCCGGAGCCGACGACTTGAACTCCGTCAACCAGTTGGAAAACGCCGGCAATGAGGAGGAGGCTGGCAGCAAGGTGCACGACGGCGGGGTCGTGGACGAAAACGGCGGCAATTTGCCGACTGGCCAGCAGGAGGACAACGGCGAAAAGGGCCATGAAGCCCAGGCCCACCGCCCAGGCGCCCGCCGCGATGGGCCGCAGGAGGTCGTGACGGCCTGCTCCGCTCGCCTGGGCGATCCGCACGGTCGAGGCCAGGGCCACGCCGAGAGGAAACATGAAGGTGGTGGAGGCAACCGTGATGGCGATTTGATGCGCGGCGAGCGGGACGGCTCCCAGACGACCGATGAGAAGGGCGGCGAGCGCGAAGGCGCTGACTTCGCTCAGCAGTTGCAAGCCGGCCGGCACCCCGAGGCGCAAAAGTGCTGCCTGCTCGCGCCACCAGGCAGAATCGGGACGCCACCCCTCAACCGGCCGGAACTCGCCGACCCAGACAAACAGGATCATGGCCAGCGCCGTGATCACACGACTCAAGAACGTGGCCCATCCGGCCCCGGCCAGGCCCATGGCGGGTGCACCGAGGTGGCCGAAGATGAGCACCCAGTTCAGGACGACATTCAGGGCCACGCCGCCCATGGTAATCCAAAAACCGGGCCAAGGTTGGGAGCGCGCATCGAGGTAGTTACGGGCGGCATTGGCGAGAAACGCCGGGATCAACGACCAGCCGACCACAAGCAGGTAGGTGCGGGCCTCCTCCACCACGCCAGGAGCCTGCCCCAGATGATGAAACCAAGGATAAGCCGCGTGGAGGAGAAGCGCCCCGGCCAGTCCACCGAAAATCGACAAGCCCAGCCCGGCGTGCAGGGCGCGCGCCATCGCCGGGGCCACGCCTCCGCCGTGGGCGTGCGAGACGCGCACGGAGATCGCGGTGAGAACACCGAAGCCGGTCACGGCGATGACAATGAACACGCTGTTGGCGAAGGAACACGCAGCCAGCGCCAGCGTGCCGACCTGGCCGACCATGATGGTATCCGTCACGCCCATGAGCATCTGGCCGACGTGCCCGGCGGTGATCGGCGCGGCCAGTCGCAGGGTCGGGCGGAGTTCGTGGAGGGTCGAGCGGGTGAAGGTCATGCCGGCCGGCTATGCTGGGGCATGTTCCCTAGTGCGTCGAGGTCTTGCCCCGGCGGGGGAAGGTTTGCATGATGCGTGGATGGACAGAGCCCCGCTGGAGTTTCTGGAGAGATTGATCAACACGCCTTCGCCCTCGGGTTTTGAAACCGGGGCGCAGCGTGTTTGGGCCGACTACGTGAAGCCGCACTGCGAGGTCTTCTCCAGCGATGCCTACGGCAACGCGTTTGCTCGCTTGGGGAAAGCCGACCAGCGGCCGCACATCGTCTTGGCCGGACACATCGACGAGCTGGGCTTCATGGTTTCGCACATCAACGACGACGGTTTTCTTTTCGTCCAAGGCATCGGCGGCATCGACCGGGGATTGTTTCGCGGCCAGCGGGTGCGGGTCCACGGAGGTGCCGGAACGATCCCGGGCGTGACCGGTTCGCTGGCCATTCATTTGCAAGAGGCGGACGACCGGAAAAAGGTGCCGGAGATGCACGAGATGTATGTGGATATCGGGGCTGGATCCAAGGCGGAAGCCCTCAAGCATGTGCGGGTGGGGGATGCGATCACCTATGCGGATGGCTTTGAGTTGCTGGAGAACGGCCGAGTGGCCGCTCGCGGGTGTGACAACCGGATCGGCGTCTGGTCGGCCGGCGAGGCGTTGCGGCAACTGGCCGCCAAGCCGCCCTCCGTCAGCGTCACTGCGGTCTCGACCGTCCAGGAAGAAAACGGTCTCTACGGCGCAACCATGGCCGCCTACAGCTTGAACCCGGACGTCGCGCTCGTCGTGGATGTGACGCACGGGACGGACATCCCGAACTGCTCCAAACCGAAGCATGGTGACGTCCGTCTCGGTCGCGGCCCGGTCATTTCCCACGGCAGTTCCAACCATCCGCTCGTCGTGCAACGTCTCCTCGAGGTGGCGAGGAAAGCCAAGATTCCGGTCCAAGCCGAAGCCAACCCGCGGCGCACCGGCACGGATGCCGATGCCTTCTTCCTCCAGCGGGGCGGCATTCCGACCGCATCGATTGGTCTGCCCAACCGCTACATGCATTCTCCGGTCGAGGTGATCGATCTGGCCGACCTGGATGCCCTTGCGCGTCTGCTCGCGGCCTTCTGCCGCTCGGTCAAACCGGGCGAAAATTTCCACGTTAAACTCTAACCATCCACGCCATGTCCCAACCCGTTTCGCAATTCATCCGCCACCATTACCGCCATTTCAACGCCGCCGCGCTGATCGACGCGGCCGACGCCTACAGCACGCTGGTTGACTCGGGCGGTCGCATGCTGGTTTCGCTCGCCGGGGCCATGAGCACGGCCGAGTTGGGCCTTTCGCTGGCCGAGATGATCCGGCAGGACAAGGTTCACATCATTTCCTGCACCGGGGCGAACCTCGAGGAGGACATCTTCAACTTGGTGGCGCACGACTACTACGAGCGCGTGCCGCATTACCGGGACCTGACCCCGGCAGACGAGCAGGCCCTGCTCGACCGGCATATGAACCGTGTCACCGACACCTGCATTCCGGAGATGGAGGCCATGCGACGTTTGGAGACGGTCATGCTCGACCAGTGGATGACGGCCGATGCGGCGGGCGAGCGGTATTTCCCCCACGAATTTTTCTTCCGCGCGCTCCGCTCGGGGGCCTTGGAAAAATTTTACCAGATCGACCCCAAGGACTCATGGATGATTGCGGCGATGGAGAAGAATATTCCCATCATTGTGCCCGGTTGGGAGGACTCGACCCTCGGCAACATGTATGCCTCGCACGTCATCACCGGTGAGATCAAAAACGTCCACACCGTGCGCACCGGAATCGAATACATGCAAAAACTCGCGCGGTGGTATCAGGACAACGCCCCCACGCCGGTCGGATTTTTCCAGATCGGCGGAGGCATTGCCGGGGATTTCCCCATCTGCGTCGTGCCCATGCTCCATCAGGACCTGCAACTGCCCGAGATTCCGGTCTGGGCCTACTTTTGCCAGATCAGCGACTCGACCACGAGCTACGGCTCGTATTCCGGGGCGGTGCCGAACGAAAAAATCACCTGGGGCAAGTTGGGCGCCGGGACGCCCAAGTTCATCGTCGAGTCCGACGCCACGATTGTGGCCCCGCTGATGTTCGCCCTCATCCTCGGCTGGTAGCTTTATGGTGCGCGACCTCACTCATGAGCCGGGCGGACCGGATTCCCGCAATGTTCTCGGGGGAGAACTGGAGCCATGCAGTTTTGACCCGACGACGGGCTTTTTTCGCGATGGTCACTGCCACACCTGCGAGCAGGATCGGGGGTCGCACACGGTTTGCGCGGTCATGACGGCCGAGTTTCTCGCCTTCTCGCGGACCGCGGGCAACGACCTGATCACGCCCATGCCACAGTATGATTTTCCCGGATTAAAGCCGGGTGATCATTGGTGTCTGTGCGCCGCGCGCTGGCTGGAGGCCTGTGAGGCGGGGCAGGCGCCGCGGGTCGTGCTTGAAGCGACCAACGAGACGGCGCTGGCAATTGTGCCGCTGGAGTTGCTGCGCGCGCACGCTTTCGCTGACTAAAAGACGAAGGGGACGCCGGCCGCGGTGAAGGCGGCTTTTTCCTCGGCGAGGTATTTTTCCGCCAGCCGGTCGAAGCCGCCCTCGCGGCGGAATTTGGCGAGAAAATCGTTTGTGGCCGAGACGAGGGTCGTGTCATCCAACCGTAGCGCCACCGCCCAGGATTCCTCCTGCAAGGGGGCGAGAAGGGCGCGCGTCCGGGCAGGGTTGCGTTTTGCATTCTGGAAGACGGACATCTGGTCGTAGATGAATGCCGCCGCCTTGCCCTGCACGACCTCGAGCACGCAGGCGTTTTCTTTTTCCAGCGTGAGGATGCGGGCCTGGCGCACTTCGCGGCGGGCGAAGACTTCGCCCGTGGTGCCTTGTCGCACCACGATGGTGTTTCCCGGTTGGTCGAGGTCCGCCAGGCTCTGCCCCGCGCTCTCCGCCGGCACAAGCAGGGCCAGGCCGGTCGTGAGATAGGGCCGGGAGAAGGCAACCGCCTTGGCCCGCTCGGGGGTCGCGGTCATGGAGGAGATGATCAGGTCGATCTTGCCGGACTTGAGCGCGGGGATGAGCCCGGTGAACGGGATGTTCTCCACGACGAGCGTGCGCCCGAGTCCGGCCGCCAGCGCGGACGCCAGATCCACGCTGACCCCGGCGGGGTTGCCGTCGGCCCCGATGGTTTCAAACGGTGGGTAAGAGAGGTCCATCCCGACCCGCAGGGGTTTGTCCTCGGCGTGGACGGCCGGGAGAGCGATGGTCACGGCGACAAGAATGAGGAGAAAGAATTTCATCATCATGGCAATTTCGCTTGTTTAATGGGCCAGAATCGGGCGACAAACCAGTCCTTATGTTGCAGGAGTTCAAGACTTTCATCGCCAAGGGAAACGCCATCGACCTCGCCGTGGGCGTGGTCATCGGCGCGGCCTTCGGAAAAATCGTCACCTCGCTGGTCGAGGACGTCATCATGCCGCCGATCAGCCTCCTGACCGGCAGGATGGACTTCACCCAGCATTTCCTCTGCCTCGACGGCAAGAGCTACGATACGCTGGCCGCAGCCAAGGAAGCGGGCGCGGCCACGTTGAACTATGGATCGTTCCTCACAGTGTTGATCCAATTCCTCATTGTCGCCTGGGCCATCTTTCTCCTCGTCAAGGGCGTTAATGTCCTGCGGCGCAATCAAGCCGAAGCGCCGGCCGCACCGCCGGCTCCGACGGCCGAGGAAAAGCTGCTGGGCGAAATCCGCGACCTGCTGAAGTCGCAGGCATCCTGACCCGCGGGCTTGCGCCCCGCGGTCGGCCGTGTTTGATGACGGCATGACCGAGGAACGCAAGCGCCCGGTGGTCGTGGTGGCGGGAGCCTCTGGTTTCGTCGGCACGGCCCTGCTGCCCGTGTTGGCTGAGACCTGCGACGTCGTGGCCTTGAGTCGCAGCGCCTCGGCGGAGATTTCCGGCGTTCGCTGGCAGCGGTGTGATTTGTTTTCGCTCCTGCAAACCGAGCGCTCGCTGGCCGGCGCGGATTACGCGATTTACCTCGTCCACTCGATGTTGCCGGCCCGTCTGACCCAGGCGCGGTTCGAGGACATGGATTTCATCCTCGCGGACAACTTCGCCCGCTCGGCCGCTCGGGCAGGGATCAAGCAGATGGTTTATCTCGGCGGCATCATTCCCGACGACGCCCAACTCTCGCGGCATCTGGCCAGTCGGCTGGAGGTCGAACGTGTGCTGTCGGCGCGGGGCGTGCCAGTGACGAGCCTCCGCGCCGGCCTCATCATCGGTCCGCAGGGCTCATCCTTCCGCATGGTCGCGCGGCTGGTCGAGCGTTCCCCGTTGCTCCTGTGCCCGCACTGGACGCGATCCATGACTCAGCCCGTCGGGTTGCAGGACGTGGTCAAGCTGTTGGGATTCTGCCTCGGGCGGAAGGAGATGTGCGGCCGGGCCTTCGACTTGGGTGGACCGGAGGTCATGACCTATGTGGATCTGATGCGGAGGACAGCCGACCGGTTGGGGAAGAAGCCGTGGATCATCGCGGTGCCGTTCATTCCGACAAGGCTGAGCGTGTGGGGCATCCGTCTGGTCACCGGCGCCCACCGGGAACTGGTCGCGCCGCTGGTCGAAAGCCTGCGTCACGCCATGGTAGCTCATTCGCCGACCATGCAGGAGCGTGCAGGGATTCCGGCCCAGTCGTTCGAGGATGCGCTTGATGCCGCTCTGCGCGGAGGGCCGGTGGTCACGCAACAAGCGGACAAGCATCTGGCGCGGCGGGATAAGGCGAGCGAAGAGGGGCGCTATGTCTGCTCAATCCAGCGCCTTCCCCTGCCACCCGGGCGCGATGCCATCTGGGTCGCGCAGGAATACGCACGGTGGCTTCCTTCGCTTTTCAAGTTTGTCCTCCGGGTCACGGTCGACCCGCAGTTGAATCTGGCGTTTCGCTTGACGGGGTTGAGGCAGCCGCTGCTTGAGTTGAGTTATTCGCGCGATCGGTCCTCGGCTGATCGCCCGCTTTACTACATCACGGGCGGCCTGCTGGCCGGCGAGCCGGACCGGTCGGACGGGCGGGCACCGGCCCGGCTCGAATTTCGGGAGAGCCCGGACCGGCGGACGGTGCTGGCGGCGATTTTCAATTTCCGTCCCTCGCTCCCCTGGTGGTTCTATCGCCTGACCCAAGCTCCGATCCACCTGCTGGTCATGAAACTTTTCGGACTGCACTTGGCGCGTGAGCACCCGGTGCCGCGTCATGCGCCGGAGGGGCGGCCGATCGGGCAGGCTTGATGAGCAACGTGCGGGACACTTTCGGGCGACCACTGCGGGATCTGCGGGTTTCCG
This sequence comes from Chthoniobacterales bacterium, assembly GCA_049315725.1. GTDB lineage: Bacteria > Verrucomicrobiota > Verrucomicrobiia > Chthoniobacterales > JACTMZ01 > JACTMZ01. The sequence continues at coordinate 76,442 of JBMOJP010000002.1, read as the reverse complement.
TCACCGATCGATGCAGTTTTCGCTGTCCGTATTGCATGCCGGCGCAAATTTTCGGCCGCGGTTACGCCTTTTTGCCGAAGGCGGAGATTCTCAGCTTCGAGGAAATCGTCCGGGTTGTGCAGGTGGCGGTCGGGCTCGGGGTGCGCAAGGTGCGCCTGACCGGCGGTGAGCCGCTGCTGCGGCGGGAGATCGCCAATCTGGTCGCAGTGCTGGCCGGCGTGACTGGTCTGGATGATCTGGCTCTGACGACCAACGGCCTGCTGCTTGCGGCCTGGGCCGACACGCTGCGCGGGGCCGGGCTGCGCCGGGTCACGGTGAGCCTGGATGCGTTGGATGATGGCTTGTTCCGCAGGCTCAGCGGCGCGGATCAGCCCGTCGCCGCGGTGCTGGATGGGGTCAAGGCTGCCCTCGCGGCTGGATTCCCGGTGAAGGTGAACTGCGTGGTCCAACGCGGGGTCAATGAGGACGAAGTGCTGCCGCTGGCCCGCTGGTGCCGCGAGCAGGGCTGCACCCTGCGGTTCATCGAATACATGGACGTGGGCAATCACAACCACTGGGACCGCCTTAAAGTGGTCCCAGCCGCCGAGGTGCGTGGGCAGTTGGATGCCGCGTTTGGACTCGTGCCACTCGATGCCTCGCAGCCCGGGGAGGTGGCGCGGCGTTACGGCTACGCCACCGGAGGCGGCGAGGTGGGATTTGTTGCTTCCATCACCGAACCATTCTGCCGGGACTGCAATCGGGCGCGGCTGACGGCAGACGGCAAGTTGGTGACCTGCCTTTTCGCCACGGGCGGGGCAGACCTGCGTGGACTGCTGCGCGGCGGGGCCGATGATGCTGCGTTGGCGGAATTTCTCGCCGGGGTTTGGCTGCGGCGGTCGGACCGTTACTCGGAGGAAAGGTCCGTCGGTCCGGCCTTGGAGCGGCCCAAGGTCGAGATGAGCTATGTCGGAGGCTGACCACCGGTTCGCCACTTTGAGGCTTGAGGACTGCGCGGGCGCGGGTGTTTATTGAGCCATGGGCAAAAACTTGAGCGCTGGTTTGTTGGCGGGGCTGGTTCTGTGCGCGGCCACCGCATGGGCTGAGGATGCGGCTCCGGCGGCAGGGGCCCCCGTCATTCCGGCCGAGGACATGGCGGGGCTCGAGGCCAAAGTCGGCACGGGCGAAGAGGTCATCGTCGAGGGGGTGATCAAAGCCGTGGGCAAGACCGGTGACGGGCAGATCACGTTCTTGAATTTTGGCGAGCGCAAGACCGGCTTCGTCGCCGTGGTTTTTGCCGCTGCCTACGGAAACTTCCCCGATGGTCTCGATAAATTCGCCCAGCAAAAAGTCCGGATCAGGGGCCCCATCGAGAAATACCGCGACAAGCAGATGCAAATCCGCATCGTCACGCCCGACCAGATCGAGATCATCGCCGCTCAACAACCCTGACCAGGGGGCAAAGCCTCGCGTCCGGCCAGGAGGCTCTCGACGTATTTGGCGAGAATATCGAATTCCAGATTGACGGCGTCGCCGGGATGCAGGTCGCCCAAGTTGGTCTTCTCCAACGTGTGGGGTATGATCCACACGCTGAATTGCTCGCCGCCCTCGAGGTTGGAAACAGTCAGGCTCACGCCATTGACCGCGATGGATCCCTTGAAGACGACGTAGCGCGCGAACCCCGCCGGTAGGGCGATATCCAGCCGGACCTCCGGGCCCTTCTCTTCCACGGCCAGAACCTCAGCCGTGGTGTCCACATGCCCTTGAACAAAGTGGCCGCCGATTCGGCTATCCGTGCGCAAAGCCCGCTCCAGATTGACCGGGCTGCCCGGTTTGAGGCTGCCGAGATTGGTCCGGTCGAGGCTCTCTTCCAGCAGATCGAACATGAGCTGCTTGTCACGGTGCGCGGTGACGGTCAGGCAGCATCCGTTCACGGCGATGCTCTCTCCCGTGCGGACCCGGGGTGCGATGCGGGAGGCCTTGAGCATGAGCTGAACCGCCAAATCCGTCCTCCGCAGCCAACCAACTTCCCCGACCTCGCGAACCAGACCAGTAAACATGGCAGCGAATCTCCGACACTTTGAGCAAAAAATAAAGCCAAACTACACAATAAATCAATAATCGCGAGCCACATAGCGCAAGTATCGTTTGCAACGGTCGTCTGGCGGGCTAAAATATTTGCGTCACTCGACCCCAGCGGAGCCCGGCAGCCATCTCGGCCCGACCCGCGCTATCCCTCTTTTTCGATTTATGACACCGACCCGATATAACCGACATGCCTTCCTGACCCTCGGCTCCTTAGCGGCGCTGGTCACGACGGCGTTTTCCACCACGGGCGGCTTCATGCCAGCCGCCCCCAAACCTAAACCCGAGCCCAAATCCGAGCCAGTGCCGATGGTCGCCGTTTTGACCACCGCCTACTCGGGCGGGGCGCAATGCAATGGGGCCTGGGCGCACCGCAACGCCATCGGCGGAAAGCTGAAATCCGGTGAAGTCAACAGCGCCGCCGCCGACTGGTCCCGCTTTCCCTTGGGGACCAAGTTCCGCGTCGTCCAGACCGGCCAGATCTACCAAATCGATGATTACGGCTCAGCCATGGTCGGCAAGGACAAGATCGACCTCTTCATGCCCAGCTACAGCCAGGTGGATCGTTGGGGCAAGCGCGATGTGACCATCGAGATTATCGAGTGGGGCAGCCCGGAGAAGAGCCTGGAAATTCTGAAGCCGCGCGCCCGGGTTTCTTATGTTCGCCGGATGGTTGAGGCGCTGAAGGATAACCTCGAGGACAGTGCCGGCTAACGCTCCAGCCGGCCTTCGACCGTGTAGCCGGGCAGTGCCTCGGCCTGCCAATACCTCCCCGTGCGGGCCTTCTCCTCCGGGCTAGTGTAGGTCAGACGGTCCAAACGAACGCGAAAATAGACCGGGTCGGAGGGCATTGCGACCGACTGGTCGAAAAGGCCGAGCACGGCGGGCGACTTTTCCTGCAGGCGGATGAGCAGGGGCATCATCCACTCGGGGATGCGGCCGGAGGCCCGGAACTCGAGGGCCGCAAACCACAGTTGCCAGTCAAGTCGCGGCATGTGTGGGGGAAAAAAGGGCAACCCGTCCTCCAATTCAGGTTTGTAGCGAAAATGGTAGGCCTCCCAGCGCGCCCCGTCGGCACTCGCCTCAAGCGTGATTTCGGGTCGTTCGGTCGTCATCACGCTGAATAAACCGTAGGAGTTCGCGCTGCGCCACGGCTGGAACGGTTTCAGCAGTGGAGCGACCCATGACGGCGGCGTGATCCGCAGAGCCGTCAGCAGTTGCAGACCAGTGAGGGCGACGAGCACCGCCGCGACCCACGGCAAAATCCGGTTCTGGAGAGTGTGGGAAAGCGTTTCTGGCCTGGAGAACCAACCGCGACAAGCCGCGGGCCAGGATGCGTCATCGACGAGCGAAACGCAGAGGACAATGGTCAGAAGGTTGAAGAAGCCGAAATGCCCGGAAGCGGCGATGAAGAGCATGAAGCCGGAAATCCCCCAAAAGGCCAGCATGCGCAGGCGCCGCGGACCGAGGATGAGGAAGGGCAGGGCGAGTTCGATGGCAAAGACCACGATGAGCGAGAAGCCCTGAAACCATGCGGGGAGCCGAGCCAGCCACCAGCTCGTCCAGACCGGGATCGGCTGGGTGAAGTAGTGGTAACCGAGGGCCGTGCCATCCAGCCAGGCGTTATCTCCGCCGGCGTCGAAGCCAAACAACTTGACCACGCCCGACTCGAACATCAGCCGGAAGAGCAGCCACCAAACCAGCAGCCGCCCCACGCGCGACGGGGCGGACGACGGCCGCTGCCAGGGCACGTAAAGCACGACAAGCAGCCCGGCCTCGAGCAGCAGCGCGTCCCATTGAAAGTTGAGGAAGACCGGAACTGCGGCGGCGAAGGAGAGATAGCAGAGCCACGCAACGAAGGCGGAAAGAGCGGGACGGATCCCGAGCAGCAGGAGCAGGGAAGCGAGAGCTCCCACGCTGAGCCAGCCGTGCAGCAGGCGATCGGACGCTCCGAACCAGAGCAGCGAGGGAATGTGGAGCCACGCATCCCATGACGATCCGGTGGCGGCGAAATGGTTGCGCACATTTTCCAAGCAGTCCGCCACCGGAAGAATACCCTGCGAGCCGGCCAGACCATCGATCTGTGTCCAGAGCGAGACGAAGGCGAACAGGAACGTCAGACCCATGAGCCGCGGGAAAAGCCAACCCGAGATGGCATAGGTGGGGGGCAAGGTGGAAGAACCCCAGAGCAGCGCGGTCACGAATCCGCAGAACCCGCGGTGCCGTGCGACCATGGCGTAGGCGCTTTCGGTCAGGCGGGCAAAGCCTGGGATGACGTCTTGGAGGTTGAGGAGAAGGCTCGCGCCCCGGGAGTCCGGTGCGAGCGCCGTCAGTGCCGCCTTGGCTCCCGTGACGAGCGAACCGTCCGCTTGCTCCAGAACCACGCGCTGGGGCGGAAGACCACCGGCTGCCGCCAACACCGCTGCCGGGGCCTCCTGCAGGAGTTGATAATCCACGCGGCCCGCCGTCGTCGCCCGCCAGCGATCAACCCACCGACGGCAAAAGGTGCAGTCTCCGTCCCAGTAAAAAACCGGTTTAAGAGGGCGGGCGGATGTGTCCACAGTGGCAATCAGACTGCAATGGTGTAGATTCCGTGTCGAGTCGTCGCGGGTGAGTGAACCTTGGCATTGACGTTGCCAAAACCGCGCATTCTGTGGAAAAGAGTCAAGAGGCGCATGCCGAGCAACCAATACTCCTGGGAAAATGAAAAGCCGCCAGCCCGCCGCAGGCGGTCGCTCTGGTTCCGGCTTCTGCTCGTCCCGATCATCCTGATTCTTGTCGGCGGACTCGGTGCGGTCATCTTTCTGGGCATGGTGCGGACAGAGTTCAGCGAGATGGCCAAGCAGTTCGATTTGGATCGCATGGAGCGCATGGAGTCAGCCTCGTTTATCTACGATCGTCAGGGCGAGCTGATGGGGAAAATTTTCATCCAGAACCGCGACCCGGTGCCCTACGAAAAATTGTCGAAGAATCTCGTCGAGGCGGTCATCTCGGCGGAAGACCAGCAGTTTTGGAGGCATGATGGCGTCGATTACCAAGGGATCGGGCGCGCGGCCATTGCCAACTGGACCGCCGGTCGGATCCGCCAGGGCGCAAGCACGGTGACCCAGCAGCTGGCGCGTAACTCGTTCGATCTCAAGGAACGAACTTACCGCCGCAAACTCCTGGAGATGGCCCTGGCCTGGCGTATCGAGAAGAAGTTTCCCAAGGAAAAAATCATGGAGCTTTACCTCAACCGCGTCTATTTCGGCGGAGGTTTTTACGGCGCCGAGGCCGCCGCCCGCGGTTATTTCGGAGTCTCGGCTTCGGATCTTACTCCCGCCCAATCCGCCGTGCTGGCTGGCTTGCTGAAAAGCCCGAACAGCCTGTCCCCGTGGACCAACCGCGAAGCCTCCAAGGCCAACCGTGACTACGTCCTCAAGCAAATGCGGGAGATGGGTTTCCTCAGCGCCGAGGCCTACCAGAAGGCCCTGGCGGAACAACTGACTGTGCGCACGCGCCCGGACCCGGTGAAGACCTCCTACGCGATGGATTATGTGCGCCAGCAGGCGATCTCCTCGCTCGGTTACGAACGTGCAATGAACGGCGGGTTCCGTATCTATACCACCATCGACACCGCTATGCAGCGTGAGGCAGAGAAGGCCCTCTCACGCCGCCTTGATCAGGTGGAAAACCGGCCGGGCTATGCCAACCAGACCTTCGCGCAGTTCCAGAGCCGGTTCCAGACCCGGCCACCCAAACCCGGAGATTCCAACACCGTGCCGCCCGACTATCTGCAGGGGGCGGTGCTGGCCCTGGACAACAAGACGGGCGGCGTGCTCGTCATGGTCGGCGGCCGTGAATTCCGCCACAGCGAATACAACCGCACCGTGCAGGGACGACGCCCGCTCGGCACTGGGTTTGCACCTTTTATTTATGCCGCAGCTTTTGAGAAGGGGATTTTCCCCGGCACCGTCGTGCAGGACTGGGCGCTGGACAATCGTCTGGTGGGTATCGGTGGCTCCATGGGCATCCTCGGCGAGTGGGGCGTGGAGCGGGCGGATAATGAGTATGAGGGCGAAGTGACCGTGCGGGATGCGTTGGTGCGCGGAAAGAATGCGGCGGTCGTGCGCCTTGGGTTCCTCACCGGGCTGGATGCCGTCACCAAGGTCACGCGGGATGCCGGCATCGAATCGCCTCTCCGTCCCTACGCGAACAGCTACCTCGGATCGAGCGAGTTGACTCTCGAGGAGACGACGCTGGCTTACACCATGTTCCCCGGCGGAGGGACCCGTCCGGATCGGACGCACATCATCGACCGGATCGAGGACGGCGACGGACAAGTCATCTACACGCGGGCGAATGAACGCAAAAAAGTCATCAGCGAAGGCAGCGCTTGGCTGGTGCACAGCATGTTGAGCGATTCGCTTTTTCGTGGCACGGCGAGCAAGGCCACCACGGAATATGGCCTCGCTGCAGCTGGGGCCGCGGGCAAAACCGGCACGGCCTACAATTTTACCGATGCGTGGTTTTTAGGCTACACCGATGCGCTGACCTGCGGCGTTTGGGTGGGTTATGATCAGCCGCGGCAGATTTACCGCGGGGCCTTTAGCTCCGATCTCGCTCTTCCCGTTTGGGTCGATGTGATGAATTCTTCGCGCAAGGACTTTCCCTCCACGCCACTCAAGGCTCCGGTCACCGTGGAGAAAGTCGACATCTGCCGACTGTCGGGCGAACTAGCAACGGACAAATGCGCGGAGAAAACCCGAACCGCCGACGGGCAGGAGACTGTCGAGTCGACCGCCTACTCGGAGTATGCGGCCATCGGCCATGCCCCCACCGGCCAGTGCAGCGTTCATGCCGGAGGCATCAAGAGTTACCTCAAGGAGTTTGCCGAGGAGCAGTGGCCGCGTGCCGCCGTGGCGGTTGACCTGACGAAAATCCGCCCGGTGAATGTCTCCTCCTCGTCGCTGGTCGGCGCGGCGGACCCCTACAACGCGGTCTCGGCGACCCCGAACATGGAAGGTGTGCAAGTCGCACAGGCCGTGGCGGTCAGTCCAGTGCCGGGCGCGTCCGGCGCGACCCCGCCCGAAGGCGCCCCGCCGCAGGCCGAAGTCCGTAAGGCCGAAGCCGCCGGGGTCAGCGCGGTCGTCGGCACGGAGCGGCCGACCATGGATCTGCCCGCGCCACCGCCCATTCGGTTTTAGTCTGCGGTCACGCGGCAGGCATGGGCGCTGAATCCCGCGCCAAAAGAGGTCAACCACCAGTCCTCTCCCGCCTCGGGTGCAGAGGTTTCTTTCCTCAGTTCCTCAAGGGCAAAGAGCACCGAAGGGCTGCTCATGTTCCCATGCTCCCGGAGAACGGTCCGGGTCGGACCGAGGTCGTATTGCGGCAACTCAGCCTGGAGTGTGGCGATCACGTCTTTGCCGCCCGCATGCGAGACAACCCGGGCAATGGGTCCGGCTGTGACGGCCCGGTCGTAGAGTTTTCGCACCGCCGAGGCGGCCAGGACCGGCACGGTTGGATGCAGGAGGTTGCGCAGTTTGCCGTTCCGTTGCTCGAAGCGTATGCGGTCGCGGGACAGCGGATCGTGGTGTGTGTCGAAACTATGGCAACGCAGTCGGTCCGGCCCCGACTCTCCGCGCCAGATGGTCGCCGCGGCTCCGTCGCCGAAGAGGCACGCACTAATGATGACCCCCGGATCGTTGTCCAGATAGAACGCGGCGGAACAGACCTCCACGGCCACGCAGGCGACAACAGATTTGGGGTTGGCTCCGATGATGGCGTCCGCGGCTCGCAGCGCCGGGATGGCTGCGCCACAACCCAAACCGACCAAATCCTGGAGCCAGGCATTCGGGCGAAGCCCCGCGATCTCCGCGAGATAACTGCTGACCCCCGGGCAGAGGTATCCTGTGCAGGTGCAGACCACCAGTGCGTCCAGTTCATCGGCGGTGAGGCCGGCGCGAGCCAAAGCCAGTTCCAGGGCGGAGGCGGCGAGGGCTGGCGCCGCGCGACGGAATTCCTCGTTCAACTCATCCGCGTCGAGATCAAACAGGCGATGCATTTTGTTTAGGGCAAACTGACGGGCCTCGATCCCCGAATCTCCACGAAGGATGGCCCTCAAGAGCAGGTGGGAACGGCGGTCAAGGCTGGTTTGCGCGTGCGTTGACGAGCGGGCCAACGTGAGGCACTCGGCTTGGGTGAAGGATCGCGGCGGTGTCGCGGTGGCCAGGGCGTGGAGATACATGAGAGATAAGTTAGTGGGTGAGGCGATAAAGCGCGGAGAAAGGAACAAGACCCGAACGTCCGACTTGGCCGAGCAACCATTGGGTCGGCGGGTGAAGCAACCAGGGATGAAAGCGCCGCGCCCAGCCGAGCCGATGATGAAATCGGCGGGCGAGGTCCCGACGCACTGCGTTGGTCGTCGTCGCCCAGTCGGCTTCGCGTCGTGACCACGTGACCAAGGGGGCCAGGGCGGAAGCTGCGCTCTGGAGGGCGATCGTCATGCCGTGCCCGGTGAATGGTGGAATCAGTCCCTGCCTGTCGCCGAGAGCAAGTGAGTCCGGCGTGGCCGTGGTTGACGCATAGTTCAGCCCCGCCACCGCGCAGGCGGACCCTTCGACGACATGCGCGGCGGACAGTCGCCGGGCCAGTTCGGTCAGCCCGGACGCCGTCACGCAGTCGATCAAAGTGCAAGGCTGGCCGGACCCCGGGCGGGGAAAAAGACCGCACACATTGGTCGTGAAGTCATCCACCTTGGTCAGTCCGATGTAGGCTCCGCGGCCGAGGTGAACCTCCAAATCCGCCGCGAGCTCCAAGTGATGAAAATGCTGCTTCAGTCCGATCCACCGCGACTGCGGGTCTGGCTTCGCTCCGCAGGCCAGAACGCGGCCCTCGCCTGGACTCGAAACCACCCGCTGGGTGGTGACGAGATCGCCACCGAGCCGGATAAAATCCGCCGCCAGCCGTGCATCAAGAGTGCAGCGGCTCAGACACAAAGCAGGCTCGGGGAGTTGGTGGGAAAGGACTTCGCCCCGCCGATCAAACCACGAAACGCGCGTGGCGGGCCTGGCGTTCTCCAGGGCGGCGTCCAGCTGCAGCGACCTTCGCGTGGCTTCATCCAGTCCGGTCATGAACTCACCGCAGACCCGGTGGCGCGGATAGCTCCCGGCCTCGCGCAAGGTGACGGGCACACCGCGGGCCCGCAGTCCCAGCCCGAGGGCCAGCCCGGCCAAGCCGCCCCCGATGATTTCAACCGGGCGAGCCTCCTGCATGGGTGGACTTTCCGCCCGGGGCTACGTGCCTCCGCGGCGTCCGCGGGTGGGATAAGCAAAGAGCGAGAACGGTTCGAAACACTGCTCGGCGCGGCGCCAGAAGAATGAGGCCGCGACCGAGCAATCTCTCGGCAAACGTCGGCGGATCCCGATCTTCTCAATCTCGCGTGGGCCGGGTTTGAAGACGCCTGGCTTGAGCAACACGCGATAAAGAATTGTGATCGAGCCCGCCGCGGGACGGTCGAGAATGTCCAGCGGCGAAGCCGTGGCGACTTCCAAGCCGATTTCCTCGCGGACCTCGCGCCGCAGGGCTGCAATCAAAGCCTCGCCATTTTTCACCTTGCCCCCCGGCAGCGTCCAGCGGCGGCCTCCCTTGATTTGCCGGACGAGGACAACGCCCCCGAAAGCATCCTCGATCCAGGCCATAACCGAGATGCCCTTGTTGGCTTTGATCGTTCGGGAGGTGGGCACGGGCTTAAATGGACTCGCGTCCCACAAGGAGGACGACGCTGTGAGAATGAAGATTGACCTGTTTCTGATCAGCCAGCAATGCCTCACTCCCGGCCTCATAGATGTCCCCTGGGGAGGGTTGCGCGGTGTCGGCCAGCAGGTGCCACTGGTGGCGGGGAGGCAGGTCGGGCAACCCGAAGGGGAGGGGCTCGGCGTGCATGTTGAAAGCGGCATAGAAAAAATCACCGCATCCGCCGACCGCACGGTCGTGCTGACCGCAGATCATGAAGGCGAGCGAATGGCTGAACTCACTCCAGTCCGGCTCGTCGGGTTCGACGCCATGCCATGAGATGTCCGGGCGGCCACTGCCCACCACGTCCTCCCCGGTGAACCATTCCTCGCGGTGCAGACTTGTGTGCCGATGCCGGAATGCCACCAGGGTTTGCACGAAGCGGTGCAGATCCGCATTCGGGCCGAGCAAATCCCAGTCGAACCAGTTCCACTCGGTGTCATGGCAGTAGGCATTGTTGTTCCCGTGCTGGGTCCGGCCGACTTCGTCGCCCATGGAGAGCATGGGCACGCCCTGGCTGACGAGGAGGAGAGCCATGGCGTTTTTGGCGCACCGCAGCCGCAGGGCCCGGATGGACGGATCGTTCGTCGGACCCTCCGCCCCGCAGTTCCATGAATCGTTTTCGTTGCTTCCGTCCCGGTTGTCCTCGCCATTCTCCAGGTTCTGCTTGCTCGTGTAGGCGAACATGTCGGCCAGGCTGAATCCGTCGTGGCAGGTGATAAAATTGACCGAGGCGGCGGGTTTGCGTCCGCTGGATGCGTAGAGATCGGGGGAGCCAAGAATTCGCTGGACCATTTCACCGACCGAGTTGTCGTTCCCGCGGAGGAAACGCCGCGCCGCATCGCGGTATTTTCCATTCCATTCCATCCAGCGTCCGTAGTCGGGAAAATTGCCGACTTGGTAAAGTCCCCCCGCATCCCAGGCCTCGGCGATCAGCTCGCAATGGGCGAGGATCGGATCGTGGGCCACGGCCTCAAGCAGCGGCGGGTTGGGCAGCGGGTGGCCCTGCGAGTCGCGGCCGAGCACGGATGCGAGGTCAAAGCGGAACCCGTCGATGTGATACTCCGCCGCCCAGTAGCGCAGGCAGTCGATGACAAAGTCGCGCACGACCGGTTGGTTGCAGTTGAGCGTGTTGCCGCAGCCGCTGAAATTGAGATAGTCGCCGTTGGGCGCGAGCAGGTAATAGGTCTTGTTGTCCAGGCCGCGGAAGGAAATGACCGGACCCGTGCCATCGCCCTCCGCCGTGTGGTTGAAAACCACATCCAGGACCACTTGAATCCCGGCGTTGTGGCAGGCCTTGATCAGGTCCTTTAGTTCGTCCACCTCCTCGCCGCGCGCGCCGCGGGCGGCGAAACCAACCTTGGGCGCGCGAAAGGCCAGTGTGCTGTAGCCCCAGTAGTTGTGGAGCAGTTCGCCGGTCTCCGGATTTGTGCGAGTGTTTTCATGCTCGTCGAACTCGAAGATCGGCATGAGTTCGATGCAATTGACGCCCAGCGAACGAAGGTAGGGAATCTTCTCCCGCAGCCCGTCAAATGTCCCCGGGTGGGCCACTCCCGAGGAGGGGTGCCGGGTGAAACCGCGGACGTGCAGTTCGTAAATCACGAGGTCATGCACCGCCAGGTCGAGGGGACGATCGTGCTCCCAATCGTAATTGTTGCGGGGGATTCGCCCGCGGTGGGGAAAAATGTCCCGTTCGCGGATGGGCGCACGGAAGACCTCGCGTCCGCCCACCGCGCGGGCAAAGGGATCGAGCAGGATGTTTCGCGCATCGAACCTGTCCCCCGCATTTGGCTTGAAGGGCCCATCCATGCGGTAGCCGTATTCGATGCCGTGCGGGTCGATATCGAACACCATCATGGCGAAGACATCTCCCAGGCGAAACTCCGGCGGAAACGGAATCTCGGCAAACGGCCGCAAGGCGCCCTTCTCGAAGAGGACCAGGGTGCACTCCGTCGCGCGGGACGAGAAGACGGAGAAGTTAACCCCGCCGGGCACAATGCTCGCGCCAAAGGGTAGGGGATGTCCGTAACGCAAACGGAAGACCCCATGGTGATGGGTCGGATGCGCTTTTTGTGACGTCTCGGACATGACTGTGGCTCAGCGCGGCTCGCCGGGGGCTGTTTCCAGTCGATCGCGCAACCGATGCCCGCGCACTGAGGGAGCGACAAGGAAGGAGGCGGGCGAAACCATGGCCATGCGGCGGATGTTCGTTGCCCCTCGGGCCAAAATCAATCTCGGCTTGGGCGGGCGCGACTTGGTGATTGACGCACGCGCACCTCGCGGAGCAAACAGGAAGGGTGAAGATTCATCTTAATCGCGCCGGTCAGGCGCTGGGCCAGTTCAGTCCGGAAGAAGTTCGTTCGGGTTATGACAGCGGCAGATTCACCCCCACCGACCTGGCTTGGTGTGATGGCATGCCAATGTGGAAACCTCTCTCCGAGGTGATTGACGAGTTGGCCCCCGCGGGGTTGGCCGCGTCGGAAAGCAGTCCCTTGGTTCCTCCTGCGGTGCCCGGTGGCCCGGCCTGGGAGAACCGGGCGGAGCTCGGTTTTTTTGCCGCTCTCATTGAGACCATCCGCGTGGTGCTGCTCGAACCCAGCAAGACGTTCAGTGGGATGAAGCAGACCGGAGGCTTGGGTGGGCCGTTGTTCTTTTATGTCCTCACCGGAACCATTGGCGGGCTGGCCGGAATTGTCTATCAGACCATGCTCAGCGCGGCCCAGGGAAGTGCCGCCACGGAGGGAAATCCGCTGGGAGCCATAATGACCTCCACGTTTGCCATCGGAGCGGCCATCATGCTGCTGCCTATTCTTCTCGCGGCCTCTTCCTTTGTCTCGTCGGGGCTCATTCATCTCTCGCTCATGATCGTCGGGGGGGCGCGCCGGCCGTTCGAGGCCACTTTCCGCGTGGCCTGCTATGCCGGCGGTGCCACCGCCGTGCTCCAACTTTTGCCCGGCTGCGGGGCGATCGTGGCGATGGTGTGGAACTTCGTCCTCCTCATTGTCGGTCTGGCTGACGTCCACGGGATTGGCAAGGGACGGGCGGCCGTGGCCGTGCTCCTGCCGTCCGTGGTTTGTTGCCTCATTGTTTTGCTCCTGGCCGGTGTTGCGGCTGCCTCCTTGGGCGGGGTCAGTGCCTTTCTTGAGCAGGCGGCCAAGCAGGCACCTTAGATCATGAAGTCTCCCCCGCCGCTCCCGTGGGGTGTTCGCGTGCAGGCAGAGAAGTTGATCATGGCCTGCTCGGTGGCCTCCGCCGTCGTCGCCGCAGGGCTGGTTTACGCTGCGGTTCATGGTCTTTTTGGTTGGAGTTGTGCTTGGAAAGCGGTCACGGGCTGGCCTTGCGCGGGCTGCGGAGGAACGCGCGCGCTGGCTTTGCTCGCAGGTGGAGAATGGCTGGCGGCGCTGCGGATGAACCCGGGTGCGGTGGCCACTGTTCCCCTTCTTCTCGCGCTCAATCTCTACGCGGCGGTGATCCTGGTGGGAAAGCTTCCTCCGTGGCGACCTCGCTGGATGACGAAGATCAGGTGGCGCTGGCTCGTGGTCGGCGCCTTGTTGGCGAATTGGCTCTATCTTCTGGCCGCAGGCGTGGCCTAGCTCCCGACGAACAGCGGCGGAAGCATTTGGTCGGGCCCGGCGCAACAGACCCGGATGTCATCGCGTCCGGCCAAAGTCTGGCGCACGGTTTGCACCGCGAGGTCAGGGCTGTTGCAGTCGCGGCTGAGGTGGCCGAGAACAACGTGCCGCAGCGCCGACGTCATGGCCCCCAACGCTAGTTCGGCCGCCGCACGGTTGGAGAGATGGCCGTGGGAGGAAAGGATGCGCTGCTTGACCGAAAACGGCCGCTTGCTGTCGGCCTGCAACATCTGCTCATCATGGTTGGCCTCGACAAACAGGCAGTTCACCCCGGTCGCGTGGTGGATGACCGAGTGATTCGCATGGCCAAGATCGGTCAGGACCGCGACGGATATGGATCCGCTGCGAATGGTAAACCCGACCGGATCCGCCGCATCGTGCGGCACGGAGAAGGCCGTGACGGACAGGGCCCCGAGTTCGAAGGTGCTGCCGGTGGAGAACACCCGCCAGGTCGCGGCCTGGTTGCGGGCGTCCTGTTCCACCACATCCTCCATGGTCAAACGCGTGGCGTAAACCGGGCAGTGGAGCGAGCGCAGAAGCACGGGAAGGCCCCGGGCATGATCCCCGTGCTCGTGGGTGAGCAAAACAGCGTCAACCTCCTCCGGGCGAATGCCGGCGTCAGCCATCCGGGTGAGGGTCGTGCGGGCGCTCAGCCCGGCATCGAGGAGCACGGTCGTGCCATTCGTGCGCAGGACCGCCGAATTGCCGCTGCTGCCGCTGCCCAGGATGGTGAGTTCCACGGGCGCAGAGTATCTGGCCGGGAACGCGGCGGCAAACTCGGCCTTGGCCGCGAGGCCCGGGGGTGGTTTATTGCCGGGGAGTGAAAGAGTATCAGCGCCTGATCAGACTGGTTTTGGACCAGGGCCAACCGCGGCAAGACCGCACCGGAACCGGAACAATTGGTCTCTTCGGCGCCCAGGCGCGGTTTGATCTGCGGGAGACCTTCCCTCTCGTTACGACGAAGAAAGTGCATCTTCGCTCGATCATTCACGAGTTGCTTTGGTTTCTCCGCGGCGAGACCAACACCGCTTATCTGCGGCAAAACGGAGTTACCATCTGGGACGAGTGGGCGGACGAGCGGGGTGACCTCGGCCGGATCTACGGTGCGCAGTGGCGATCATGGCGCGGCGGCGACGGCCACACCGTGGATCAAATTGATGCGGCGGTGAAATTGATCCGGGAATCCCCCGAGAGCCGCCGGATCATTGTCTCGGCGTGGAACCCTGCGGAGCTCGCACAGATGGCGCTGCCTCCCTGCCACGTGCTTTTCCAGTTCTATGTTCATGAGGGCGAACTGAGTTGCCAACTCTACCAGCGAAGCGCCGATCTTTTTCTCGGCGTCCCATTCAACATCGCGTCCTACGCGCTGCTCACCTTGATGGTCGCGCAGGTCTGCGGCTTGCGCCCGGGTGAGTTCATCCACAGCTTTGGCGACCTTCACCTTTACCGTAACCACCTTGAGCAGGCGCACCTTCAGTTGGCCCGCGATCCCCGGCCGCTCCCGCAGATGCAGCTGAATCCGCAGCGAACCGAGTTGGGCGAGTTTGTTTATGAGGATTTCATCCTTGAAGGTTACGATCCGCATCCCGCAATCAAAGCGCCCGTCGCCGTATGATCGCGGTCGCCGCGATGGCCTCGAATCGGGTGATCGGGGCGGAGGGAAAAATCCCGTGGCATTTGCCGGAAGATCTGCGTTGGTTCAAAGAGCTGACCATGGGCGGCACATTGCTGATGGGGCGCGTCACCTACGAATCAATCGGCCGTCCACTCCCCGGACGTGAAACCATCGTGATGAGCCGGCGCGGTGCCCCCGGGCTGGAGGGGGTGCAGGTGATTCGTGACCTGAGCGGACTGGCCGGGGCCCGGTTGCAGGGCGAGATCTTCGTCGTGGGCGGGGCGGAAATTTATCGGGCGACCCTGCCCTACTGCCGCGATCTTTACCTCACGGAAATTTTGCGCGAGGTCGAGGGTGACCGGCACTTTCCCGTTTTTCACGATGTCTTCCGCTTTTCCGCTGTCATCCATGAGGGGCACGATTGGCGCATTGTGCACTATCTCAATGATGAGCCGCGCGAACTGCCGCAAACCCGCCAACAAGCCCCGCCCTGAGCGGAATCAGGGATTGCCTTGGCTGCGGTAGGAGTCCTTATACCACAGCACGCCGTGACGGCGGACGTTCGAAAGGATGGCCCGCAGGTCGGCGGATGTTTCTTTGTCGTTGAGTAGCGTCGGCAGGAGGCCCGGGCCGGTGCGAAACGAGGACATGAGCTTGCGCGCATCGGCGGCGGCGGCCTCCAGATCCTTGGTCGCGCCGCCCACGCCGGCCAGACCCTCGCTGCCGGTTTTGAGATTGGCAATGGTTGCGCGCAGGTCATCGAGAGAGGCCTGGCTCAAGGCCGTCTGGTCGAGTCGTTCCAGCGCCGTGTTGATCTTCGTGATGGCCTTGCGGACATCCGCCAGCATCTCGCTGCTCTCCCTGGTCAGATCCTCAATTCCGGTCTCGCGCTGGCCCTTGACGATCGCACCCGGCTCCAAGCGGGAGGTGAGGTCTGCATCCGCATCAACCAGCACATCGACAAACCGATTACCTAGCAGACCGGAACTGCCAATGATGAAGCGCGACGCGGCGGGAAGCGTGACATCCTCGCGTATTTTCATGGCCACGGCCACGCCCTGCATGTCAGGCAAAACGCGCGGGGCTTCGGCCACATAGCCGATGCGGGCTCCGCCGAGGAGGACATCGGAGCCGTTGAGCAGGCCGCTGGCGTTGGGGAAATCCGCCTGGAGTTCGTAGAATTGCTCGAAACCCTGCCCGAGCTTGCCGAAGTAAACGACTGTGGCGGCGACCACGGCGAGTCCGAGGAGGACGAAAATTCCGACTTTGGTTTCGAGGCGGGGGTCGCGGTTATACATGGTTCAGGGCTGGTCGTGAGAGCGGCCTTCGACAAAATCACGGATGATCGGATCCGTCGAGGCCCGCATTTCATCGCAGGTGCCGTAAAAGTAGCACCGTCCTTCGTGCAGGAAAGCCACATGATCGGCGATGGTGAAGGTGCTCTTCATGTCATGGGTGACCACCACAGAGGTGACATGCAGTTTCCGCTGCAACCGCCGGATGAGCAGGTCAATGCTGTCGGCCACGATGGGATCGAGCCCGGCGGTCGGTTCGTCGTAGAGCATGCAACTGGGCTGGTTGACGAGCGCGCGGGCCAGAGCCACACGCTTGCGCATGCCTCCGCTGAGGTTGACGGGCATCTTGGCCTGCTGACCGCCGAGGTCGACCATCTCCAGCGCCTCCTGAACTTTGGCCGCAACCACGGCTTGATCCTTCTCGCCTCGCTCCCGCAAAGGAAACGCGACATTGTCACCCACGTTCATCGAATCAAAGAGCGCGCCGTTCTGAAAAAGCATCCCCATGGTGCGCCGGACGGGGGCGATTTCCCGTTCGGTCAGCTGGGAAATGTCGCGGCCGTCGATCACAATTCTGCCCATGAGGGGAGGGAGAAGCCCGATGAGGTGGCGGAGGAAAACGCTCTTGCCCCCGCCGCTCCGCCCAAGCAAGGCGAGCGTTTCTCCTCGAGAGACCTTGAGGCTGAAGCCTCGCAGAATCTCCTGCCCGCCCAGGGTCTGCACCAGGCGATCCACCTCGATGGCCTCGGGGTGATGGGAGGGCCCCGTCATTTGCCGGCGGGGAAAAAGATGTTCAGCATCATAGTGAGGAAAAAATTGACGATGAGGATAAAGAGCGACCCGATGACCACGGCCTCCGTGGTGGCACGGCCGACTCCGACCGCGCCCTCGCGGGCATTGAGGCCCTGATGGCAGCTGATGAAGACGATGAGAACGCCGAAGACCATGCCCTTGATCAGCCCCATGGCCACGTCCCGGCTGCCGGTGAACTGGAGCATGTTTTGCAGGTAATAAACCTCCGAGACCCCCAAAATTTGCGTGGTCACGAGGTAGGCGGCGAAAATTCCGATCGCGATGCACTCGGCCACAAGCAAGGGCATGGAAATGAGCATGCCGAGGAATCGAGGGATCACGAGGTAGTCCACCGGATGCACCGCGAGGGCGCGCAGGGCATCGATCTGCTCCGTCACCTTCATCGTGCCCAACTCGGCCGACATGGCCGCACCGACCCGGCCGGCGACCATCAGCCCGCAGAGCACGGGCCCTAGTTCTCGGAACATGGACACGCTGACCACCGGGCCAACGGCGGTGTCCATTTGCAGGCGGTGGAACTGGAAATAGGTTTGGGTGGCGAAGACCGCACCGGTAAAAGCGCCGGTGATGAGGACGACCAATTGCGAGCGGAAGCCCACCTCGTAAATCTGCTGCAGGACGAGCCGGAACCTGACGTGCCCGAGGAAGATGCCGCGCAGCGTTTCTCCCGCCAGGAGCGCAAGGTCGCCAAGGTAGCGGGTGAGGGAAAGCAGCAGGTGTCCGGCGTAACGGGCGACAGCCATGGCGCTTCTGGCGATCAGGGCCGGATTAACTGCGTGGCCGACTGCGACCGGGCCACCGTGTGAGTCTGACCGACAAAGCGCGCGCGGAGGTCCAACTTGTTAAAAATGCTTCTGATTTCCTCGAGGGACAAATTTGCGTCGTCCGACTCGAGAAAAATAATGTCGTGGAGGGTGTCCACCTTGTAGCGCAAGCCGGGAATGGCCCCCAACTCCAAGTCCAAGCCCAGGAGCCTGTCCGGGGCGCGGATCCCGGCGGCGTAGACCTCAAACTCAACCATGCGGTCATCTTCATTAGCCGGCCAGCCGCGCGCAAGACCCAAGTGACCGGGGGCAAGCCTTGGATTGCACCGCACAGCCCCTCCCGCTAAATAAGCGGACTGCCCGTCGACCATGGCCAAAGACACCTCCCTGCATAAAATTCTCATCATCGGCTCCGGTCCCATCGTCATCGGCCAGGGCTGCGAGTTTGACTATTCAGGAGTTCAGGCCTGCAAGGCCCTGCGCGAGGAGGGGTATCAGGTCGTTCTGGTCAACTCCAACCCGGCCACCATCATGACCGATCCGGAGTTTGCCGACCGGACCTACATCGAGCCGATCACCCCGGAGGCGATCGTCAAGATCATCGAGCGGGAGAAGCCGGATGCCGTGCTGCCCACGCTGGGTGGGCAGACGGCGCTCAACGCGGCCATGGATTTGCACCGCAGTGGCGAACTTGAGCGCCTCGGCACCCGCTTGATCGGGGCGAAGGCTGACGCGATTGAACGCGGCGAGGACCGCCTGCTTTTCAAGCAGATCATGCTTGAGATCGGCCTTGATGTCGCGCAGTCCGGCGTGGCCCATGATTTATCCGAGGCGGTGGCCGTGGCGGCGGAGATTGGCCGCTACCCGCTCATCATTCGACCAGCCTACACGCTGGGCGGCAGCGGTGGCGGCATCGCCTACAACCGGGAGGAGTTTGAGGCGATCGTGGCCCGGGGGCTGGACCTGTCGCCGACGACGGAAGTCCTCATCGAGGAGTCGCTCCTGGGCTGGAAGGAATTTGAGATCGAGGTCATGAGGGATCGGGCCGACAACTGCGTGGTCGTTTGCTCGATCGAGAACTTCGACCCCATGGGGGTGCACACGGGTGATTCCATCACGGTGGCTCCGATCCAGACCCTGACCGATCGTGAATACCAGGCCATGCGCGACGCTTCCTTTGCCGTCATCCGCGCCATTGGGGTGGAAACCGGGGGATCGAACATCCAGTTCGCGGTCTGTCCGGAAAGCGGACGCATGGTGGTGATCGAGATGAATCCGAGGGTCTCGCGTTCCTCGGCCCTGGCCTCCAAGGCCACGGGGTTTCCCATCGCCAAGATCGCGGCCAAGCTGGCGGTCGGCTACACGCTCGACGAATTGCGCAATGACATCACGCGCGAAACCCCGGCGAGTTTTGAGCCGACCATCGATTACTGTGTGGTCAAAATTCCCCGGTTTACCTTCGAGAAATTTCCCCAAGCTGACCCGGTCCTGACCACGCAGATGAAAAGCGTGGGGGAGGCCATGGCCATCGGGCGAACTTTCAAAGAGGCGCTGCAAAAGGCCCTGCGTTCCCTCGAAACCGGCCGGGCCGGCTTCGGCGCGGACGGGAAAGATGCCCCGCCCTTGCTGGCGGATGGCACGCTCGATGCGGAGAAGCTCGAGCAGCTGCTGCGTGTGCCGTGGGCCGAGAGGATTTTCAGCCTGCGCCATGCCCTGCTCGCGGGGTGGGGGGTGGAGCGCATCCACGAGTTGACGGGCATCGACCCATGGTTCTTGCAGGGACTGGCCAAGATTGTAGCCGTTGAACAGGAGTGCCCGCGCGACCTCGCGGACGTGCCTTGGCGGAAGATGAAACGGCACGGCTTTTCGGACCGGCAAATTGCTTATCTCACCGGCCGCGACGAGTCGGCGGTCCGGGTGGCGCGCAAATCCGCCGGGGTTGTGCCGACGTATCGCCTGGTCGATACCTGCGCGGCCGAGTTTGAGGCCTACACGCCGTATTTTTACTCCACCTACGGCGATGAGGATGAAACGCGGGCCACCGCGAAGAAGCGGGTGATGATTCTGGGCGGTGGCCCGAACCGCATCGGGCAAGGCATCGAGTTCGACTACTGTTGCGTCCACGCGGCTTTTGCCTTCAAGGAGTTGGGCTGGGAAACCATTATGGTCAACTCCAACCCCGAGACGGTTTCGACCGACTACGACACGAGCGACAAGCTGTATTTCGAACCGCTGACGCTGGAGGACGTGCTCAACATTTACGAGCGGGAGAAGTGCGATGCCGCCATCGTCCAATTCGGGGGCCAGACCCCGCTGAACCTCGCGGCGGCGCTGGAAGCCAACGGCGTGCAGATCATTGGCACCTCGCCGACCAGCATCGAGATGGCGGAGGATCGGAAGTTTTTTGCCGCCATGCTCGACCGTCTGGGCCTGCGGGCCACGCAGGGCGGGACGGCCACCAATGAGGATGAAGCCGTCGCCGTGGCGGAAAAAGTGGGCTACCCGGTTTTGGTCCGTCCGTCCTTCGTCCTGGGCGGACGCGCCATGGAAATTGTCTACACTCCGGAAGACCTGCGCCGCTACATGCGCCACGCGGTCAAGGCCAGCCCGGATCGCCCGGTGCTGGTCGACCGATTCCTCGAGGACGCCACCGAGGTGGACGTCGATTGTCTGAGTGACGGGAACGAAACCGTCATCGGTGGTGTGATGGAGCACATCGAGGAAGCCGGGGTTCACAGCGGGGACAGTGCGTGCGTGATCCCGAGTTTTTCCCTCTCGGTGGACGTCCTCGCGCAACTGCGGTCCGCGGCCCAAGCCATGGCGAAGGAATTGAAGGTTTGCGGCCTGATGAACGTGCAGTTCGCGGTCAAGGACGAAGAGGTTTACGTGCTCGAGGTCAACCCGCGGGCTTCGCGCACCGTGCCTTACGTGAGCAAGGCGATCGGCGTGCCGCTGGCCAAAGTGGCGGCCAAACTCATGGCGGGGAAAACTCTGGCGGAGTTGGGACTGACGGAGGAGATCCTTCCACCCCACTATGCGGTCAAGGAAGCAGTTTTCCCGTTCATCAAATTTCCCGGGGTGGATATCACCCTCGGGCCCGAAATGCGCTCGACGGGCGAGGTCATGGGCTTGGATTACGACCTGGGGATTGCCTACGCCAAGGCGCAGATGTCGGCCCAGCCACCGCTGCCGTCGGGTGGGAATGTTTTCGTCAGCGTGAAGGATGCGGACAAGGATCAAGTGGTGCCGATTGCCCGGGAGTTCTCCTCAGAGGGCTTCAACTTGCACGCGACGAAAGGCACACTCGAGGTGCTCCGTCGGGCTGGGGTGGAGGCCTCGCTGGTCTACAAATTGGCGGACGGACGCCCCAATCTGCTCGATCTGATCAAGAACGGTGAGATGCAGTTCATCATCAACACGCCGCACGGGAAAAATCCCCGTCGCGACGAGGTGGCCATCCGCAGCGCGGCCGTCGCGCATCGCATTCCCATCATGACCACCCTGCGCGCCGCCCGGATGAGTATTCGCGCGATCAAGTCGCTCAAGAAGGCGGGCTATTCCGTCCGTTGTCTGCAGGAATACCAGCAGCCTGGTTAGGGCGCTGCTGGGCCATGGACCAGACACGAAGTTCCAGGGCCCGCGCAGCGGCGTTGATTTCCGCCTGCTTCTTGCTCTGGCCCGTGCCGCGCCCGATCTCGCGTCCCTCCCAAAGAACCCGGCAAACAAACTCCTTGAGGTGGTCGGGACCGGTTTCGGCCACGACCTCATAACCAGGGCTTTGCGGCGAGAGCGCCTGGAGGATTTCCTGCAACTCACCCTTCGGATTGTGCTCGCCCGGTTCGCGGGTGAGGGCGGCCAAATCATCGCCGGCCACGCGGAGAACAAACCGCCTGACCGTTTCAAGGTCGCTGTCCAGGTAGAGCGCCCCGACCAAGGCTTCAAAAGCGTCAGCCAGGTTGGACGATCGGTCGCGTCCGTGGCTGGCCTCCTCGCCGCGGCCGAGCATGAGATAGCGACCGAGGTCAAGGGCGAGGGCGTGCTTTTTCAGGCCTTCCCGCGAAACAATCCTCGACCGCAGCTTGGTCAGCTGCCCCTCACTGAACGTGGGAAAAAGCCGGTAAAGATGGTGGGTGACGACCAATTGGAGAACGGCGTCACCGAGGAACTCCAAGCGTTGGTTGTCGAAGTGAAAGGTTTTCCGTTCGAAGGAGAGACTCGGGTGGGTCAGGGCCTCGGCGAGGAGGAGGGAATTGCGGAATTTGTAACCAATGCGGCGTTCGAACGGATTAGCCGGAGCAGTTTCCGCTGGCAGGTGGTCATCGAGGTGAGCGCTCATGTTCAGCGGAGCCCACGAAGCAACAGCTCGGCGTTGCTCTGGGTGCGGTTCAGGTTCGCCATGAGGGTCTCCATGGCCTCGACGGCAGGCAACTCGTTCAATTGCTTGCGCAACACAATGACCCGGGCCAGCTCGTCCGGATGGTAAAGATTTTCCTCCCGGCGAGTCGCCGACTTGGTCACATGGATGGCTGGAAAGATGCGCTGATCGGCGATGGTCCTATCGAGGTGGACTTCCATGTTTCCCGTGCCCTTGAACTCCTCGAAGATCAGGTCATCCATCCGGCTCTGCGTTTCCACCAACGCCGTGGCGACAATGGTCAGGCTGCCCCCTTCCTCCGTATTGCGGGCGGCGCCGAAGAAGCGTTTCGGCTTCATCAGGGCCTTGGCATCGACGCCGCCAGACATGATGCGACCCTTGCCGGGCTGGAGGTTGTTGTAGCCCCGGGCCAGGCGGGTGATGCTGTCGAGGAGAATGACCACATCCTGGCCCAACTCGACGAGGCGCTTGGCTCGCTCGCTGACCAATTCGGCCAGTTCCGTGTGGCGCTGGGGTGATTCGTCGAAGGTTGAGCTGTAAATATCGGCATCAATCGAGCGCCGCAGGTCTGTCACCTCCTCGGGTCGCTCGTCCACCAGGAGAAGCATGAGCCGCACGTCGGGGGCGGTCGAGCGGATGGCCTGCGCGAGGTGCTTCATCAGGATGGTTTTTCCGGTCCGCGGCGGAGCGACGATGAGCGCGCGCTGTCCCTTGCCGAGCGGGGCGATCAGGTCCACGGCGCGGGCGCTGAGGGTCGGCTCGGTCAGGCTCTCCAACATGATCCGTTCCTGGGGAAAAAGCGGCGTCAGTTTGTCGAACGGGGTGGGGCTTTTCCATTCGGCCACCGGGATTTCCTCGATGGTCGTGAGATCAACGAGCGCACAATAGCGCTCCCGATCGGCCGGCAGGCGCAGTGTGCCCCGGACGCGAAGACCGCTCTGCAGGTTGAAATCACGCACCAGTCCGATGGAGACAAACAGATCGTCCGGCCCGGCCGCGAAGTTGTAGCGGGCCCAGCGCAGCATGGCATGGTCGGCCATGGTTTCGATGATGCCAGCAACCGTAAGCTTCGCGCCCGCCGCGACGAGGAACCGGCAGAGATCAAAGACGAGGTGACGCTTGGTCGCGTCCGGGCGGGGGCGCAACTGGTAACGATCGAGCAGTGAAGTCAGTCCGACATGATTCAGACGCTGCAGGTCATCCACCGAAGCTTCGAAGCCGGCCACCGCAGCTGCATTCGGCGGAAAAACGGAAAGCTCGGTCGGGCCAGTCTCAGGCTGTGGGGCGAGCATGGTCTTCATGAAAAAATACGGGCGAGGGTGGCCTCGGCCTGACGTTGCAGCGCCTCTTTGCTGCCGTCGTTCCAAACGACGAGGGAAGCGCCGCGGATTTTGTCCTCCATGGGCCACTGGCTGGCCAGGAGGGCTTCGATCGTTGCTTCATCCAACCCACGAGCAGCCATGCGGCTTCGCTGCCGATCCGTCGTGGCGGCCACGACGATGGTCAGGTCAAAAAAGCCCTCGGCCGACGTCTCGAAAAGGAGTGGGATGTTGCAGAGCATGTCTTCTCCGGTCGCCAGGCAGACCGACAGGAGGGCTTGCCAGCGCTCGCGCACGCGAGGGTGCAGGATCTTCTCCAAGCGGGCGCGGGCCGCCGGATCGCGGAAGACGATGCGACGCACCGCCGCCCGATCAATGCCCCCGGAGGCGTCGCGCACGGTCGGGCCAAACAGGCCGATTACTTCAGCGATGACGGCAGCGTTTTCGGCCAGCAACTCATGCACGCAGGCATCCGCGTCGAAGTGGGCAAAGCTGTGGCGGGCGCGGAGGAATCCATCAAAGGTGGATTTTCCGGTGGCTACGCCGCCTGTGAGTCCGAGCAGCATGGAATTGGAAGTGACGTGGTTGGTAACGGAGGCGTCTGGCCTCTAGGTCGGTCAAGCAGGGAAGCGGCAGACGCTTGGGCGTCTTCGGCCAAGTCCGCTACTTCTGCCGGAACCCCTTGGCCGAGACGCTGGGTTTGCGCAGGTCCTGCGGTAATCCGAGAGGCTCAACAATTTCTTCCTGATCGGTATCGGTCTCGGGGCGCAAAGGCTGACCGGCCGCATCCATCAAGCGTGCGGTGACGAAGACGATGAGGTTGGTCTTGATCTTCTGGTCGACCGAGGAGCGGAAGAGGACCCCGGCATAGGGGATGTCGCCGAGGACCGGAACCTTGTCATTGACCTTTTGGATGTTCTCGCTGATCAAGCCGCCCAAGGCCACGGTTTGCCCGTCCCAAATACTCACGTTGGTCGTAATTTTGCGCACACTGAAGACTGGCTGGTTGATGATGTTGGTGGTCAACAGTTGGGGTTCAAAACGAGCCGATGGATTCAGCAAGCTCGTAGGATTCAGAGCCGCCTGGAGAAGATCCTGAGCGGCGGTCAGGTTAGCGGCTGAATAAATGGGGCTGCCGTAGTTGATGAAGCCGTCAAAGTCAACAACTTCCGGGGAGAGGTTAAGGTCGATGGTGTAGCCGTCCGGACCAATTTGGGGCTCGACCTCAAGAGTGACGCCAAGATTCCTGGTGGTGAAATCCTGGGGGAAAGCGGGCGTAACGACCGGATCGGCTTGCTGTGCTTGGCCTATCACCGCGGTATTTTGAGCTCCGGAGCCTGTATTTTGCGGGACCTGCGGAGGCGCATACGTTTCGGGATAGGGGAACTCTCGGCTGATGGTAATGGTGGCTTTCTGTCCGCTCTTCGTGGTCACTTTCGGCGCCGCCATCAAGTCCACCCCTTTCTTCTGGTTGAGGGCACGCAGGACAACCTGAAACTGAGGGTTGGTGAAGACTCCTGAGATGGAGAAGACACCGGCGGCAGGGGCGGTGGCGGCACCGGCCGTGCCCGCAATGACCGCGTCAATGCTATTGGCCGAAATGGCTTGGCTGCCGGTGCGAAGGCCGCTGGTGACGGAGTCGGTGCCAACCACGGTGCCCGTCACGGGATCGATGAAGGGATAGGCGGAACTCCCAGAAGCGATCGGGGTGCCACCGCTGCCAAAGACAGCATCGGATCCGGGAATGGAGAAGGGGCCGAGAGCCCAATCAAACCCCAGCTCTTTCAGGTTATCTTGAGAAACCTCGACAAACTTGGCCTCGATCTCCACCTGGGTTGGCTGTTCACCCATGGCGGCATCGACGAGAGACTCGATCAGGTCGAGGTTGGGGGCGGTGTTCCGCACGACGAGGCGGCTGCTGCCGGCAATGAAGTTGGCGCTGGCTCCAGGAGGAAATTCCACGCCTTGCGACTCAAGAAAGTCACGGGCGCCCTGCTTGGCGGACAATGTTCCGCCAGTCCCGCCGGCACTGCTCGAGCGGCCTGCCAGCGCGGCCGGCTCGGCGCTGGTGGCACCGCCCGTGATGAATCCCGGTGGAACTTTGAACTCGCGCTGTTCCAGCGTGTCCGTCGGCTCGGAGAGGGGCACCACCGAAACAGCGAAAGGCTCCACCTTGACTTTAAGGCCCGCCAAAGTTGCGACATAGCGCAGCGCTTCGTAGAGAGGCACATCGGTCAGGTTTAGCGTAATCCGGCTATCCGGAGTCGCAGCGACAGGCGCCGCGTCGCCGCTGAGCAGATCTCCCGCCGCAGCCGGAGCGGGCGGCGGGGTGGCGGGGAGCTTGAGAACAATGTTGATCCCGCGCTGGGTCGCATCGGCCTCTGTGGTGTCCAAGTCGCGGCTCCGCTGCTGGAGGAACGTAATGGCTTGGCGGACGGTCGCGTCCCGGAAATCAACTTTGGGAATGGTGATGCTGTTAAGTCGGGCGATCATCAACTCCGTGCCCCGGCGCTCTTGTTGCAGGGCGGTGGAATCGGTGGAGCGCGCCTCGACGAAGCGACGTTTCGGTCTCTCCCACGCCTTGTCCACCTGCCAGAGCATGCGGGAGCGGGTCTCATTGTAGGCACTGTCGTAGTAGCGTTGCTTTCCCAGTTCGACGTCTTCCATGCCTCGGAAGGCGGCTGAGTTGTATGGGTCGACGGCCAAGACCTGCTGGTAGCGCTTTTCCGCCAGGTCGTAGCGTCCGGAATCAGAAAATCCCGTGGCTTGAAGAAGCAAATCATTGACCTTGGTCCGGCGCTCGGCGAACTGCGGGGTGATCGTTTTGTTGAAATAATCCGGTTCCTCCAAGTGCGAGAGGAAGAGGGCGGCTGGCTGATAACTCGGGTTGTAACGCGGTTCCAAGACCTCGCGGGCCACGGCCTCAGCCTTCGCATATTCGCCCTGACTGACGAGATACTCGGCGTAGCGCACCGCGGTGGAGGAGTAGCGGGAGAGGGCGCGGGCGCGCAGGCTTTTGGTGGCTGTGCCATCGGGCACGAGGTCGAGGGCGTCTCTGTAGGCCAGATAAGCCGCCTCGATGTCGCCGCGCGCCAGCGCCGCATCACCGCGACGCAGGGCCTCCTCGGCCCGCGCGATGTTTTGCTGGCGCCGAGTCTCCTCGCGATCGGCTGTGGACTCGATGCCCCCAACCACGACTTCGCCGCCGGAGCCGGCCCGGACGGCCGGAGCGAGCGAAGCGAAAAGAACGGCGATGGCGATGAGCCGGTGCATGAAAGTGTTACTTGGGCAGCGGCGGCTCATAAGTGGATTGCTCGGGTGTAAGTTCGAGCGAAGTGTCAGCCGGTGCGAGGTCCTCGGTTTCCATCGGCATCTGGGCGGCGGCCAAGGCTTGGCCGGCCGGGTCCATTAGAGTGGCGGTGACAAAAATGATGAGGTTGCGTTTGATGTGCTGGTCGGACTGGGAGCGAAAAAGGACTCCAGCATAAGGGATATCACCCAAGATGGGGGTCTTGTCGCTGACCTTCTGCACGTCCTCCCGGATGAGACCACCCAGAGCGACGGTCTGGCCGTCGTAGATGCTTACGGAGGTTTCCACTTTGCGTTGGTTGAAGACCGGGTATTCGATCTTGTTCTCGGTCACGACCACGCCACGGTTAAGAATAGGAGAACCGTAATTGATGAACCCCTCAAATTCCGTCACCTCCGGAAGCAAGCGCAGGTCGATGGTGTAATTGTCCGCTCCCACTGTAGGTTCCACCACGAGGCGCACACCGGTTGGGGTCATTTTGAAACTTTCCGGGGTGGCCGGGGTGATGGGCTGGGTTCCGCTACCAGTGCTTTGGGGAATCTGCGGCGGACTGTAAACCTCCGGGTAACGGAACTCGCGGGTGATTTCGATGGTTGCCTGGGTGCCGCTCTTGGTTGTCACCTTGGGGGCGGAGAGAACGTCGATGCCCTTCTTTTGGTTCACGGCCCGAAGCACCACCTGGAACTGGGGGTTGCTGAAGACACCGGCCAAGGCAAGAACACCGGCGGCGGGACCGGCGGGAGTTCCGAATAACAGAGCATCCAAGGCGTTTCCTGCTATGGCGGCCTCGCCCGTGCGGTTTCCTGCCGTGACATTGTTTACGCCCACGGCGGTATCCGTCCCGGGATAGGCGAAGGGCGCGGTGGTGCCCGTTGCATTGGGCGTGCCGCCTCCGGCGTAAACGCCTGATCCACCGGGCAGGGCGAACTGGCCGAGGAGCCAATCAAAGCCCAGTTCCTTGAGGTTCTGCTGCGAGATCTCGATGAACTTGGATTCAATCTCGACTTGCGAAGGCACGCTCCCGGTTGAGTTCTCGACCAAGGCGTCGACCAGATCGAGATTCTCCTGAGTGTTGCGGACGATCAACCGGCTGCTGCTGGAGAGAAAGTTCGCG
Organism: Chthoniobacterales bacterium; assembly: GCA_049315725.1. Lineage (GTDB taxonomy): Bacteria > Verrucomicrobiota > Verrucomicrobiia > Chthoniobacterales > JACTMZ01 > JACTMZ01. The sequence goes on along the minus strand of JBMOJP010000002.1, from coordinate 48,371 downwards.
CTGGCTCCGGGGGGGAATTGCACGCCCTGCGATTCCAGGAAATCCTTGGCCGTGCTGCGTGCTGCGGTGCTGCCGCCACTGCCGGCATCGGCGGCTGGCGCCGAGCCTGACGGAAGGCTGGTGATGAAGCCGGGCGGCACGCGGTATTCCTTCGTGACGAGCGTATCCGTCGCCTCGGAGAGGGGCACGATGAGAACCGCGTAAGGCTCGATCTTGGTCTTCAAGTTGGCCAGGCGGGTGATGTAGTCGAGGGCCTCGCGCAGTGGAATGTTGGACAGATCGATGGTGATGGTTTGCGAGGCGGCTGCCGCATCCAGCTTGAGCACGATGTTGACTCCGCGATTGCCGACGTCCCCGCCGTCCAGATCAAGCTCCGCCGAGCGCTGACGCAGGTATTCCACCGCTTCGCGCACCGTGGCATCCGTGAAGTTGATGCGGGGAATGACGATCTCGTCGAGTTTGCGGTTGACCGATTGCGTGCCGCGCGTGGTCAGGACAGGCTGCTCGATCACGGCGGCTGGCCCAAGGTCGGCGCGGCGCACCGGGGTTTCCCAAGCTTTGTCCACCTCGCTGATCATGGCCGCACGGGTGTGATTCTGGGCGTCATCGGCCACTCGGGAGCGCCCGAGGTTGACCTGCTCCATGCCGCGGCGGGCGGCCACGTTGTAGCGGTCGAGGCGCAGCACCGCCTCATATTTGGCGAAGGATTCGTCGAACCTTCCGGAGTCGTAAAGGCCCTGGGCCTCGACTAGGAGTGACTTGACCTCTTCGACTTTGGAGACAAAGCCCGGCGTGATGGTCTTGTTGAAATAATCGGGCGACTCGAGGCGGGCGAGCAGGCGCTGGGCAGGCTTATAGTTCGGGTTGTATTGCGGCTCGAGGATGACCTTGACGGTGGTCTTGGCATCCTCCCATCGGCCCTCCGCGATGCGCTGTTCCGCCAGCCCCATAACCGCATTGGCGAATCCGTCCATGGCGGCCGAGCGAAGCTCCCGGACTTGCGGCGCGTCGGGCACGGCATCGACCGCAGTTTTGTATTGGGCAAAGGCTGTTTCGTAATCCCGCTCCATCAGCGCGATCGATCCACGCTGCATCGCCTGGGGAGCGTAGTCCTGTGCGAGTTGCATCCGCTTCGCGATCTCAAATTCTGCCGTAGCTTCGACGCCGGAGGACGGGACTTGGCCGCCGGAGCCGGCCTGGACGAGGCCAGGGGCGAGACAGGCGAGGAGCGCCAGCAGGGGAAGAGCGTGTCGGAACGACGGAATCCCGCTTAATGGCATAGTGCTGATGGGTTTCACAGGTTGCTCGGGTGGATGGTCTGCGCCGGGGCTCAAAGCGGGGGGACGTTCAAACGTTGCCCGGGCGACACCGTGTCCTCTATTACAGCCCCAGTCTCTGTGGCGTCAATGAGTTTGTAGCTCTTGCCGTCGGTCCCAAGCGGGAAATTTTTACCCTTCTCCACCCGAATGTCCGAGCCAGAAATGAGGTCCGCGAGGATGGCGAACGAGTAGGGCGAATCGACCTCCTTGTCCGCGATGAGAAGAATTTCGTCGCCGGTAGCCGTGTCGCGCACCTTCACCTCCGATACGTCAACGGTCGCGCCGACCGCGTTGGTCGCGGCTTTCGATTCGGCCGAGACGATGACCAAATTTGTTCCGGCGATCTTTTCCCCGACCTTGAGGAACTGCGTGGGCTTGCTCAAGTCCCCCATGTTGATCGAGAGCTGCGTGCCGGACGAGTAGGGCTGGCCCGGCGAGACGCTGGGGGCGCCCATGAATTTGATGCGGAAAGGAATTCTCTCGTAGCTCTTCATCCGCAGCTTGGTCCAAACGGGAGGCTTCGACGCGGCATCCTTGGGATTGGTCCCGGCGCGAAACTCCTCCAGGTTGCTGAAGCCGTCGGAGTCCGGATCGTTGGCCGGGAGGTTCGTATCGGTGTAATCCAGCTTGTTCTCGATGATCCAGGTGTTCGGGATGCCGGCGTGCAGCTCCGTGTCGCTCTCCAAAATATCGACCAGCTGGCCGTCCCGCAGAACATGAACGCGACTGATGAACAGCGAAGTCTCCGCCTCGCGCCAGAGGTGTTTATCCGGATTCTTGAGTTTATCGCCGTCCTTGGCCAACCGCTCGAGGGAGGCATCGGTTTGATAGGCCGCCCCCGAGGTGGCGGCCTGCACAAGGGCATGCTCGGACCTCACTGCGGACAGACCGAGAACCACATAGGCCACGGCAGCACAGAGCAGCAGTGCGGCGACGATGAGCAGGATCCGGTCGTAGTGGGCCTTCAGATAATCCATGTCAGTTGTTTTCCGGTCCGGAGATGGCGGCGAGGCGCAGGATGACTTGCAGGGTCTCCTGGCCGAAAAGCACGGGAATGCCGGTGGCATTTGTTCCGGTGGTAGAAACCGGGGTGGCCCCGGGTGCGGCTTCTTTCGTGGGCGCCTCGGGCTGCGAGTTGGCCACCGAGGCCAGACGGATGAAGATGAGGGGGCGGGCTGTCACGATCGCCGCCATGGCGGCGCGGGAAGCGGTTTGGTCGCCTTCGAAGGCCACATCAAAAGGTGCGAGGGCGAGGTGAACCAGCTTGCTTTTGCCGTCTTCACCCGGCTTGTCCTTCTTGTTCTTGGCCGCATCTCCTCCCGGAGCTTCAACCGACAGGGGGCGGCGGCTGATGTTGTTGATTCCCTTCACCTGGGCTTTGATCAACTGCGTGACGACTTGTTCCACCGCCAGCAACTGCTGACCGAGCAAAGCTGCCGCCGCGGGCGCCGGCGGAGCGGTGCGGTAGGCGTCGAAGCCCAGATAAAAACCATCCGGCAGGGTCACACCGGCCTTGGCTGCGGCCTCAATGACCGCTGCCACTTTCTTGCTCAACTCGTCCTGAAACTCCTGGGGATTCAGCGGGCGCACCGGATCGCTCTGGCTTTCCACGTAGGAGGAGAGTTCCTGCAGTGTTTTTTCGGCCGCGTCGAACTCGGTCTGAGCCGCGGCACGATTGGCCTCGCTGGGAAATGGCTTGGCTGTTTGGAGACGGTTCAGCGCACCGCTATGGGTGCTGTAGGCCTCCACTTGCTCGGCGTAGAAGGTGCTCCCCGTCTGCACGAAGTAGCCACCGACCAGAGCCAAGAGGGCCGTGGCTACCAGCAGACCACCGAGAAGTGGGTTGTGTCGAAACCAGTCCATTAGAGAGGGATGGGGCGCTTGAGCGGCAGAAGCAGTTTGTATTTGTAAGCCCACGCTTCACCGCTTTGCGCGGTGCGCAGTTGGATCACCGCATCCTTGTTGCCGTCGTTGATGTCGAAAAGTTCCGATTTGGCCAGGGCATCGACGAACTCGCTCACCACGGCCGGGCCGCCCGGATTCTCCAAGTAGAGACCCTCGATGAGGATTCCGCTGACGGCGTTGGCCTGGTTCGCGCCCTCGCCCGGCTTGTCGGTTGCTGGTGCCGCCGTGGGCTTGGCCGCCGAAGCAGCCGAAAATCCGGGGACTTCGGGGGAGGGTGATAGTTTGGTCACCCAGATGAACTTGGCGGGCAGACGCGAGTTGAGATCCTTGAGCAGTTCGACCCAGGCAACCCGCCAGATGGGGGCGGCCGCGAGATCGGGGGAATCCTTGAGCAGTTGGTCACGACGTTTTTGCAACTCGGTGATCTGGCCATTCAACTGCTCGAGCGGTGCAATCTGGGCCTGCAAGCCGGTGTTGACTCCTTCGAGGTAAGCTCCGGCCTGCCGATAATACAGGCCGACCAAGCCGATCGCCGCAAGGAAGACAGCCGCCGCCGCGAAGAGAAATGGGCGCCGGCGGTCATTGGCCCGCGCCTTTTCCAGAGCTGCGGACTTCAGCGTGATCTCCAACGGACAGTCCCCGGTCATCGGGCGCAGGCTGAGGCCGACGCATTCGCCCAGAGTGTGGGCGGCTTTGGCCAGAGTCTCAGGCGCGAGGCTCGAGCCCACGCTGACGCGCCTGAGGGGATTGAAAAATTCGATCGGCAGGGAGAGTTTCTCGTTGAAGAATTCGAGGGTGTAGGGCAGCGAGACGCCGCCGCCGGCGAGAAACACTCGCATCGGCGCCGCGCCTTTCTGACTCGTCCGGTAGAACGTGACCGACCGGGTGATTTCGTTGTGGATGCGGGTCATCACGGTGCGGGCGATCTTGCCCATCTCGGCAATTTCCTCGCTCTTGGCCCCGGTGTAGTTTCCCGGCGGTGGGATCAATCCCTCCGTGCGTTTGAAGTCCTCGACTTCGCCGAAGGCGCGTGTCTCGAATTTCTTGTGCAGGGCCGCCGTGATCGAGTTGCCGCCGATCGGGAGGGTTCGCATGAAGACTTCGTCGCCCTCGATGAAAAGGAGATTGGTGGCGCGCGCCCCAAGGTCAATGAGGAGCGAACACCCCTGCACGTCCGGGTAGTTGTAGCGGAAGGCGTTGTAAAGGGCGGACGGTGAGGTCTCGATGAGGTCGGGAGCCAACTTCGCCTCCTGCATGGCACCCACCGCGGTCTCGAGCTGCTCGGTCTTGGTCGCGATGATCAGCGCGTTCAACGAGTCCGGCTCCTTCTCGGGCAGCACCTGATAGGACCAGGCCACTTCCTCAATGGGGTAGGGGACGTTCTGCTGGGCCTCGAAAAGCACAACCTGGTCAACCTTGTCTGCTTCAACTTTCGGTATCTTGACGAAACGCGCAAAGACGCCCTGCGAGGGAATGGCGCAGGCGACGTAGCCCTGCTTCCAGCCGAGTTCAGCACGCAAGCCGTCGAGGGCGATTTTCAACTGCCCGCCCCGGCTGGCATCCGCGGCCGGATCCGGCACCAGATCCGCCTGGGCGAAGGCGTGGAGTTGCAGCCCGCCATCCTTGGTTGCGTCGAAGACCGCCATGGTGACGGTTTGCATGCCGAGGTTGACGGCGGCGACGCGGGAGGGAGGCCTGGGCATGATTCGGTCGAAGGCTCGGGCGGAGGTGAGCGGGGGTCGGCCGTTTACTGGCCGGCGGGCCGGGCCTTGATGGCCTCGTAATAGTCCCAAGCCAGCGGGCCGAAAGGTGTTTCGTTCTTATTGAGCACGTAGCCGGTGACCTGCTGGTAGGTGGTCCACCACTGGCCGCGGCCTTTCCAGCTCGCTTCGGCGACCAACTGTCCCTGCGAGCTGATCGTCACGGCGAGATCGACGACCGATTGGTCAACTGTCGTCGGAACCTTGCCAGCGAAGAAACGCTCAAGGGTGCGCGGGCTCACATACATGACCGAGTTCAGTCCCTTCTCCTGCGGAATCGCCGTATGGGTCACCGAGCCGACGAGGAGTGTTCCTTTCGGATTCTCGCGATCCTGATTTTTCAGCAGCACGTAATAGGTGAAGGTCAGCTCGTCGAGAAACTCGGGCTTGTTGGCTTTCGGTTGCCAGTCAAAGTTGGTTTCGATTTCAAGGAAGTTCTTGTTCTTCGCGACCCGCTTGTTTTTCGGGCCGAAGTTGACCGAATAGTCGGGGGTGGTGACAAAGTCGGGTTTGATGCCGGTGACTTTGAAGTCGGTGTTGGGTTGTTGGGCCAAAACTCCGTGGGAGGTCAGCGCGAGGGCGGCGAGAGCAAGAACAGCAGCGGATTTCATTGTTGGTGAGGGAAATAAAAAGCTCTTATAGCATGAGGTGGCCGCAAATCCAGCCTTTCCGCGCTACCTCGCTCCGCAGCCAAAGAACACCACCGGGACGGTGCGCAGCAGGATGCTCATGTCGAGCCCGAGCGACCAATTGTCAATGTATTCGACATCGAGCCGAACCCACTCCCCGAAGTCATGCACGTTGTTGCGGCCCTGAATCTGCCAGAGGCAGGTCAGCCCCGGTCTCATGCTCAAACGCCGCCGGTGCGCGGTCAGCTCGAAGTTGTTGACCTCGTAAACCGGCAACGGGCGGGGCCCGACCAGACTCATCTCGCCGCGGAGCACATTGATGAGCTGGGGCAACTCGTCGAGACTCGTCCGGCGCAACCAACGGCCGAAAGGTGTGATGCGCGGGTCGTTCTCAATCTTGAAGACCGGCCCGCTCATCTGGTTGAAGGCCCGCAGTTCTTCGCGCTGCATTTCCGCATCGCTGTGCATCGACCGAAACTTATACATGGTGAAGGGGCGACCGTGCCGGCCGGCCCGCTGCTGTTTGAAAATCACGGGGCCCGGCGAGGTCAGGCGGATACCGAGCGCGGTCGCAAGGAAAACCGGCGCGAGTAGGATCAGCAGGACCCCCGCCCCGACGCGGTCCATCACGGACTTGAGCAGCAGCGCCCAGGAAAGATCCGGCGTGACCCGAAAAACCAGCATGGGCATGCGGCCGAGCGATTCGTAGGTCGGTCGCGCAATGGAGGCGCGGACGAAATCCGCCGCCACCCAGGCTTCAACCCCCTCGGTCTCGCAGGCGGCGATGGAAGCCTGCAGTCCACCGGAGGAGTGGGTGTCGAAAGCCAGGAGCACGCGACCGACGCTGTGCCGGTGCATGGCGGTAACAAGGGCCTCGACCGACTGCCCGTCGAGGTCGATGCGTTCGACCACCCTGAGTTCCATTTTCTGCACCGGCGTGAGGGCACCAAGGACCTCATCCATCTTCTCCGCGTTCCCCGCCAGAATGATGTTTTCTCCCGCTCCGCCGTGCTGCAAGCGCCGCAGATAGTAGGCCCGGTAGGCCCATTCGCGGGCCAGTAGTCCGAGCGGGCTGAGCAGGATGAAGAGGACGAAGGCCGACCGACTGGGAATGCCCAACCGCAGGAAAATGACACAAGCCCCGAGGATGAGCCCGAGCCAGAATCCGGCAGCGGCGATCTGCTCGAGCGATCGGCGGAGCTTTTTCTCCAGCGGGTATTGATAAAATCCCTGCATCTCGAGCAGCAGGGGGGCGAAAAGAATCACCACAATGAACATCCAGATGAATCCCTCCAGCGGTGGAATTTCCGGCAGAACGTCAAAGTCGATGATGCGGTAATAGCGCAGCGCGTAGCTCACGTAGAGCAAGGCACCGAGGATCAGCCCGTCGGCGATTTGGTTCACCTGCAACGAAAGTTCCTGTTTGCGCGAGAGCATGGGGCGAAATGGTATGGCGGCCGGTCCGCAAATCCCTTACATTAGTCACGAATCTGCCATGGCCCAAAAGAAAAAGCTACCGACCCGCCTCGGCCCGCTCGCCGTCGCGACCGTCCACAGCAGGGCTGGACTGGCCGCCGCGCGGAGTCTTCCGCCCCGCGCCGTTGACCTACTGGAGATCCGTCTCGACTGCCTCGCTGACTCTCTTGCCCTCGTGGAGTCGGCGCTGCCCGGCCTGAGGTTTCCCTTCCTGTTCACGGCCCGCCACGCGTCCGAGGGAGGCCGTGGTCAACTGGCGGCCCGCGAGCGCGGCCGCTTGTTGGCGCACTTCCTTCCCCATGCGGCGGCCATCGACGTTGAATTGCGTTCCGTCCACGCGTTGGCTGGCGTGATGGAGGAGGCAGCCCGCCAAGGTGTCGCCCGCGTCGTCAGTGTTCATTATTTTCGGCGGACTCCCTCGGCCGCGGCTTTGCAGTCCAAGTTGCGCGCCGCGCGGCAGGCTGGGGCTGAGATTGTGAAGGTGGCCACCACATTGCGCGGGCCACGCGACCTGGCCACGTTGCTTGAGTTGGCCGCGAGGGCGGCCGGCCCCGTGGCGTTGATGGGCATGGGGCCGCTCGGGCGCGTCTCCCGTCTGGCCCTCGCGGCCGCCGGCTCCCGCCTCAATTACGGCTACCTCGATCGCCCGCAGGTGCCCGGGCAATGGCCAGCCGAAAGGTTGATGGAATTGATCAAGGAGGTTGGCCGATGAAACAATGGACCGAACAATTGCCCGCCAGGGCGGAATTCACCGCTGCCGAGGTGCGAGAGATCGCGGCCGACCTTCTCTCCGCCTCCGCCGGTGACGAAGAGAAGGCCGATTTTCTCGAGGCGCTCAATCACCGAGGTGAGACACCCGGCGAGGTTTGTGCCTTTGCCTCGACCTTTCTCGATCGGGCCGAGCCCTTCGAGGTCCCGGCGGGCCTCGGTCCGGTTCTGGATGTCTGCGGCACGGGAGGGGACAAACTCGGATTGTTCAATGTTTCCACCGCGGTGATGTTTGTCGCTGCCGGAGCCGGTGCGCGGCTGGTCAAGCACGGCAACCGCGGGGTCACCTCCCGCAGCGGCGGGGCCGATGTGCTCGAAGCCCTCGGTGTGCCGATCGAGGCCCCGCCGGAAACCCTCGCCCGCATGCTCGAGACCGCCGGCGCGGTGTTCCTGTTTGCCCCCCGTTTCCATCCGGCTTTTCGCGCGGTGGCTCCGGCCCGCAAAATTCTCGGCGGGCGCGGCCGGGCCTCGGTTTTCAACATGCTGGGCCCGCTGCTCAATCCGGCCCGCCCGGCCGGCCAACTCACCGGCGTATTCAGCGAGCAATTGCTCCCCGTCTATGCCGACGTGCTGCCAAGGCTCGGGCGCGAGCGGGCATGGATCGTGCACGGCCGCGCCGGAGAGCACGGCGTGATGGATGAAATTTCCACCCTCGGTCCGACCGTTGTCGTGGAGATCGGCGAGGGCCCGTCGCGTCGCCGTTTTTTGCAACCGGAGGATTTGGGTTTTGCCCCGGGCAACTTGGCCGACCTTCGCGGGGGCGATGCGGCGGACAATGCGCTTCTGCTCGAACGCATTCTCGGCGGCGTGCCCGGTCCGGCCCGCGACCTCGTTCTGGCCAATGCCGCCGCCGCCCTGATCGTGGCAGGCCTCGCGGATGAATGGTCCGCCGCCGTCGCCCGCGCGGCCGAGGCCATCGACTCCGGCGCCGCCGCCCGGGTTCTCTCGCTTATGCGGCAGGCTGCTTCCTAGGCGGGCGGCGAGGGGACGGCGTTCATAATCTTGACCCAGATCGGCAGGGCCAGGGTCGCGCCGTAGCCGCGGTCCATGATCTGCTTCGGCCGGTCGAAGCCGACCCACACGCCGCAGGTGGTGGTTTCATCGAAGCCAAGAAACCAAGCGTCCCGGTAATCGTTGGTCGTGCCGGTCTTTCCCCCCGCCTTGCCCTGGTAGCCCAGGCCGGCCGCCGCTGCTCCCGTGCCACGGGTCATCGCCTCCACCAGCACCGCCGCCGTGAGGCGGGCGGCCCGGGCGGGAAGAATTCGCTGCCGCACGTCCTTGCGCCGGTAGAGCACCCGGCCCTGGGGGTCTTCGACCCGATCGAGCAGATACGGCGTGGGAGCGACACCATCGCTGGCCAAGGCCGCGTAGGCTGCCGTCAAGGCGCGCAAAGTTCCGCTGAAGGAGCCAAGAAAAATGGAAGGAAAACGCGGGGCGTCCTTGGTTAAGTCCGCGGCGAGGATGGTCTCCCGCACCCGGTCAATCCCCGCCATCGTGCCGATGCGCACACTCATGGTGTTTCGGGAGAGAATCAGACCCTCCTTGGCCGGCAGCATTCCCCGGTAGGTCTCGTCGCTGTTTGACGGGTCATAGCGACCGAAGGCCTTGGGCAGTTCCCCCGGCTGGATGCGGTCGTCACTCACCGGGGTGGTTGGATCAAGCCCCCCGGCGAAAGCCACGGCATAGACAAAGGGCTTGGCTGCCGAACCAACCTGCCTCTCGGAGAAATAGGCACGGTTGAACTTGCTCGCGGCGTAATCACGTCCTCCGACGAGCACCCGCACCCCGCCGGTGTCATTGTCGATCGCCATGGCCGAGGCCTGCAAATACGGCGTGCCCTCGCGACTCTGGGGGTCAACCGGACCAACTTCGGCCTTGCGCGGATGCGCATACCCCGGGCGGGCTTCGACCGATTGCAGTTGCTCCTCGACCGCCGCCACGGCCGTGCGCTGCATCCCGGTGTCCAGCGTGGTGTAGATCTTCAAGCCCGCGCCATCGAGAATATCCTGCGGCAAGATGCGTTCCAATTCGCGCCAGAGCAACTCCATGGCCCAGTCCTCTTGCGGCGGCGGTGGACGCTCGGCCGCCAGCAGGACCGGCTCGGCTTGGGCCTCCTCACGCTGCCCGGCGGAAATGTAACCAAGTGATTCCATTTGCTGGAGCGTGATGTTGCGTTGCTCCAGCGCGCCATTCGGGTCGCGGAAGGGCGACAAGCGATTAGGACTGCGAATAAGCCCGGCGAGCAGAGCCGATTCGGCCAGCGTCAAATCGGCCGCCGGCTTTTGAAAGTAGGCCTGGCTGGCCGTTTCGATGCCGAAAAGTCCGGCTCCGAAGTAGATCCGGTTCATGTAGTGCGTGAGGATTTCGTCCTTGGAGAAAACCATTTCCATTCTCAGGGCCAGAACAGCCTCGAGAATCTTGCGATGGATGTTCTGCCCGCCGAGGGGAAAGCTGTTTCGCGCGAGCTGCTGGGTCAGCGTGCTGCCGCCCTGCCTGATGCCACCGGCGGCGAGGTTGCTGGCCACCGCACGCACGATGCCGATCGGATCAATGCCGAAATGCTGGCGGAAGCGCGAATCCTCCCGGGCAATGACCGCGCGGACAAACCAAGGGCTGATGGCCGAAAGCGGAACCGTGCGACGGTGCTCGCCGGCCAGGCGGGTGTAGACCTGACCGTTGCGGTCGAGGACGAGCGAGCTTTCGGGGATGTGCCCGACCTGCTGCAAGTCGAAAGTCCAGGCCCATGCGGCATAGAAAGAGGCCACGATGGTCCAGAGCAAAAAACAGGCGAGGACCAGACGACCGAGCCGTCGGGTTCGCTGACGGCGGATCCTCCGCTGGCGCGCGCGCGGCCGCAGCAGGCTGATGCGCCGGGCTCCGGGGTGACAACGAGGCGCTGGTTTCTTCTTGGTCATGCGGGCTTCGCCGCTCGCACCCTAGCAGCAATGTGTCTCCCGTCCGCCGAAAAAATGCGCTTCCCTCGACGGCCCTTCGAAGCCAACTTAACCGGTCTATGCCCTCTCCCACCACCGACAGATCCTCCAGCTGGACCATGTTCCAGGGAATCCTCCTCATTGTGCTCGGCGTTGTCGCCATCGGTTTTCCCCTCATCGCGACGGTCGCCATCGAGCAGGTCTTCGCCGCCCTTCTTCTCATCGTGGGCGGCTACGCCCTGGCCGCGGCCTTCGGAGGCAAGACCACCGGCACCGTCCACCGCGTTTTTGCCGTGTTCTGGGCCGCGCTCACGCTCCTCACCGGGCTCCTGCTTGTCTTCAAGATCGGCGCCGGTGTTCTCACCCTGACCATTTTGCTCGCCTCCTATTTCGCGGCCCAGGGGCTCGTGACGATTTTGGCCGCGTTCAAATTTTCGGGCACCCCGGCCATGTGGATGATGCTGCTGAGCGGTGTGGTCTCGCTCATCCTTGCCTCCATGATTTTCAGCGGCTTCCCCAGCAGCGCCGGCTGGGTGCTCGGGTTGCTTTTTGGCATCAACATGATCTTCACGGGGGCGTATTTCGTCTCGATGTCTTTTGCGATGAAAGAACGGGCGGCCTGAGCAGGTTGCGTGGGTTCCGCGGGGATTGCCCTTGCGGCGCGGGGCGCCTGGCCGGAAGTTGCGCGCGATGAAGTGGTCTTTCCATCTGGCCCGAGTTGCGGGCATCGACGTGCGTGTCCACGCGACGTTCTTCCTCCTTCTCGCGTGGTTTGGCTACGCCTATTACAGCGACGGTGGGTTCGGCGCCATGGTTGTTGGCCTGGCCTTCATCCTCCTGCTCTTCGTCTGCGTTCTTCTCCACGAGTTTGGCCACGCGCTGGCTGCGCGGGCTTACGGTATTCACACGCCGGACATCACCTTGCTGCCCATCGGCGGCGTGGCCCGACTCGAGCGCATGCCGGAAAAACCCTGGCAGGAACTCGTCGTCGCCCTGGCCGGCCCCGCCGTCAATGTCGTCATTGCCCTGGGCTTGTTCATCGTTCTGGGGAAGTTTTTTGATCTTCGCGAAGTCGTGGACGTCGGCGAGGAGGGCGGAAATTTGCTGACCAAGCTGTTGGCCATCAATGTCATGCTTGTGCTCTTCAACCTCGTGCCCGCGTTTCCCATGGATGGAGGCCGTGTTCTGCGGGCCCTGCTCGCCATGCGCCTGAAGCGCGGCCAGGCTACGCGCATTGCCGCGGGGGTCGGTCAGGCCATTGCCATCGTCTTCGGCCTCCTCGGGCTCCTCGGTCACCCCATGTTGCTCTTCATTGCGGTGTTCGTGTTTTTCGGCGCCCAGCAGGAGGCGTCTTACGCCACGCGCAAAGAGACAGCCGAGGAAACCCGGGTCACCGCAGTCCTGCGTCCTCTGCCACCTTTGTTTCGTCCGGGCATGGGCGTGCTCGCGGCGGTGCAGCTGGCCATGCGCGACGCGAGGCCGGTCTATCCGCTGGTCGACACCAACCTCCGCCCCATCGGTCTCGTGCCCGCGGCGGCTCTGGCCCGGGCTTTGCCGGGCGGCTTGAGTCAGCCCGTCGAGGCTCTGGCGGAACAGGTCGGCGAGGTGCTGACTGCTGACGCTTCCATTGACGAGGCCTTTCGTCTGGCCAACCGCTCAGCTCAGTCCGACTTCGCCGTCATCAATGCCGCTGGTCAACTGGTCGGGCTGGTCACGCGTCAGGATCTGGCGAGTGTGCTCGTGTTGCCTCAATGAAAAACGACACCGGAAAGCCGGCCGGGCCGCGGGTTTCACCTCGGCAGTTCGCCCCTGCACCGCCGCCTGCCTGCAGGGGGCCGTCGTGACAGACTCGATCACGCCCGGGCGGTCGACGGTCCCCATGCGTGGAGTCTTTTCTTCTGCGTCAATTCGCAACCCGGCCGGGGCACTTAAATTTCGTGCCTTTTGCCGCCAGTCGTCCATATTGGCCAGCTCGTATGAAAGACAATGAAGAAGCCGCGATCAAGACGCTCGTGGCCGAAAGCGGGTGCGTGCACTCCCCAGCTTTCATCGAGGAAATGGTGCAGACAGCGCTGCGTTTGGGGCGGGACAATGCCTCCGTGGCCGATTTGAAGCTGTTCGTCCGCTCTCTCAAAGAGTTGCGCTATGCCTCCAAGGTTTTCCAGCCCTACTCCGACCGCCGGAAGGTAGCCGTGTTCGGTTCGGCGCGCCTCGCGCCGGAGACCGCGGAGTTCAAGATGGCGGAGGAACTCGGCCGCAAGGTCGTCGAACAAGGCTTCATGGTCATCACCGGAGGCGGCGACGGGATCATGGGCGCCGCGCAAAAAGGCGCCGGCCGCGACAACGGGTTCGGTCTCAATATCCGTCTGCCCTTCGAGCAGCGGGCCAACGAAACGATCCACGGCGACAAAAAGCTGATCAACTTCAACTACTTCTTCACCCGCAAGGTCAACTTCGTGAAGGAGACCGATGCCTTCGTGCTCTTCCCCGGCGGCTTCGGCACGCAGGACGAGGGGTTCGAGTGCCTCACGCTCATGCAAACGGGCAAAGCAAAGATCACCCCGCTCATCCTGCTCGACACGCCGGACGGGCGTTATTGGGAGACGTGGGAGTTCTTCATCAAAAACGACCTGCTGCGCATGAAGCTCATTTCGCCGAGCGACTTCCATCTCTTCAAAATCTTCCACTCCTGCGAGGAAGCGATTGAGCACATCCAGCACTTCTACAAGGTGTTCGATTCCTACCGTTGGGTGCGGGAGAAGATGCTCATCCGGATCAAAAAGCCGCTCACCGCGGAAAGCTTGTCCAAGCTGAACGAGAAATTCCGCGACATCCTCGTCTCGGGATCGATCGAGCAGACCGGCATCGTGCCGAAGGAAGCCGAACAGAGACCATGGTCGGTCGGTGCCATGTTCCGCGGCGAGGTGGACGACCTGACACACTTGGTTCTCACGCCGAAAAAGACGGACTTCGGCATGCTGCGCTTGTTCATCGATACGATCAACTGCTCCGAGACGGAGCCATGAACGAGGAAACTTCCCGCATCGCCGAGCTGCCATGAATGACTGGCCCAAAGTTGAGATCTACGACACGACCCTGCGTGATGGCACGCAAGGCACCGGGATTTCCTTTAGCGTGCTGGACAAGCTAAGGGTTGCTGAGCGGTTGGACGATTTCGGGGTCGACTACATCGAAGGAGGGTGGCCGGGCTCGAACCCGAAGGATGCGGAATTTTTCGCCGAGGCCGCCCGGCGTCCGTGGAGCCACGCGAAAATCGCGGCCTTCGGCATGACCCGTCGCGGCGGGGTCAAGGTCGGGGAGGATCCACAGGTCAGGCAACTCCTCGAGGCCGAGACTCCCGTCATCACCATCGTCGGAAAAACCTGGCCCCTGCACGTGACCGAGGTATTTCGCGTCAGCTTGGAGGAAAACGTCGAAATGATCCGTGAGACTGTGGCCTATTTGCGCGACCGGGGACGAAGGGTCTTCTACGACGCGGAGCATTTTTTTGACAGCTACCGGGAGGACCCGGAATACTCGCTGGCCACCATCCGAGCCGCGAACGAAGCCGGCGCGGACCTCGTCATTCTTTGCGACACCAACGGCGGAAGTCTTCCCGGGTTCATAACCCTGGCGACTCACGGCGCAATCAACGCGCTCGGTCGCCCGGTCGGTATCCACACGCACAATGACAGTGGACTGGGTGTGGCCAACGCCCTCGCTGCCGTGGAAGCAGGCGCCTCGCAGGTGCAAGGAACGATCAACGGCTACGGCGAACGGGTGGGCAATTGCAACCTGACCACCATGGTGCCCTTGCTGCAGGTCAAACTCGGGCTGCCACTGGTCCATGACCTCCAACGGTTGACCGAGTTGTCACGTTTTGTTGACGAGGTGGCCAACGTGCCGATCGACATTCGGGCGCCCTTCGTCGGGTCCGCCGCCTTCACGCACAAAGGAGGTCTCCACGTTCACGCCGTGCAAAAACTGGCGCGGACCTACGAGCACATCGATCCGGCCTTGGTCGGGAACGAGCGGGTCGTCTCCATCTCCGACCTTTCCGGCCAGACCAACGTTCTGGTCAAAGCCGAAGCCATGGGGTTTCATTTGGCCAAGGGCGCGCCCGAGTTGGCGAGGGTGCTCGGCGAGGTCAAGCGCCTCGAGCACGAGGGCTTCGAGTTTGAGGCCGCAGAAGCTTCGTTCGAACTCCTCCTCCGACGATTGGCCGGGCAGCACCCGCCGCTTTTTGCATTGGACGAATACCATTGCGAGTTTTTCCGCGCCGGGGGTGATACGCCCGAATGGAACCGCTGCCGCGCCACGGTCAAACTGCGCATTCAGGGCCAATCCACCCAGACCACCGGCGCGGGCGACGGTCCGGTCAACGCCCTCGACGCCGCGCTGCGCCAGGCCCTCGAACCATTCTATCCGGCCATCGCCGGGGTCCGGCTTGATGACTACAAGGTGCGCATCATCAACGGACGCCGGGGCACGGCCGCGCGCACGCGGGTGTTCATTCTTTCGACCGATGGCACCAGCCAATGGGGCACGGTCGGGGTGTCGGACAACATCATCGAGGCCAGTTGGCAGGCCTTGATCGACAGTTTCGACTACGCCGTGCTGCAAGGTCGGTCGCGAAGCTTGAGCGCTCACTGCGCGGGGTCACCGTAACGGTTCACCCGGTAGTCGCCCCGCCGCAGCGTGGGGGACGGTGTTTCCGGTTGTGAAACTGGTCCGCGACCCAATTCGTCCACCACGCGAGCTTGGAGAAGGAAGGTGTTGATCGGAACCTGGACCCGGCGGTCGCCGCCGGAGAGTTGCCGGCGGGGGAGGATGAAATCGTAGGGCTTGTAATAGTTGGTCAGATCCTTGCGGTAGGATCCCTGATTAACGCCGATGCGTAGATTCTTGCGGATCTCGAAGTGCAGGTGGGCCACATACATTCCGCGGTTGGTCCCGATGCTGCCGACGAGCTGGCCGCGCCGGATCTGCTGCCCTTCGCGGACGAAAATCTGATGCATGTGCGTGTAGAACGAATCCACGTAGTTCCACTTTCCGGCCTCCCAGAAGACGTGCCGGACGATGACCGTCTTGCCCCAGCCCATGCGCGCGTCGCGGGCGTAGATGCAGAGCCCGTGCGCCGTGGCGTAGACCGGGGCACCGAGGTCGCTGTTGCCCATCCCGTTGCCGTTCCAGTCGTCGCCCATATGGTGGCCGACAATGAGCCCGCGGGAACGGTAATAGCCCACTGCGTTCGGTGGGCCCACCGGCATGTCAAATCCGTCCGCACTGCGCGTGGCGGAAAACTTCACGCCCGGAGGCAGACCGGGGCCGTCCTGCTGCGCAAGGACAAGACCGCTGCCGACGAGCAAGGCAAACAAACATGCGAGAACGAAACGCGTCATGTCCTTTCATTTTAGAGGCGACCGGACCTGCGGGCAAGCGCTCGCCGTGGCTTGCTTGCGACTGCCCTGACCTTTAACAAGAGTGCTATGAGGTCCCTTCTATTGCTCGGCACCGGTCCGGGCTCACCGGTGCGCGGACGTTTTTGCTCCTCGTTCCTTCTGCGCACGCCGGAGGCCTCTGTGCTGATTGAGGCCGGGGAACCCTGCAGTCTGAGCCTTTGTAACCACAAGGTCTCACCCGCCTCGCTCGACGCCGTTCTCATCACGCACGCCCATTCCGACCACACGGCCGGGCTGCCCATGCTGCTGCAGTCCGCCTGGCTCGAACCCCGGGAACGTCCCTTGGGCCTGTATCTTCCACCGGAGCTGATCGCTCCGCTGCGAGCGTGGCTCGATGCGGTTTACCTGCCGCCGAGCCTGCTTGGATTTCCGCTGAACTTTGTGCCTTGGAGCGCAGGGGCTTCGGAGGATGTGGCGCCCTCGGTTCAGGTTATACCGTTCGCCACCACGCACCTTGACGGCTTGCGCCAGATTATCGATCCGCAAGCCACCGACCGATTCAAGACTTTCGGCTTGCTCGCTGAAACCGGGGGGAAGCGGGTTGTGTTGTCCTCGGACCTGGGGTGCCCGGAGGACATGGCTGCCGTGCTCGCCTCGCCGTGTGATCTCTTGGTTTGCGAACTCTCGCACTTCAGCCCGGAGGAGCTTTTCGCTTTTCTTCGCGACAAGCCGATCCGGCAACTCGTGCTCACCCATCTGCATCCTGATCTGGCCGGACGCACCGAGGAGTTGGCTGCGCTGGCGCGAGAGGTGCTTGCCCCGGGGGTGCCCGTCTTGGTCGCGGCGGATGGCGACGAGGTGGAGTTCTAGGCGTCCGCTGGCGGCGACGAGAACGGCGGGGGCGGGGAGCCCTGTGGCGGTTGCGTCACGCGGACGACCGGAACGGGGAAACGCATGCACATGTCGCCGTCGAGGCGGATCTCGACATGGTGGACGCCGAAGGACTTGACCTGCACGCCGCCGAAAAAGTGCACGTTGGTGGCGCTGCCCTCGATCTCGCGCAATTCAAAGTCAATCCCGGCCTCGGCCACGGGCTGATCGTCCGGGTCGAGGAGGCGCGAATCCTGATGAAATCGCCCGATCCCGCCGCACCAACGCGACCACAGGCAGAGTTTGTAGAAACCCACGGGCAGTTGCGGCACGGGAATGGCCCCGATCACGCCGACGAGGGTCTGCATGCCGCTGACCTCGGTGCGGACGTCTTCGCAGAGGATGACCGATTGAAGGTCCGGGGCAATGGGGTCCATGGAGATGCGGCAGGTTTTACTGACACCACAGAAGCCACGCGGTGACCGCGATGGCAAGCAGAACGCGATACCATCCGAAGATCTCCATGCCGTGGCTCTTGAGGTATCCGACCATCCACTTGATCGCCAGCACGGCGGAAAGCCAGGCGGAGGCGAAGCCGACGACCAGAGGCACTGCTCCGTAGGCGGCAAGCATTTCGCCGCCATGCTTGAGCAAATCCTTGGCCGTGGCTGCGGTCAGCGTGATGACGCCGAGGAGAAAGCTGAGTTCGACGGCGGCGGGAAGGGAAAGTCCGACGAGGACGCTGCCCACGATGGTGATGAGACTTCGACTGACTCCGGGCCACATGGCGAGGCATTGGGCGGCTCCGACGATCACGGCCATGCGGACGGTCAACTGATCGAGGTCCAGCCCCATGCCCGGGGTGGCGCCGCGCCGCTTGCGGATGAGAGAAACCACCAGAATAGCCACGCCGCCGACGAACCACGCCGCGACGACCGGCCACAAGCCCCAGGCGTCGCCGCCGAAGAGATATTTTTTGATCGGCTTCTCCAGCAGGAGGCCGAGAACGGCGGCGGGAATGAAAGCCGCGACAAGGTTGAAAGCCAGACGGCGGCCTTCCGGATTGCCCCCGACCAGTCCCGAGAGCATCTGCGCGACGCGGGCCCGATAAAGTCCGAGCACCGCAAGGATGGCCCCGGCCTGAATGCAAATGGCGAACGCGTCGGAAACCTCGCTCGATGCGATGCCCATCAAGCGCTGGGCGAGCAGGAGATGTCCGGTTGAGCTGACCGGAAGGTATTCCGTCAAACCTTCGACGAGGCCGAGAATGAAGGCTTGGAAAATGTCCACGGCGGCGACTCGGCTCCGGCCCGGGGTTTGGCCCTTTAGATTGCCTGCTCGCCGGTCTCGTCGGTGCGGATGCGGATGGCATCCTCAATCGGAAGAACGAAGACCTTGCCGTCGCCGATCTTGCCGGTCTTGGCTGCGGCGACAATGGTCTGGATGGCGCGAGCGAGGTTATCGTCGCTGACCACGATTTCAACTTTCACCTTGGGGAGAAAATCTACGGTGTATTCGCTGCCGCGATATATCTCCGTGTGGCCCTTCTGCCGGCCGAAGCCCTTGACTTCCGTGACTGTCATGCCCTCGATGCCGATTTCCGCCAGCGCTTCTTTGACATGCTCCATCTTGAAGGGTTTAATGATGGCTTCGATTTTTTTCATGACATGCGCGTTGTAGATCACTGGGGCGGGAATGCAAGCGTGGAAATTGCATCCATGCGCCCGGCCCGCTCATGAGCATGATGCGCCTTCGCCGCTCGCGGCTTCGCGGTTGGCTGAAAAAGATCCCCCGCCGCCGCCACGTGGAGGGCACCTGGCTCCATCACCTGCTCGGTGACCGGGTGTTTTCACCGGAGCTCTGGCGCCCAAGTCGCAAGACGACCGCAGCGGGCGTAGCCAACGGGTTTTTCTGGGCCATGATGCCGATCCCTTTCCAGATGCTGCCCTCCGGCATCACGGCCTTCCTCTTTCGCTTCAACATGCCCGCGGCGATTTCGGTCGTGTGGGTGACGAACCCGATCACTTGGCCGGTCATTCTTTATTGGCAATATCGCCTGGGAGCCTGGCTGGTTCGTGGGGAGGCACCAAAAGTGGAGTCCCTCAAAGACATGCTGGCCATGTTCGGCCATGTGCCTCTGCCCCTGCTCCTCGGCTGCCTCGTCACCGGCGTGATCATCGCGCCGTTGAGCTATGTCGCGGTGCTTTTTCTCTGGCCAACCGTGGCTGAGCGCTGGTGGCAGAGCCATGCGCACCCGGCCGCGAAACTTGCACCCAAGCTGTGAGCACGGAGGACACCGACGGGGCAACACCCGTGGTTTGCCGCTTTGTCCGCGGCCGCAATGTCCTGCTCTGCGCGGCCGACTTCGGCCCGATGTTCATGGACCTCTACCTGCAACTCGGGCAGAACGGCGTGGTCTTGGCGGGGGGCGCGGATGAGCGGCTGAAGTTGCTGCTGGCCACGCTGACCCTTCATGCCGCCGCGCGGCCCCGCACGGAGACCTGCGCTTGGACCGTGCATCTTGAGGAGGAGCGAATGAATTTGTTCGCCGTGGCGGAGAATCCGACCGGACACGTCACAGGGCAGGCTCTTTTCGAGAACGTGAAAAGCGTCGGTCGCAATGTGCTCCACGCCGAGACCTCGGAGTCGGTGGGAGCGCATCGGCGCAGTTCGGTGGAGTTTGCCGGATCAGACTTGCTGGTGGCGGCCGAGGAGTTTTACGCGCAGAGCGAGCAGCGGGCCGGTCGCTTTTTTACCCTCGGCGGCGATCGCTTCGCCGCGTTGGTGGCGCAGCCGGATGCCGATCTGGCCTGGCTGCGCGTCGTCGAAACGTCGGAAGTTCTGTCGCTTGCCGAAGACGAAAGCCGGCCGCCGCTGGAGACGCGGGTTTACCGCTTTGCCTGCGGCTGCACGCCGGAGCGGGTGGCTGGAGCCATCGGAGCCGCGGTGCGGGCGGATCTCGACGGAGTGTTTGGCGGCGAAAAGGTCATCCGCGTTTCCTGCCCGCGGTGCGGAACCACGCACGAAATCCCGCGAAGTCTCTTTGGCGAACCCGAAGCGACCTAGTCGCCTTTGCGCCAAGGAGCGATGATCTCGAACTCCTTGGTCATTACTTGGTTCCCGGTAAAACTGAGCCGCAACGATGCAATTGGAGATCTGTGATCCCCGGGGAGCGCAGGCGCCCTCGCTACTGCAGTGCACACCATTTGGTGAGTCACGCGATCAAGGGAATTTGCCCGGGCGAGGCGCCCACCATGACAGTTGCCGCGGCGGTAGGGCCCTCGACGTATTCCGCCATGACCCGCTGGATCACCTCGGCGTTGGATGTTGGCTGTAGTTGAATCTCGGCGCTCGCCGCACTAAGCTTCTGCTCATCGCTGGCCAGAGGGTGGGCCCCGCAGGTCCTTAATCTAGGAGGACGCCCCGCGTTCGGCCAGGGACCAGGTCCCCGAAGTGTAGCCCGGCCTCATGATCAGGCGGCGGCGGATTTGTCGGATTTCCACGCCGCTTAGGTCGTCATTGGGATCGGGCGTGCCTAGGGTGACTTCATGGCTTTGTCTTCTCGTTGTAAATGCGGAGAAATTTCCACGCATCCTCATTCTCCCCGCGCTGGTGAGCCGCACGCGCCGCGAGGTGCCAGACGTAGGGTGGGGCGCCGGGAATTTCCATGATGCGCCTTAACTGGAAGAAAGCATCGTTCCCGCGCCGCTCGGCCTCGAGGGCCTGGTAGTAAGCGATGGCCGTGGCGATATCGAGCGGAGCCAGGGCCGCCGTGCGTTCAATGGTTCGAAGGTCGGACCGGCTCAACGCCGCCGGCAGGATCGGCCGTGGACCGTATTGGAAGTGGAGGTCTAGGGCCTCACCCAGCCGTCCAGCTTGCGCAGCCCGGTCGGCCAGCACCCGCCAGCCGAGTTGCCGGAGCCGCTGGCTTTGTGCGGTCAAACGATCAATGGTGTCACCCTGGTGAAAGGTGTGCATGTAGCGCAATATCGGATCAACCAGTTGGTCGGGCGCGATGGAGAGGTTTTTCGTCATGGCGAGCAAACGTGGAAGTCGGTTGGCGCCCTTCTCCCCGGCGAAGCTCATGCGGGTGAACTCGAATTCCGGATCATTGGGCCGGATCTTCTGGACCAGAGTGTTCAAGGCTGGATCGTTGCTGGCCGTGTGCAGGTAGCCCCCATACATCTGCAACCGCTGCCCGCCGGGCGCTCGATTCAGCGCTTCCATCCAGGCATGAACCGCCCGCGATGGGCTGACCGAAACCCAGAAATATCCCTCTTTCTCGATGATCCAGTGCATGTAGGGGAGAAGCGCCGATGAGGCGCGGAATTCGTCCCACGCGGCTTCCGTTTCCTTGTTGGCCAAAAGAAAAGCGGCCAGCGACCAGTGGATGCTCCAGTCGAGCGGTCGCAGGTGCTCGGCCTGGCGGAGTAGCTTGATCGCCTCGTCCCTTTTCCCCTGCTGCTCGGCGGTCCCGGCTGCCTCGCGGAGCGCCGTCACCCCTTGCACGGCGGGAAGAAACGGCTTTCCGAAGGAGGCCGCAAACCAGATAATCCCAACCGCCAGCACCCCCGCCCCGACGAGGCGAAGGCTGGCCCGCGCCTTGCGCCCAAGGGGCCTCCCGGTCGTGGCCGGAAAGGCGAGGGCGGCCAGAAAAATGGTCGGGAAGAGTGTCCCGAGTCGATGCCCGCTGACGTCAAAGAAGGAACCGGCCACGAGCATAAGGGCACAGGCCAGGCCGCCGGAGCGGATGGTGGTGGCGTGAGCGCGGCGCGCCCGGTAGGCCATGGTGCCGAGAAGTCCGAAGGCCGCGACGACTGCGCCCACCGCCAGCCATCCGCCCTCACTGGCCAGCCAAAGGAAACTGCTCTCCGGATGCACGGGCCGACGATCATAGACCGCCTCGAAATCAAGGTAGAAGGGCAGGACAAATTCAAAATTTCCCAAGCCCACGCCGGTCAGCGGTGCGTCGGAAATCATGGTGCGAGTCATGCGGTAAAACTGCAACCGAAAGTCCCCCTCGCCGCCGCTTTCGAATGTGTCGCGCAGACTGACAAAGCGTTCAAGCAGGGGGCCGCCGCCGAAACTGAAGAGGGCAAAACAAATGAGCAGAAACGAAATCGAGATGCTGGCGTAGCGGTATTCTTTGCGGAGAAGGCCGAAAAACATCAGGTAGGCAAAGCCTCCGGCGACCAGCGTGAGGAGGCCTCCGCGTGAACCATTGAGCACGATCGCGCTGAGCAGGAGCGCAAGACAAAGGACCCAGAGGATGACGTTCCGCTTTTCCTTGTGCCGCACGGAACGGTGAATGAGGGCCAGCGACATGATCCCGGCCAGCCCCATCGCCGCCCCCCATTGGTTGCGATTGGCAAATGGCCCGAAGCCGTGAGAGCTCTCCCAAAGTGTCGGATTGTTCCCGGAGGCGTAAGCGAAGAGGGCGAAGGCCGTGATCCCGCTGAATCCGGCGACAAACATGACGGCCAAGGCGTGCCGATGGTATTGGTCCCACGCCTGCGTCGTGCACCACCCGACTAGGGCTACGCCGGCCAGCCAAAGCAACCAGACATGGAAGGTCAGCCACGGCTGGGGAGTGACAAATCCGGAGGAGCCGATGGCCGGCATCTCGGCCATTTTCGTCCGCCACAGCGATTCCGCGAAGAAGGCCTCCGGGAGATAAGCCAACAGCGGCACGGCCGCCAACAGGGCGAGCGTCCAGAAGAGCCAACGCCCCGGCCATTTCTGCGGCGGCCAAACCAACCAAAGAATCCCGATGCCGAGCGTGAGCAAACCTTGAGCCCACAGGGGCCGACCACCCCCGAGGCCGACGGCCAGCATGAGCATCGCAATCAGCACCCAGCCGCCCGGAGGCACCAGAAACAAGTCTTCCCGCCGGTGCCAGGCCGGTTTTTGCTCTTCCATGAAAACCGGAATGTAGCAGTCCCGCCTTCGCCCTGCAACGCACGGAACACACGCGGCCTGACCGGCCGTTCATTTCGTTCAGGATTTATTGAAATTTTCCGACTCATGCCTATGTTTACGCGGATGCCCCTCGCCACGAAAACGAAGACCCTGCCGACGGCCGTCTTGCTGAGCCCGGCGGAGCGCGAGGTCATCGAGTTCTTCGTCCACCTCGGCCGGCAACTGTCTCTGCCGCGGTCGGTCGGGGAGATCTACGGGTTGCTTTTCGCCACCGGGGAGGAGCACTCGTTGGATGACCTCGTCCGGAGGCTTGGCATCAGCAAGGGCTCGGCCAGCCAGGGGTTGCGTGTGCTCCGCGGCGCCGGGGCGGTGCGGGGGACCTTCCGTCCCGGCGATCGAAAAGACTACTATGAGGCTGAACTCGAATTGACCGCTTTGGTGCGCCGTTTTCTGCGGGATCACTTCTCGGCCAAAATGGAGGAGACCGACCGGCGGCTCGATCATCTTCATACCGTGGTCCAGGACCCCCGCAATGCTCCGCCCGCAGGGCTCGACGACCGGGTCGAAAGACTGCAATCATGGCAGCGGAAAGCCAGTCGGCTTGCCCCCCTGATGAGCGCATTTTTGAAAATATAGCCGCATGGAAATTCTGCCTCTCATGGATAGCGCGGATCCGCTTTGGTTCTGCGTCAAAACGCGGCCGAAGCACGAGAAGCTGGCGGCAAACTTTCTCCGTTCGCGCGTTGGCCTCGAGGTTTTCAGCCCGGTCCTGCGGTTTCAACGGGTCACGGTCACGGGCAAAAAGTGGTTCGAGGAGGCCCTTTTTCCCGGTTACATTTTCGGGCGTTTTCCCTTTGCCACGCACTACCGCCTGGTTGCGTCGTCCATGGGGGTAACGAACATTGTCGGTTTCGGCGGTCAGCCCGCCGTGGTGGACGCCGGGGTCATTGGTGAATTGCGCCAATTTGTTCGTGACAACGAGACGATCGAAGTTCTTCCCGACATCATGGCCGGTGACGAGGTCACGGTTCTGGACGGTCCCTTTAAGGGTTTGCGGGCCATCGTGACGCGTGTTATGCCAGCCAAGGAGCGCGTCGCCGTCTTGCTTGATCTCCTCGGGACGCAGCGCGAGGTGGAAGTCACCGCCAGCCGCGTCGTCCCCGGAAAAGTTCACCCCTTATCCGGGCGGGCCGTGGGCTGAGGATCGGAAAGTTTTATCGCGGAAACGCTACAACCACAATTACCGCCGGGCCGGGGGACCTCCCCCGACCAAGGGCGGCAGCCTGCGCGTTTGCCGTCATGATCTTTGACGAGGCAGACCAGGCAGGAGGAAAAGGCATGCCCTCGGGTTCTGTGCGTCGCTCCCGCAGAAGCGGAACTGACACGCCCTCCAGGGAGCGCGGCT
Organism: Chthoniobacterales bacterium; assembly: GCA_049315725.1. Lineage (GTDB taxonomy): Bacteria > Verrucomicrobiota > Verrucomicrobiia > Chthoniobacterales > JACTMZ01 > JACTMZ01. Next base: position 23,985 of record JBMOJP010000002.1, on the reverse strand, counting down.
CCGGCCGCCGCCGTCGCAGCAAATCTTCCTTCGTCGAGGCCAGCAGAATGTCCGAGCCGGAGTATCCGGCCGCCGAGACTAATCACGTCGCCTGGCTGTGGGCTCTGGGACTTTTGGTGGTGGCGACTCTTGGCTTCGGTTGGTATCTCAACAACCAGCGTCTGGCTCCACAACTTCTGCCGGGCGAGGCACCGACGATCCGGCTTCAACCCTACGTCGACCCCATCCTCGCTCCGCTGGAGACCGGGCTGACCGGCTATAGCCCGGAGAGCTTGTCCGATCTGGCCGCACAGTTCCGGACCGAGCGGCAGGAAGCCGGGGAGCTGGGCCGAAATGTTTTTGGCATGGCCGGCACGATGGCTGACATTTTACAGGTAGCGCTCGAGGATCGCTCTCGGCACCTTGAGCGGCTTGTCAATTTGGGCAGTCCGGTCGAGGGGCTCAGTCCTGACCCGGCGAGGGTGAGGGCGGACCTTGGCGAAACCGAGCGCAAGCACCTTGAACTGGCCGTCGCCGTGAGCTGGCAGCGTAACTCGGGGGCCTACCGCGACCGTTTGGAAGAGCTTTGGACCCGGCTGGAACCGCTCGAGCACGGTAGATTCTCCGCCGGCCCGAAGGTCGCTCCGTCGAACTGAATTACATGGACTCAGCATCCCATCGCATCGTTGTCATCGGCAGCAACTCCTTCTCCGGGGCGAGCTTCGTCTCTCATTGTTTACGGGAGGGTTGGGAGGTGCTGGGCACGAGCCGGTCGGCCGAGGCACCCTCGGTCTTCTTGCCCTACCGTTGGCAGCGTTCCACGGAGGAGCTCGCTCGGTTCCGGTTCGCTCAGCTTGACCTCAACCACCACACGACGGAGTTGCTCGACGCGATAGCCGACTTCGGCGCGCCCTACGTGGTCAATTTTGCCGCCCAAAGCATGGTGGCGGAAAGCTGGCAGAATCCCGAGCACTGGTATCAGACCAATGTCGTGGCCAACGTGCGTCTGCACGAGGGCCTGCGGAAAATGAGCGGCCTGGGCAAGTATGTCCACGTCTCGACCCCCGAAGTCTATGGCAGTTGCTCGGGCGACGTGCGTGAGGACGCCCCCTTCAATCCGAGCACGCCCTACGCCGCGTCGCGGGCTGCGTGCGATCTCCACCTGCAGACTTTCATCCGGCAATACAACTTCCCCGCCGTCTTCACCCGCGCGGCCAACGTCTTCGGCCCGGGCCAGCAGCTTTACCGCATCGTGCCCCGCACGCTGCTTTTTCTTGCGCTCGGGAAAAAACTGGAATTGCACGGAGGTGGACACTCGGTTCGTTCGTTTATTCACATCGACGATGTTTCCGACGGCACGTTGCGCGCGGCCTTGCGCGGCGAGCCCGGAGACGTGTTCCACCTTTCCACCAAGCGGACCATTTCCATCCGCGATCTCGTGGCGCTGATGGGTGACCAGGCCGGGGTCAAATTCACGGACTTTGTCGACATTGTGGCCGACCGCCCCGGCAAGGATTCCGCCTACCTGCTCGACGCCACGCTCGCCCGGACCAAGCTCGGCTGGCAGGATCGTGTCACTCTCGAGGAGGGGATTGCCGACACCCAGCGCTGGATCGAGGCCAATCTTCTTTCTTTGCGCGAACAACCTATGAGCTACATCCACAAGGCGTAGGGAAATGCTGAGTTAAGATTGCAGAATGCCGACGGCCAAAGATGACTTCAGCAAACGGACCAAGGACTATGCTCGGCGCATTCTCCGGCTTTATGCCGCTTTGCCGAAGGGTGCCGTGGCTCAGGTGCTCGGCCACCAACTTCTCCGGAGTGGAACCTCGGTGGGCGCAAACTACCGCGAAGGTTCCCGCGCTCGCTCCAAGGCGGAATTTATTTCCAAGCTTGGAGATAGCTTGAAGGAACTTGCTGAATCAGAGTATTGGCTCGAACTCCTCTCCGATGAAAATGTTCTTCCGCCTGCCAGGCTTCAGCCCCTGCTGGAAGAGACGCGGGAACTGATCGCCCTTTTTGTTGCCAGCATCAAAACCTCCAAAAGTCGCTGAACTCATTTTTCCCTTAATTCACCATTCATCATTCTAAATTCTAAACTTTTATGAACCGCATTCTCGTCACTGGAGGCTTCGGCTACGTCGGTAGCCGCCTCGTCCCGCATTTGCTCTCGCTCGGCCACGACGTCCGCGTCATCGACCTTATGCTCTATACCGAGGCCGGTCTGGATGCCCTCAAAGCGGATCCAAACTGGCCGGCGTGGGAAAAACGTTTCGGCCTGGTTCGTGGCGACTTGCGCCATGATGCGCCGGTGCGCGAGGCCGTGGCTGGTCGCGACACGGTCATTCACCTCGGGGCCATTTCGAACGACCCTACCGGCGACATTGACGAAGTGCTTACGCGGCAGGTCAATTTCGATGCTGTCGGGATGCTTCTCGCGCTCGCCCGCGGGGCGGGCGTCCGGCGTTTTATCAACGCTTCGTCGAGCAGTGTCTTTGGAGCGCGCACGGAGTCCGAAATCAATGAAGAACTTGAGCCGGAGCCCTTGACCTTTTACTCGAAATACAAAGCCCTCTCCGAATGGCTGGTGCTGGCCGCCGCCTCGCCGGAGTTCTGTGCGGTCAACATCCGTCCGGCCACGATCTGCGGCTACTCGCCCCGTCAGCGCTTCGATTTGACCGTCAACAAGCTGACGGCCGATGCCCTGCGCAAGCGTGTCATCACGGTGCACGGTGGCCAGCAGCGCAGACCGAATGTCGGCATCACGGATATGATCAATCTCTACGGCCTGCTCGTGGGTGTTGCCGCGGACAAAATTAACGGACGCACTTTCAACTTCGGTTTCGAAAACCACAAGGTCATCGGAATCGCCGAGATCATCCAGGCCGAGTTGGCCGACCTTGGGGTCGAGATCAAGGTGACCGACACGACCGACCACCGCGACTACCACATCTCTTCCGCCCGCATTCTCCGCGACCTCGGCTACCAACCGGTCAGCAGCATTCGACAGGAAGTAGCCAGTCTGCGCCAGGCGCTGGAGGGCGGACAGTTTCCCGATATTGATGCGCCGGAGCACTACAACATGAAGTTCATGGAACTCGGCCGCGACGCCGGTTGCCACGCTTTCCTTGCCCGATGACAGGACAGGAAAAGATCATTCCGTTCGCCGAAGGCCCGGCCTTCTTCGCGGGCTTGCGCGGGGAGGGGAAGCGGATCGTGCAGTGCCATGGCACGTTCGATTTGATCCACCCGGGCCACATCGTGCATCTCGAGGACGCGCGCAAGCTGGGGGATGTTCTCGTGGTCACGGTCACCGACGAGAAGCATGTCAACAAGGGGCCGGGGCGGCCGTATTTCAACGACGCCTTGCGCGCACGCACCCTCGCGGCCCTCGAATGCGTGGACTATGTCGTGCTGGTGCCCCACACCGCCGCCGTCGAGGCCATCGAAGCAGTTCGGCCGGATATTTACGCCAAAGGCACGGAGTATGCGGACACAGCCAACGATGTCACTGGCAACATCCACGACGATCTCGCCACGGTGGAGCGTTGCGGCGGCAAAGTGCGTTATCTCGGCGATGTGGTCTTCAGTTCGACCCGCCTGCTCAACCGGCACTTTGCCACGGTCAACGGCGAGGTAGCAGATTTTTGCCGCGAACTGGCCGGCACAACTTCGCCCGCCGACCTGGCTGAGGCCGTGGCCGGATTTTCCGACCTCCGGGTTCTGGTCGTCGGGGACACCATTTTTGACAAATACACTTTCGTCAAAGTCCAGGGACTGACCTCGAAAAACCGCATCATTTCCGGCCGCTACCTCGAGGAAGAGGCGCAGGCTGGGGGGGCACTGGCTGTTTACCGGCACGTCAAGGAGTTTACCCCTCACGTCCGCCTCGTGTCCTTGCTCGGCACTGAGGACTGGTTGGAGCCAACCCTGCGCATGTATCTGCCGGCCGAGGATGATGCCACGGTGCGGGACCCGGAATTTGTCTCCATCATCAAGCAGCGCTTCGTCGAGCCGGTCAGCGAAGGCAAGGACCTGAGCAAACTTTTCTCGGTGAACTTTCTCAACTCCGAAGCCCCTCCCGTGGCCGCGATCGAGCAAGTCATGGCCAAGATCGAGCAGGAGTTGGGCCGCTGCGATGTGGTCCTTCTCACGGATTTTGGCCACGGCCTAATGCAGCCCGCCGTGCGTGACCTCCTGCAGGACCGGGCGCCTTTTCTCGCCCTCAACTGCCAGACCAATTCGAACAACCACGGCTTCAACATCATCAGCCGCCAATACCGCCGGGCGGATGTGTTTTCCCTCGATGAGCAGGAGTTGTTGCTCTCCTGTGGACACCGCCAAGTGGATCACGCCGCCGAACTCGATGTGCTCCGGCGCCACCTCCAGGCCCGGGCCGGATGGCTGACCCGTGGCGCAGTCAAGACGATCGGGATGGAGGCGGATGGCAGCGTGGCCGCCTGTCCGCCGCTGGGCGAGGAAGTGACCGACACCATCGGGGCCGGCGATGCCTTCTTTTCCATCATGGCCCTTGCCGCAGCACGGCGGCTGCCGGTCGCCTTGACCACCTTCCTTGGTCAACTCGCGGGGGCTCAAGCGGTCAAAATCGTGGGTAACCGCGAGGCCATCTCCAAGGCCGTCCTGCTCAAGAGCGGGATGTCCCTCCTCAACCGCGACCCGGCATGAACCCACCCACCCCAGATATAGAACGCATCGCGGCGGAATTGCGCGGGGAAGTTATCGGTCTGTCCCATCGGGCCAAAACCCCGCACTTGGGTAGCTCGCTGTCGTGTCTTGACCTGCTGACCGCCTTGTATTGGGAGTTCCTGAGTATTGATCCCCTCAATCCTTGCGACCCCAACCGCGACCGCTTGATCTTGAGCAAGGGCCACGCAGCTCCCGCGCTCTACGCCGCGCTCTGTGCCCGGGGATTTTTTTCGCGGACGCTTCTTGACGAATACGGGCGCGATGGTGCGGCGTTGGCTGAGCAACCTGCTCCCGGCTGTGCGCCCGGCGTTGAATGGGCAACCGGTTCCCTTGGTCACGGCCTCTCCGCAGCATTGGGCATGGCCCTCGCGGGGCGCATTCAAGGCCTCACCTCCCGCACAGTCGTCGTCCTCAGCGACGGCGAGTGCAACGAGGGCAGCGTTTGGGAGGCGGCGATGTTTGCGGCTGCGCAGAAACTCGGCTCCCTCACAGTTCTTGTCGACTACAACAAATGGCAAGCCACCGGCCGTAGCAATGAGGTCATGGCGCTAGATCCGTTGCGCGACAAATGGCAGGCCTTCGGATGGGAGAGTTACGAAATCGACGGCCACGATTTCCCCGAAATCCGTGCCGCTTTGGCTTGCGCGGAAGTTCCCGAGAGAGACAAGCCGCTCGCTATTGTGGCCCACACGGTCAAAGGCTGCGGCGTATCCTTCATGGAAGACGACAACAACTGGCACTACCGGATCCCCAACGCTGAGGAGTTGGTCTCCGCCCGGGCCGAACTTGGATTGGCTCAACTGTGAGAAACGCTTTCGCTCAGGAGATTACTTGCCTCGCGGGGCAGCGCGAAGACCTTGTGTTGCTTTCCGGCGATATCGGCAACCGCTTGTTCGACAAATTCAAGGAGGCCGCACCGGGACGGTTTTACAATTGCGGCGTGGCGGAAGCCAATATGGTCGGGGTCGCTGCCGGGATGGCCGCTTGTGGCCTGCGTCCTGTCTGCTACACGATCGCCTCTTTCCTGACCTACCGCGTGATCGAACAAATCCGCCTCGACCTTGGCTACCATCACCAGCGCGTGGTGCTGGTTGGCACCGGAGCCGGGCTTTCTTACGCATCGCTCGGAGCCACCCATCATTCGGTTGAGGACATGGGCATGCTGCGCCTCATCCCGGGCCTCGCGGTGCTGGCGCCAGGAGACGCCATGGAACTTCGCCCCGCCCTTCGCGCCGCGCTCGAATACGATGGCCCCGTTTACATCCGCATCGGCAAGAAGGGCGAACCGGTCCTCCACGAGAGTGAGCCTGACTTCCGCATCGGCCAGGCCATGACTTTGCGCGAGGGGAAGGAGGCATGGATTCTCTCCTTAGGCAACGTGCTGCCCCTGGCCGTCCAAGCGGCGGAATTGCTGAGCGCCCGGGGGATTGTCTGTGGCGTCGCCAGCATCGGCTCGCTCAAGCCTCTGGATACCGATTTTCTCGGCCGGGTGTTTTCCCAGTCGGCGGTCGTGGCAACCTTGGAGGAGCATTCGATTCTTGGCGGCTTGGGCACCGCCGTCGCGGAGTGGAAGGTGGACCAGTCCGAAGGCGCCGCGCTGATTCGTTTTGCCACACCCGACGAGTTTCTGCACGAGACCAGTCACCAGTCGTCCGCTCGTGCTTGGGCGGGCTTGACCGCTGAACGTATTGTCGGCCGGATCATGGAGCTTCTATGACGCACGAAGAGGAAGCGTCGGCTTTGCGTGCGCACGCGCGTCGGTGGGCTGAGGCGGGTCCGGAATTGGCCAAGCTTCGGGACGAGGCCCTGCGTTCGCAAACCGAGGAACAGCATCGCCAGGCTGTGCTTGACGTGCTTTCTGGCCCGATCGAATGGTTCGTCCTTGGTTCACAGCCTTGGTCCGGCTTGGTCGAACAGCAGCGAATTTTCCGGGAAGTGTGCAAAACCTGACACCAGTTTTGTCGGCCGCCGCGGAACTGCTCGGGCTCTGCCGGTCAAATGGTTGGGCCTGCTGCCTAATCGGCGGGTTGGCCGTGCAGCGCTGGGGGGAGCCGCGCTTCACCCGTGATGCCGATTTGACTCTGCTCACAGGCTTCGGGGGAGAGGAGGTGTTCGTGCGAGCCCTGCTGGCGAAGTTCCAGCCGCGGGTGGCGGATGCGGAAAGTTTTGCGCTCAAGGCGCGCGTGCTGTTGCTCCGGTCCGAGCACGGGGTGGATTTGGATGTTGCCTTGGGGGCCTTGCCCTTCGAAGAGCGTTCGATTGCCCGAGCCTCGGATTATGACTTTGCCGCCGGTTGCACCCTGCCGACCTGCTCAGCGGAAGACCTGGTCGTGCACAAAGCGTTCGCCGGACGTGAGCGGGACTGGGCTGACATCCGGGGCATCATCTGCCGTCAGGATGGCAGCCTCGACCTCCCTCTGATTCGCAGAGAATTAGGTCCGCTCCTCGCGGCTAAGAATGATACCGAGAGCATGACCAAGCTTGAGTCCATGTTTGAAGGCTGATCGTTCTGCATTCCTCAATCTAACTTCTAAATTTCCTGTCCCATGGCCTACATTGATTTCATCGCCCCCTTGCACAAGGCGACCAAGCGAGACTACCTCGCCAGGGTCAATGACCCTGAGTTTCCCAAGGCCCGGGCGGCGGAATTGGCCGGCAAGTGGGAGGTCGAGTATTGGGACGGCGACCGGCGCACCGGCTACGGCGGGATGAAATACGATGGCCGGTGGCGTCAGGTGGCCGATCTGATGGCCAAGCAATACAGTTTGAAAGCGGGCGACAAGGTCCTTGATGTCGGCTGCGGGAAGGGTTTTCTGCTTTACGACCTGACTCAGGCCGTGCCGGGGCTTGAAGTCACCGGTTTGGAGATCAGCAGTTACGCCATCGATCACGCCGTGCCGGAGGTTAAGGATCGGCTGGTCCATGGTCAGGCGGAAGATTTGCCATTCGACCGGGCTGCGTTCGATCTCGTCATCTCGATCAATACCCTGCACAACCTCCCATGCTTTGCCCTCGACCGGGCGTTGCGCGAGATGATGCGGGTGGGCAAGCAGCATCGGTATTTATGCGTCGAGAGTTGGCGCAACGAGTCGGAAAAGGCCAACCTCCTTTATTGGCAACTGACCTGCCGGGCCTTCTGCGCGCCGGATGAGTGGGAATGGTGGTTCCAACAAACCGGCTACACCGGCGACCACAGCTTCATCTACTTCGAGTAAGATTTGACCACTGATCACACTGATAGCACGGATGGTCTGACGATGGAATCGGAGCCATCTGCGAAGACGCTGATCCACGGGGACTTGAGTGAGCAGATCATCGGCGCGGGGATGGACGTGCTAAACGCCTTGAAACCGGGTCTGGACGAAAAACTTTATGAGAATGCATTGGTCCTCGAGCTGACGGGCCGTGGTCATTGCGTGGAACAGCAACGTGCGTTTCCGGTCGCCTACAAAGGCCAGCACATCGGAACACTGGTCCCAGACCTGATAGTTGACGATAAGGTCATCGTGGACGCGAAGGTGGCCACAGCCTTCAGCGAGGCACATATCGCTCAGATGACGGGTTACCTCGCTATCACGGGTCTGCGGCTGGCACTCCTAGTCAATTTCAAGTCTTCACGCCTTACGTGGAAGAGAATTGTGCGGTGATGTGAGTTGTATTGAGGCCCTAATCAATCCGTGAAATCCGTGCCATCCGTGGTCAAAAAGTTTTCATGAAAACTCCAGCCGCCATCCTGGTCGCGCAACGCCAGCCACTCGTCATCGACGAGATAGAACTGCCGTCCCTCAAGCGCGGGCAGGTGCTGGTGGAAATCCACGCCACGCGGGTCTGCGGGTCGCAGATCGGCGAGGTCGAGGGGGTCAAAGGACCGGATAAGTATCTGCCGCACCTCCTCGGCCACGAGGCCGGGGCCATCGTTTTGGAGGTTGGGGCGGACGTCACGCAGGTGACTCCTGGCGACCGCGTGGTCTGCCACTGGCGGCCGGGTGCCGGGATTGACGCCGGAGGAGCCGTTTACCAATGGAATGGAAAACCCGTCAACGCTGGGTCGATCACAACCTTCCAGAAACTTGCGGTCATCTCCGAGAACCGCCTGACCGTGGTCCCACCCGACACAGACTTTGAACTCTGTTGCCTGTTGGCCGACACCCTGACGACCGGTTTCGGCATCATCAACAACGACGCCCGCGCGCAGCCCGGCGAATCGGTGGTGGTTTTCGGGGTCGGGGGCATTGGCCTCGGTGTGGTGCTCGGAGCCAAGCTGGCTGGCGCGCATCCCATCATCGCGGTGGACCTGCACGAGCACAAATTGGCCAAGGCCCGGGAATACGGCGCAACCCAGACGATCAACGCCTCGCAGCACAACGCGGCTGAGCAAGTCCGCCAGGTGCTCGGCGGCCTCGCCGATGTGACGATCGATGGCACAGGGAGTCCGCGGGTCATTGAAACGGCCTACGATCTGGCCAAACTCCGGGGCGGGCGTTGCGTGCTGTTCGGCGTCCTGCCGAGCGACCAGCGGGTAAGCATCCATACTCTCCCGCTGCATTTCGGGCGGATTCTGACCGGTTCCGAGGGCGGGCAAAGTCGGCCGCACGAAGATATCCCCCGCATCCTAGCCCAGTTGGCTGCCTCAGGCACCGACTGGCGAGGCTTCATCACCCACCGCGGCCCGCTCGCAGACGTCAACGACCTCATGGCCAAAATGCGCTCCGGCGAGGTTGTCCATGCCATTGTCGAACCCGCTCGCGGCTGAGTCCTCCAAGCCCTTGATCCTCGAACTCATCAAGCGCCTCGGCGGCGAAGCCGCGAAGCACGGCTTGGACTTCTTGCTCATCGGCGGGCAGGCTGTGGGCATCCTCGGCCATCCCCGGATGACCATGGACATCGATTTCCTCGTCCGCGCTTCGAGCAAGCAGAGTTGGGAGGAACTGTTGGGCACAGACGTCAACGACCTCATGGCCAAAATGCGCTCCGGCGAGGTTGTCCATGCCATTGTCGAACCCGCTCGCGGCTGAGTCCTCCAAGCCCTTGATCCTCGAACTCATCAAGCGCCTCGGCGGCGAAGCCGCGAAGCACGGCTTGGACTTCTTGCTCATCGGCGGGCAGGCTGTGGGCATCCTCGGCCATCCCCGGATGACCATGGACATCGATTTCCTCGTCCGCGCTTCGAGCAAGCAGAGTTGGGAGGAACTGTTGGGCACCTATGGGTATCGTTGCTTTTCGGAGGGCAGGGGATTTGCCCAGTTTGAAGGCAAGGTTGGCTGGCCGCGTCTTGATCTTATGCTCGTCGATGACGAGACATTCGCCAAGTTGTGCACGGAGTCCGTCGAAGACCATGGTCGGCGGACTCCCTCGCCGCGGCACATGGTTGCGTTGAAATTGCATGCCGCGCGAAGCGGTGAACGCGATGCCGACAAGGCGGCCCAAGACTGGATCGACATCAGGAAGCTCATCGAACTGCACCATCTTGACCCGCGGGAAGAAGCCTTCGCCTCGCTGATCCGCCGCTACGGCGGGGAAGAAGCCTTGGTCAGAGTCCGCCAAATGTGCCACCTTTGATCATGCTTGATCCCAAAGACGACTTCAATCTGCCCGTCTTCGACCACCCGGCGCCGGACCCACCATGCACCGTGCCTTACGAGATCGCCGTGCGCGCTTTCGAGGAAATCGCCGAGGCCTTCCACCTCCAGGAAAAAAGCCACCCCGCCGAGAACATCCCCGAGTTCAAGATGTAGCAACGGGAGCGTCCAAGGGAATCCAGCACCCGCCGCGCCGGCAACCACAATGATATTCAATGAACCATGACTGACCTCCGGCCACTTTCGGTTCGAGGTATGCCGAGGTGGCGCTCAAAACAGCGGTTTTTACCAATTGCGGAGAAGATGGAGTTGCTGGCCAGAGTGATTCTGGAAACACGCGCATTGGAACGCATCAAACAAGAATGCAAGCCGTCTGCGATATCTTGGAATCCCTCGTAGTCGAGGGAACTGTGCGCAATTAAGCGGTCGGTGGCGCGACTGCCGCGGGGTTCCACGGCGAACCGTTGGCGACCCGCGATGTCGATGTGCTTGTTTTCTTGGACTCGCCCTCTGGCCCGCTTCCGGTCAGTTCGGAGCCGCTCTACGCGAGCTTGGCGCGTAGGGGCTTCGCGAGCTTCGAGGAGGAGGCGCTCCTCATCCACAACCTGCCCGTCCAATTTCTCACGGCAGACACCCCCCCTTGAGAGCGACGTCCTCGAAAGCTCGCTCCATGTGGAGTGGGATGGACACCGCATGCGAGTCATGCGCCCGGAGCACTTGGCCGCCATCGCCCTTGTTGTCGGACGGCCGAAGGACCGTGCCCGCATCGTCTATCTTCATGGACTCCCGCAGTTCGACAAAGCGCAATTCGAGGGCATCCTTTCACGCTACTCCCTCCTGGAGAAATGGCAGGCCTGGGCTCAAGCCTTGGGCCTGGAGGCCTGACACGGTTTCTTTCTCACCAAGCCACGGATCCCGCAGAGTAGAAGCGATGTGGGTGAGCTCAACCACAAGCAGAACAGAGACGGCCCGAGATAAATGCACCAATTCCGCAGACGGAGCGTGGGTCCACTCGCGGTCTTCAGGCAGCGAGACGCGTAAGGCGCAATCAAGAGTAAGTTCGACGTAAAGCAACTACGCCTTACATTGCAGCGATGCAGGCTACCATTACATCCAAAGGGCAAATCACCATTCCAAGGGCGATTCGAGAACGCCTGAATTTGAAACAAGGAGACAAGCTTGAGTTCGATGAGCAAGCATCCTTGCTAAAAGCACGGTGGGTTATCGATTCTCGCGCATGGAAGGATCTGCGGAAGGTAGCTCAGGATCCTTGGCCATCGATGGGAAGCCGAGATGTCCTCGATGAACTCCGCGGGGTGGCCGACGTTCCGCCCGTCCGTCCATGAAGACCGCCATCGATTCCTCCGTTCTGTGGTGCATTTTGAAAGACGAACCCGACGCCTCGCGGTGGCAGCAAATCCTGGAGCGGGCAGTGGATGACGGCCCCCTTTGCCTTTGCCCGGTCGTGTTGGCTGAGATTGCGCCGGGGAATGAGTCCGCGGGAGCGATGCTGGGCGTGCTGCGGCGTTTGGGAATCGATCACGATGCCATCTCACCCGAAGCTGCCTGGATGGCGGGAAAAGTTTTCCTTGAATACCGCCAGGCCGGCGGAACCCGCCAGACGATGATTCCCGACTTCCTGATCGCGTCCCATGCCCAAGTGCAATGCACCCGTTTGGCTGCCATCGACCGTGGCTATCTGCGGAGGTATTTCACGGGACTCAAGCTGATCTCGCTGTGATCGAGTCCTCTTCGGCGCCATGCCTCACGACCAACACGTCAGCATTCATAGTCTGCCCCTGCACTTCGGCCAGACGATCAACGCCTCGCAGGTCAACGCGGCTGAGCACGTCCGCCAGGTGCTCGGCGGCCGTTGCGGGCTCTTCCGCGTGATGCCCAGCGATCAGCGCGTGAGCATCCATACGCTTCCGCTGCACTTTGGTCGCATCCTGACAAGCCAGAGCCATAGGGACATGCCTCGCATCCTTGATGCCCTCGCTTCCTACCAAACTGATCTCTCCGGTTTTATCTCCCACCGCGGTTCTTTGAGCGAGTTCAACGACATCATGGCCCGCATGCGGGCCGGCCAGGTGATTCATGCCGTCCTGCAGCCATGAATCTCCTCCTGACCATCGCATTGCTTCTCGGCACGACTTTCGCCGTCCACCTTGTTTGGTGGCGGGTGCGCTTGCCCAAGCGGCAGCGCGCTGTCTTGCTCCTCTTGTTTTTCGGTGGCGGTGTTCTCTTGTCTCCGCTGGTGGCCGTGGTGCTGCAGGCGGCGGAGTTGCCGCCGTTGAGTTGGATTCAATGGCTCAACGTTGCGCTGGCCGTTCTCTCCGTCGCCCTGGCTTACGTCGTGACCTACTCGGCTCTGGAGGCGGACAGCCCCACGCTCAGTCTTGTCCGTCGGGTGGCCCAAAGCGGCCCGGCTGGGGTTTCGCTGGGGCAGCTGGAGGATTTCATGAACGAAAGGCCGTTCGTCGCGGCCCGTTTGTCGGCGCTGCTGGAAGAGGGAATGCTCTTGGAGCGGGACGAGCACTATTTTCTGGCCGAGCATCCCTACACGCTTTTCCGTTTGGTCCTCTTTCATCGGAGGAATGTTCTCTCTATTCCGGATCACGGCGGCTAATGCAGCAGATGTTCTTCCAGTTGTGCCATCTCGCGGCGCCGGTCCTCGCCTTGGCGGTCATGTGCACCGCCCACGCCATTTGGTGCCGGCGCAGTCCGGAAATCCCCGGGCTGAATGCCCTGGCTGGCTCGGGTCTTGCCGGGTTGGTCGCGTTGGGGGCCATTCAAGTTGCGCTGCTCGCGGCCGGGCAGTCTGCCGCCGAGGTGGTGCTGGCCGGCCTTTTCATCGATGCGCCGATCTACGGCTGCCTCGCCTATGGCTACGCCAATTTTGTCAATCTGGGCCAGTCTTCCGTGCGCATCCGCATCTACCGGGAGTTGCTCGCCGCCGGGCAGCAGGGGTTGTCGGCCCGGTTTCTTCGGGGGGAATATGACGAGGCTGCTATGCTCAAAGTGCGCCTTTCCCGGTTGGTTGCGGCGGGCGACTTGGCCGACCATGACGGCACCTACACCCTCGGGCGGCGCCGCCTGTGGCACATCGGCAGTTGCGTTTTCGGGCTGAAAAAAATCGTGCTGGGCCGACATACGGAGTTTTCATCATGAGGGAACAATTTCGCGAGCAAATCTCTTTCGGTCCGCAGCCTCCGGCCCGCCGATCGGAGCCACCCTTCACTCTCGGGCTTTTCGTTGCCTGTTACAACGAGGAGGCCAACATTGAGGAGACGCTCAAAACCGTGGTCGCGGCCTGCCGCGAGGTCGGTGTGAGCTTCGAGATCATGGTCATTGACGACTGCTCGAAGGACCAGTCGGCCGCGATCATCAAGCGCTTCGGCGAAGGGAATCCGGATGTGCCCTTAACCCTCTGCGTCAACGCTCGGAACGAAGGATTGGCCAACAACTATGCCGAGGCGGCCTTCCTCCTGCGCTCCGAGTGGTATCGCCTGATCTGCGGGGACAACGTGGAGCCGAAGGAAACACTGGTGACCATTTTCAGGGAAATCGGCACGGCCGAGTTGCTTGTGCCTTACAACATTGAGATCCGCGGACGGGCCCAGTCGCGCCGGATCATCTCCAAAACCTACACGGCGTTGGTCAACTTCCTCGGCGGGTTCAATATCCGCTACTACAACGGATTGCTGGTCACCCGTCGCGATTACGTCATGCGCTGGCATTCGAACTCGCATGGTTTTGGTTTTCAGGCCGATTTGCTCACGCGTTTGCTTTCGCGCGGACTTTCCTTCAAGGAGATTCCGGTCTACGGGCAGGAACGTCAGGCCGGCAACTCCAAGGCCCTGACCTTTCGCAATTTCGCCTCCGTGGCCCACTCGCTGCAAAACATCGTCATCCGCCGCGTGGCCAAACTCCTCTACGGTCAGTGCTAGGAACAGCCATGCGCATCGGCATCGATTTGGACAACACGCTGGCCGACTATGCGGCGCCACTCGCACGGCTTTGCCGTCAATACGGGGTGGCCGATTGCGCCACGGAGCCCAAGCTGGCTTTGCGCGATCACCTCAGGCGGGCGGGGCGCGAGCCCGAGTGGACGAGGTTGCAGGGCGAGATCTACGGCCCCCTCATGGCCGAGGCGTGCCTTTATCCCGGAGCGGCTGACTTTCTCGCCCAAGCATTGGGCGCGGGAACATCCTGCGTGGTGGTCAGTCACCGCACGCGGCACCCCATTGCCGGACAGAGCTATGATCTCCACGAGTCAGCCCGCTGTTGGCTGGCGGACTGCGGACTGGGATCGATTGAAATCCATCTCGAAGAAACCAAGGCGTCGAAACTCGCTCGCATCTCCTCCTTGGGGCTCGATGTTTTCATCGACGACCTGCCGGAGTTGCTCGGTGATCCCGCGTTTCCGGCCGGCGTCGAGCCCGTTTTGTTCGACCCCGCCAGCCATCATCGCAACTCGTGGGGCGGCCGGGTCGTTGCCTCGTGGTCGGTTCTCAGCGATCTTCTGCGCCGGTGAACAACGCGCCTCCCGATCTGCTCCCGCGGATTGCCGGGTTGCTGCAGCGTGGTCAGTGGTCAGAGCGCACGAAATGCACGCGGCTTTCCGGGGGCAGTCGGCACAAGGTTTTCCGCCTCGACGATGGGGATCGTGTGGCGGCACTGAAACTTTACGGGGCGCCCGGTGTTGCCGCGCGGGAGCCTTTCGAGCACGAAACCCTCGTGCATCGATTCTTTGCCCGGCATTGCCCGGAATCGGTGCCGGTGATTTTGGATGTTGATGAGACGGCCCGGTGCGTGCTGTTCGGATGGATCGAGGGTGAGCGGCCCTCGGCTGACCAGATCAGTCGCGCCGCCATGGTGCAGATGGCCTCGTTCGTCGCTGCCCTCAACCGGCCTGCCGTCCGCGACGACGCACGCGCAAGCCGCTTGCCTCACGCATCCGACGCGGCCTTCGACTTCGCCGGTCATCGCGAGCGGGCGCGGTTGCGCCTTGAGGCGCTGCTCGGCTCCGAACGTCATGATCCGGTGGTCGGGGAGATGAAGCGTTTTGTGGAGGACGAACTGGTCCCGGCGTGCCGCCAGCCTGCTGAGCCGAGTGACCGGTTGCTCCCGCCTTCGGAATACGCGCTGTCCCCGTCGGATTTCGGCTTTCACAACGTGATCGTGCGTCCCGGCGGGCCATGGGTGTTCCTCGATTTCGAGCACGCCGGCTGGGATGATCCGGCGAAGCTTGCGGCGGATTTTTTCCTTCAGCCGGAGTGCCCGCTGGACGAAACGCTGCAGACGGCGTTCCTCGGGGCCTTGCAAAGCAAGTCCGTCTTTGGCGACGACTTTGCGGAGCGGGTCTCCCGTCTGCTACCGCTACAGGCGGTCAAATGGACCGCCGTGATTCTCAACGTCTTTCACCACGACTCGGCGGCCGCGGTCACCGACCGTTTGCAGGCCCGCCTCGCCAAGGCCAAAAGCTACTGGGCGCTCCGGGGAACAAGCATTTTGCGCCACAAATCATGACCACTTTAGCCCCGGACCATCAGGTCCAATGCCATTTTTGTTGCAGCACTTTCAGTCTCGCTGGAGACTTCTGTTCAGACCTGCCTCGGGTCACCTCGGACTGTCGGCCGAGCCCGCGGAGCGGTCCCTTGGCCGTGTGTCCGCAGTGCGGACTGGCCCAGACCGTGGTCAGCGGAGACTGGAGGGAGGCGGCGGATGAAACCTACCGCCAATACCAGATGTATGCGGCAGCGGATGGCGCCGAACAGAAAGTTGCCAGCGGGGAGGGGTTCCAAGCCCGCTCGGTGGTTTTGGCTGATCGGTGGCGGTCGCTCGGCGTGCTCGGGGAGAGGGGGGCTTTGCTCGACATCGGATGCGGAAACGGTTCCTTTCTGCGGGCTTTCGCGGCGGAGTTTCCAGCGTGGACACTCTCCGGTTCGGAGACGACGGACCGCGAGGTCGGGAGGTTGCGTGCCATTCCCGGGTTTCAAGAATTTTACGGGGCTGACCCGGACGGCATTCCCGATGGCTTCGATGCCTTTTCCCTGGTGCATGTGCTGGAGCATCTCGAGAATCCCCGGGCTTTTCTGGCCAGAGTTCACCAGAGCGCAGCCCCGGGCGGGCAGTTGCTGGTCGAGGTGCCGGCCTGGCGGGGCAACCCGTTCGCCTTGATGATCGCTGACCACGCGTCGCATTTCAGCATGTCCACTTTGGCCATGGTTGTCTCTTCCGCCGGTTGGTTCCCCTCCTTGGTGACTGATCAGTGGGTGCCCAAGGAGTTGTCTCTCACGGCTTCCTCGAATGTCCAACCACGTCGATCCCCGCCACCAGATGCTGCCTCAGAGGAGCGCGCACTCATCAAGGCCGTTTCGTGGCTCCGACAGTCCCGCGACCAATTGCTCGCTCTGATCCCGCGTGCGGAATCAATCGGGCTTTTTGGCTCGGCCATCGCCGCCACTTGGCTCTACCAGTCTGCACCGGATGCCGTGCAGTTCTTTGTAGATGAGGACCCGCAGCGCATCGGCCGGTCCCACCTTGGACGCCCGATCCTCGCCCCGGATCAGGTCCCGGCAGGCGCAGACGTATTTGTCGGGGTCAGCCCGTTGCTTTCCTCCGCCATCGCAGACAGACTGTCGCGTCCGCAATGCCGCTACCATGCCGCCAGCCCGCTGGAGGGCTTGTCGGATCGAACCAACGAAATCTTTTCGCCCAAAAAATGAGCACATCCCCGCAGTCCCGCGAACCCCAATACCAGTTTCTCGTCGAGCGAGGCGCGCAGGGTGACACGGCGCAATTCGGCCTGATGAGCAGCCAGACGTGGCAGGATGACCCCAAGAGGCTGGGCTTCCTGCTTTCGCGTTACAAGTTTGCCTCCAAAATGTTCTCCGGCTGCCAACGCGTCCTGGAGGTCGGCTGCGCGGATGCTTTCGGCACGCGCATCATGCGTCAGGCTGTTCCCGAGGTTGTGGCTGCGGACTTCGATCCGGTCTTTATCGCCAACGCCCAAGCCGTCATGGACCCGCGCTGGCCGGTGGAGTTTGCCGTGCATGACATGACCGCGGGGCCGCTCGACCGTGGCTTGTTTGACGCGGCCTATGCGCTGGATGTGATCGAGCACATTCCGTCGTCCGCCGAGGATGCCTTCGTCTGCAACATTGTTACCTCTCTCCGGCCTCATGGTGTCCTGCTCCTCGGCTGCCCCTCTCAGGCGTCCCAAGCGCATGCCTCCAAGCCCAGCCGGGAGGGGCACGTGAATTGCAAGGACGGCGAGGGGATGAGGGATTTGCTCGGAAGGCATTTTTACAATGTCTTCCTCTTTTCGATGAACGACGAGGTCGTGCACACCGGCTTTTTCCCCATGGCGCAATACATCCTTGGCCTCGCCTGCAGTCCTCGCGGCGGGGCGGGGACGGGCGCGTGATCTTTGTCGTCGGGGCCGCCGGGCTGCTCGGTGGCTCCTTGCTCCATCGGCTGGAGCGACGTGGGGTTGTTTGTGCCGGCTCGTGCCGTAGCGCGCGACTGGGCTTGGTCGAGTTCGATTTGGCGACTCCGGAAAAGTCACCGCTGCCGACCGGTATTCGCACCGCCATCCTGTGCGCTTGGCATGGCGGGGTGGTCGAGGCGGCGGAAAGGCCGGACGAGACCCATACCGCGAATGTGCACGGGAATCTCGCCCTGATCGACCGCTTGCGCCAGACTGGTGCGAAAATCGTGTTTCTCTCCACCAGCCTCGTTTTCAGCCAAGCACCAACGGAAGCATACGCCCCCATCTCGCCCTGCTGTGAATACGCACGGCAGAAGGCAGAGGTGGAGCAATCGCTCGATCCGACCGTGGACGCGATCGTCCGCCTAACCAAAGTCGGCGAAACCGTCCTTCCGCGTCTGCACCAATGGGCCGATAGCCTCCGGGCAGGCCAGCCCGTCCGCGCTTCCACCCGCCTGCGCCTTGCCCCCGTCAGGCAGGAACCGGCTGTGGCCGGCTTGGGTTGGTTGGCGGAGAACTTCCAACCGGGAGTTTTCCAGATGTCGGCCCGACGCGACGCCAGTTATTTCGACGTGGCGCGTTTGCTGGCCGAGCGTTTGCAGGTCGCTCCCCGTCTGGTCGAGGCCGATCACGAGGCCGGGAGCAAATTGTTTCACCCCACGCCGGCCTCGGGGTCCCTCGATATCGCCGCGCCTTCAGGTTGCCCGGATTGGCCCGAGGGCGACGATGCACTGCAATTTCTTGTCGAAAGCGCCATTTCCTGATGACTTCGCCCACTCCCATGCAAGACCCCGCCTCCTCCATGGCCTCCGGGCCCAAGTTTCTGTCCTCGGCCCGCTTGGTGCTGCTGGGATTCGTCATCCTCTACTGCGGGGTTCTGGCTTTCGGCTGGCTTCGCCAGACCCCCTCACAGGAGGAACTCTACGGCGACGTCGGTCGTTTCATTGTCGAAGTCGGGCGCATGTTCACCCCGGCAGGCATTTCCTGGTGGGGGCCTGACTTTCTCCAAGGCCAGAGCAATACTCCGTATTTTCTCAGCGCCTTCCCGTTGGTTTTCGGCACGCTGTTCTACAAGATTTTCGGCGACCCGGAGGGGATCAAACTCGCCGCCATGCTTGTGCTTCCGGCCGCGGCGTTCACCATGTTTCTTTTCGTCCGCCGCCTGAGCGGCAATGAATGGACGGCGACCGTGGCTGCGGTTCTCTATGTTCTCAATGCCCAGATGCTTCTGCGCATCGCCAATTTCGAGCACTGGATGGGCGCCTATTCCTACATTTTTCCCCCGCTCATTCTCTGGGGGTTCCTCAAGTTGGCCGATGAAGGCTCATGGCGGGCTTCGGCGTGGCTGGCCTTTGGTTGGTCGGCCATGATGCTTTCCTACGCGAAACTCACCTTCATGTTCGCCCCGTTGGCCGGGATGTTCTTTATCTGGTTGCTCATCGACCAACCGGAGCGCCGGGTCGCGTTGGTGCGCGGGACAATCGTCTCGCTCGCTCTGGTTTTCCTCATGGCTGTGATTCTTCTGCTCCCGCTGACCCGCGAGTATCAGTGGGTCGCGGCGTTCAGCTACGACAACTTTGCCGGATGGCAGCAGGCATTTTCGCTGAAAAATTTCCTCTCGGTGCTCGACCGAAACAACGGATTGTTCGCCGCCATGCGTCCTGATTTCACGGCCGACCGCGGGCAGTTCTACATCGGACTCATCTCGTTTTTCTCCGTCGCCGTCGTTTTTTGGTGGGCGAGGAGCCACGCGGCCTGGCTGGCCACACGCGAGGGGGTGCTGTTGAGGTTGTTCGTCGGGATGACTCTGCTGGCTCTCTGGTTGTCACAAGGGCCTTTCTCGGTCTTCACCGGCGTGCAGGAGTTTCTCAAGGCCTCGGCCAAGGCGCCGGATTGGATTGCCGCGCTGATGTGGTTGATGACTTTTCTCCCTCTCTTCCTCATCTACTCGATTCTTCCGGCCACGCCGAGGCGCGGGTGGTGGGCGGCCGGGCTCATCATCATCTATCTCTTCGTTCCGGGCTTTCTTCTGCTGGAGAAACTTCCTCTCTACCGCGATATCCGGGCGCCTTGGGGATTCTGGGAGGTCGGCTTTTTCGCCGCAGCGGTGGCTGGCGCGCTCGCCTTGCAGCAGGTTTTCTCCGCCCTGATCGAAAAACGCGATCGCATGGTTGTCGCGGGTTTGCTCGGGGTCATCGCCCTGCTCGACGCCTCGGCTTATTTCTCCAAGTTCTTCGCGCCGGGTCTGCCGGCCCAGACTTTCACCGACTTCGATAATGCGCAACGCTACTTGAAGACATCCCTCATCGAGGGACGGGTCTATCCGTTCTCTGGCCGCTACTTTTACCTGCGGACGCCGATGCAGTCGGGGAGGGGACTCAACACCGAGGCAGCCTGGAGTCACTTCCAGATGCGCGGAATGCGGGCCCTGGTCAACGGAGCCAACAGTTCGACTCCGGCCATGCAAACCTACATGAAGGTGGGCGGAATCTCGCATGTGCTCATCGACAAAAAGGATCCCTTCACCCCGCCGCAGATCGGCGAAGCGTTTTCCCAGGCCTATCCCACGGGCTTCGACTCCGAATATATCAGGGTGCTCGAAAACAAGGACTCGCTCGCCCCCGCCTTCATCGCCCGCGAATACATCGCGATGGATCCGGGAACGGAAGCGATGTCCCCGGCCTTCCTTGATGCGGCGGGCAAGGTCAATGCGGTTCCGTTGGAGCTCGGACCGAACGAGCGCTCTTTCCCGTTCCTCGCCGGGGCAGGGTCCACCCAAGGCGGCGTGCAGTTGGCCCAGAAATACGCCCAATCCCCCGGAGCCCCGTTCCAACGCGTGCCCTTTGCCCTGCCGCGGTCTAATCCGTCGCAGATGGTTTTCGATCCCTTTGCCGCCCGCGAGGGGTGGCTCGTGGTCACCGAGGCGTGGCATCCGGATTGGCGGGCTTACTCGGACGGCGCAGAAGTTCCGATCTATCGCGCGTTCGGCGGTCTCATGGCCATCCCGCTCAGCCGCACCGAAGGTCCCGTTGAGTTCATCTTTTCTCCGCCGCGCTGGTATAATTGGGTGGTCTATATCGCCGGTCTCTCGTGGGCTGGTGTCCTCGGGCTTCTTTTTCTCATGTCTCTTCCGATTGTGCCACGGCGCTGGCGGGACGAGTGGACCGGGGCGAACAAGCAGATGCCGGTGATCAAGCCTTCCCGCACGCCTATCGCCAAGGCGGTGGTGGTAATCCCCACCTACAACGAACGGGAAACCATTGGCCGCACGCTTGACTTGGTCATGAATCTTCCCCGCAAGGTTGACGTGCTGGTCGTTGATGACGGTTCGCCGGATGGAACGGCGGAGTTAGTTAAAAGTCGGCCGGAGTTTCACAAGCGAATCCACCTTCTGACCGGCGAAGGCAAGGCCGGCTTGGGCACGGCTTACCGACGGGGATTCCAATGGGCTCTCAACCAGGGCTATGAGGCGGCCATTGAGATGGACGCCGATCTGTCCCACGATCCTACCGATATTCCCAAGCTGCTCGAGGCCCTGGAAAACGGCGCACATATCGCGGTCGGGTCGCGTTACCTCGGCGGTATCTCTGTCCTAAACTGGCCGCAAAGCCGGCTTTTCATCAGCACCTTCGGCGGCTTTTACGTCCGCACGCTCACGGCCTTGCCCATGAGCGACCCGACCAGCGGCTTCAAGGCCATCCGCACCGAAGTCCTGCGCGATCTTTACTGGTCCAAGGTCCAAGCTGAGGGTTACGCCTTCCAGATCGAGCTTCACCATACAGCATGGAAACAAGGTTACACGGTGACGGAGGTGCCCATTGTTTTCACTGAGCGCCGCGTTGGCGACTCCAAGATGTCCACCAAGATCTCGCTCGAAGCCGCCTGGCGCGTGCTGCGCTTGGCCGCAGTGAGCTGAGGAAGGAAGGCTGAAACTTGAAAACTGAGTGGGGTGGCAGCGGCTGAACGCCGTGCAACAATTTGCTCAAGTCTCACACTCAGGTTTCCTCCATGGACATTCGCCGCGTCCAGCGCTTGCCCGCAGCGAGCTGATGGTTTGTTGACTGTGAGAGGTTGAGGGCTGAGCGGGGGTGTTGATGTCAGATGGGCAGCAGGATCAATACAGTGAACTTCAAGCAAAGCGTTATTGATGTTTTCTCCGCTCTCAATACGGCGAACATTCGTTTTGTGGTCGTCGGCGGATTGGCCGTGGTGTCCCACGGGTATGTTCGAACGACCAAGGATATCGATTTGGTTGTTGCGCTTGATGCGGAAAATGTGACGGCAGCCTTTGCTGCTCTCGCCCAGGCAGGTTACCAGCCCAAGGTTCCCGCCTCTGCGGCAGAGTTCGCTGCGGATGATGTTCGCGAGCGATTGATCCGCGAGAAGAACATGATCGTCCTGCAGTTTTGGCGCGACAATTCTCCGGATGTGGGCCTCCTCGTTCGTGAACCCTTTGTCTTCGATACCGAGTGGGCCAACGCAAAGATCGAGACCGTGTCGCCGGATGTCTCGGCCCGCGTGGTCAGACTGGAAGCATTGCTGGACCTCAAGCGCAGCGCCTCGCGACCTCAGGACTTGGCGGACATCGATGCCTTGACCCAACTTCACGAATGAAAAGGCGGCACTTCCCTGACGATCCTTGGTTTTACGCCACCTTTGAGGGCGCACGCATCGCGGCGTTACTCAAAACCTGTGATCTGCCGTTCTCCGAGAAGTTGGATTTCATCGACGAAGCTTTCGCGATGTTCCCCGGCAGGTCTGAACGCCGAACTCCTCAACTAGCAGCACCTCGGGTGGCTGAGTCCGACGAATGAAGCGCCGCCAATACCCTGAGGACCCGTGGTTTTACTGCACTTCCGAGGGTGCGGAGATCTCGCATCTTCTCCAGATCGCGGACATGCCGCTGAGCAGGAAGCTCGAGATGCTTCCGGGCTGGCCGACACGGTTGAGGCAATCTCTCGCGCACGGGAAAAGCGCCTCGCCAACGAGTCCGCGCTGAGAGTCGCCGAACAAAAAGAGTAAGGCAGAGTTATCGCTCGCCACTCGTCACCAGTCACTCTTCACTTTCTCCATGAATCTCCTTGTCACGGGCGGTGCAGGCTTTATCGGCGGCACTTTTGTTCGTCTCGCACTCCATTCGCCTGGGTGGAACGTTGCGCGGCTGGTCAATCTCGACCTTCTGACTTACGCCGGATGCCGCGAGTCCCTTGCGGATGTTTCCGGCGATTCGCGCCACGTCTTCGTCGAGGGAGACATCGGGAACCGTGACTTGGTGTCACGTTTGCTGCGGGAGCATGAAGTGGATGCGGTGGTCAACTTCGCCGCCGAGTCCCATGTCGACCGCTCGATCGATACCCCCGAGCCATTCATTACGACCAATGTGCTGGGAACACAGCGGTTGCTCGACGCGGTGCGTGGTTATTGGAAGGAGTTGGAGGGGGAGCGAAAGACGAAGTTCCGATTCCTCCACGTCTCAACAGACGAGGTTTACGGAACCCTGCAGGCGGGCGATGGAGCTTTCACCGAGTTGACGCCCTATGCGCCGAACAGCCCCTATGCGGCAAGCAAGGCGGCCAGCGACTTTCTCGTCCGGGCGGCCTTTCATACGCACAAGATGCCGGTAGTGACGACCAACTGCTCCAATAACTACGGTCCTTACCAGTTTCCGGAGAAGTTGGTTCCCTTGATCATCCGCAACGCGATTGAGGGCAAGCCGCTCCCAATCTACGGCAAAGGGGAAAACATCCGCGATTGGCTCTTTGTCGAAGACCACTGCCGCGCCATCTGGGCTGTTCTGTCGGGTGGGCGCCTTGGAGAGACCTACAACATCGGCGGCGCTGCGGAGAAAATGAACATCGACGTGGTTGACACGATTTGTTCGCTCCTTGACGAACTGCGTCCGGATCCGGTCGGTCCGCACGCGCAATTGAAAACTTTTGTTGCCGACCGTCCCGGGCACGACCTGCGTTATGCCATGGATTTCTCCAAGCTGTCGCGTGAACTGGGATGGTGCCCGAGCGAATCCTTTGAATCGGGCCTCCGTCGCACGGTCGAATGGTATCTGGCGAATACCGCATGGTGTGAGGTCGTTGAAACCCGGAGCTACGGACGCGAGCGGTTGGGGTTGTCCAAGTAGCTGACTTTTCGCTCGGCACCTGTCACTGCTTAATCATGCCTATCTACGAATACTACTCTGCTGATACGCACAAGATTTACAGCTTCTAC
>JBMOJP010000202.1:0-1859 GCA_049315725.1 Chthoniobacterales bacterium | reverse complement strand
GCAAGCGGGCCTGCCAGGCGGATTTGAAAAACATGGCGGCAATGGTAAGTGGGTGGCCACCGAAAGCGCAAGATCTACGAGTGTCCACGTCTTAAAGGACTTCGACCCGCCCCCCAGCACCATTTTCGATCCCGGGTGAAGGATCCCTCCCACCACGGTGTCGGGTGCGGGTAATTCGCTCGATGCAAAATCCAGCCATTCGACCAGCGGGGGCAATTGGATGACCGGCGCGGGCGCCCTGCCGACCTCGGGGATGGGTTCGCTCCAATTGCTCATGCCCGCCCCCTTTCCGGGTCGAAATAGATGACCTGCTGGCGGGTTCGCACCCCTTCCGTCCTCGGGCGTTGGCCGTTGGGCATCCGCACCAGTTGGCACCGGGTCCAGGTTGCGTCGTCCGCGCCCAAGGAAACGGCCAGACGCATGAACCGCAAGAGGTGTTCTTCCGGCACTCCGAGGCAGTGGAACCACCCATGCAGGGATTTTCCGCCGCTGTGCACGATCATCGTGAGCGGACCGTATTTGCTCAATTCCCAGAGCACGGCAGCGCACATCTCGATGGGGCAGACGCCCTGCGTGCCAAGGCGTTTCACTAGCGGGCCGAGGGAGGAGGTTTCGGTGAAATCGCACTCGATGACGAGGTAGTGACGGGGACCGGTGTTATCGAGGCTGCGTTGAGAAAGATGACCATCGGCCTTGGTGCGGCCCCAGACCTGACTCATGGGCGAAGGCACGATGAATTGCATGTCCTGCACCTTGGCGCCCCATTCGGAGCGTCGGCGCGTTGCGCATTGGGTTTTCGACCAACCGCAGCAGAGCAGTGGGTCGCCGGGAAACAAATCGGGGAGAAAATCATGCTCACGGTTAAGCGCCACCGGCTTCATGGAAGCCAGCTTTGTTGACCCCGGCCCGCGCCGCACCACTTCCTCGATCCGCCCCGGATCTGGTGCAGGCCAAGACGCGATGCGGGAAGTCCGGTCGCCCCGGGAGGGATCGGAGTTTCGCACCGCATCCAAGATTTCCCGGTCGGGCACATCACGTCCGCAACCGGCCACTGCTTCCCGCAGAACCTGCTCAACATGCTCCGGCGAAAGCTGTCGGTGGAGTTTGAGTGCACACCGGAACAGCCACCGGTGAACGCCATCGCCGCTCTGCGGGCATTTTGCCAACATTTCGCGCAGGTAGGCGGGGAGCGAACAGGCGACCGAATCGTTGACGACGGGGCTATTCATGCGGGCCTCCTCGGATGAGAGGTTTCCGTATCCTGCAATTCCAAAACAGGCGGCGGGTCGGGTAAGCCGGCTCGCCGCTTCCTTTTTCGCCACGAGGCCTGCGCAATTTCCCGGCGTTGCTCGCGGTGGTGGGGATTGCGTAGGGGGCAACCCGAAGGCTTCGGAGAGGATTCTGGCCCGGCGGGAAATTGCCGCCGCGCTGATCCCGGCGCGGGCCGCACAGCGACGCATGGACTCGGGCTCGTCACCCAGCAGAAACCTCCACGCCAAGGCCGTGATCTTGCTGTCGCCGTGGGTGAAGGTGGCCGCGATCTTTTCGACCACGGTGATGGCCGAGGAGCTGTCGCGGGGGGCGGTTTCCTCAGGCTCGAGTTCGTCAACCGGCGTGCGCCAGTCCACCGCAATCCGCTCCCCGTTGTCGTCGAAGGCGTAGCTCATTTGCGCACCCCCTCGGCGCGGACCTCGAAGCGCGTAGACAGCCGGTAGCTACCGAAGCTGTGGCGGAGGGCATTCGATTTCCACGGCACACCTGCGCGCTTCCCGACGGCCTGAATTCGCTCGCGGAGGTTTGCCGCCTAAGCCGGAACCATGCAGTAGAAGGTAAAAAGTTGGAGGATTTTTCAGGTAAAG
>JBMOJP010000018.1:0-32823 GCA_049315725.1 Chthoniobacterales bacterium | reverse complement strand
CCTCGCTCGGCGAGGCCCTGGAAAACCGGGGATTCCATCTCGACCGCAAGCTGGCCGCATTTCTGCCCTACACCATGGCGGGCAAAAAGCCGGCACCCCTTCCGCTGATCCGCCTATACCTCGCCCTGCCCGCTGTCTGGCCGTGGTTCGGGAAACAGTTCCTCGTCGTGGCCCGAAAGTTGGGTGCGGTCTGATCCCACGCGCGGCCCACCCTTGTCACTCGTCACTTCTCCCGTGCCTCTCCTCGCGGCCCTCCTCGCCCTGCTGACCTTGGGAACCCCAGCCCGGGCTGACCGCTTCCTCCTCGCCACGTTCAACAATGGCGAGCAACAACTCCGCATCCTTGGTTCGACCAACGCCGCCGAGTTCACCGGCTACGCACAAGGCGTCGTCTACACCCCGGCCCCGGGCACCAATCTCCGCGACCCATCCATCATCCACCATCTGGGCCGCTACCACCTCTGCCATACCGCAGGAAACTTCGGCGGAACAAACTACTTCTCCGTCCTCGTATCCGACAACCTGACGAACTGGACCCGCGTGACGGATGTCAGCATGGCCGCCATCGGCGACGTCCGCTGGACCTGGGCGCCCGAGTGGTTTCTCGACGATGACGGCTCGCTGCACATCTTCGTCAGCGCCTCGACCACGCCGGAAATCTCCACCCGCCACGTCATTTACGAACTCCATCCGCTCAACGCCGAACTCACACAATGGTCCACGCCGACGCCGGTAACGGGGCCCGCATTCCCGGCCTGGACAGGTTTGGAAACCGGCCGCGTCGGTGCCTACGATGCGTATGTGGTCAAACGCGGCGACGCCTACCACATGTTCCACTTTGACTCCGTCAGCTCTTGCATCGAGGTGGCCCGCTCGACCAACTCGCTCACCGGGCCATATGAGCCCCACGGCACAAACAACTGGCAGGGCATCGGCATCTACAAGGAGGGCCCGACCGTGATGTATCTCGGCGGCGGACGCTGGCGCATGATCTTTGCCGACGCCATTTTCTCCTACTTGAACTACACGGATTCCACCAATAACTGGGCCACGTGGAGTCCACCCGCGCGTGTCACGTTGCCCGGTGCCCCGACCAACTTCACTGTCAATCACGGCACCCTCATCATGCCACCCGGAGGCTTGGAAGCGGGGCTCGCCGTGAGCCCGCAGGGCGCGGGTCAATTCAACCTCACCTTCCAAGCCACCGCCGGCGATTCCTACCGCCTCTCGACCAGCACCAACCTCGCCGCTTGGTCCCCGACCGCGATCCTCGGCCCCACGACCAATAGCCACGCCGGGCACATCATCCAGACCAGCGGCGAGAACCGTCGCTTCTGGCGCCTCGAGCGCCTCCTTCCCGAGTAACGGTAAGGGAGAGTTTGGCCCGAACATTGGACTGCGAGGGCGTGACAATTCCGTGTGAGCTTCTAGTTTTGCCGCATTGATGAGCAGCTTGACCGCATGGCTGAAACCGGTCGTCCTCGCGCAGCCGTGGCTGGCCGAGAATTTCTACGGCGCGATGACACGGTGGCGAGCGTGGGAGGCGGCCCGCCGGGGCGCACCTTTCGGCCAGAGCGGCGAGGATATCTGGCTGCGCGGCTGGCTGCGGGAGAATGGAATACCCTGGGCCGACGACGGTTTCTACATCGACATCGGCGCGAACCATCCTGTGGTCCTGAGCGCGACCTACCTGCTTTACCGGGAGGGTTGGCGCGGACTGACCGTCGACCCCATCCCCTCGCTCTGCGCCCTTCACCGGCACATGCGGCCGCGCGATACCTGCCTGAATGTGGGGATCGGAGCGCGACCGGGGATCCAGCCGTTCTGGGAGACGGCGCCAGACTATTTTTGCTCGTTCTCCCATGATGCCGCCCGCGAGGCCGAGGCCAGCGGCTGGTGCCGCGTCCTGCGCGAGACCCGCGTGGACGTCGCCACGCCGCAGGATATCCTCGCCCGCGTGCCCGGGGGAACTCGCGTCAACTACCTCTCCATCGACACCGAGGGCCTGGACGCGGAGATCCTCGGCCACTGGCCATGGGACACATGCCGCCCCGACCTCGTCTCGTGCGAGGCTTCGGCCGACCACGAATCTGAGGCCAGCCAACTGCTGGCCGCCGCAGGCTACAGACCGCTCAAGGATTTTCCCGTGACCGCGTTCTGGTGGTCACCGGAGTTGGCGGGCACTGGGAAGTGAGCTGTGTCGTGGCCTTAGTTTCCGTGCCAAATGATGTCTGCATGTGTATGCAAATGTCATGGCAACCATCGAGTCGCAGCTGACCCCGGGAGAGAAAGCAATTCTGACCGCCAGGCTGGAATCCTTTCCAAGCCCCATGATCTTGGAGATCGGGACCTACATGGGCGGAGGGAGCACGCTGACTTTTTTGGCGGCGCTGAAGGCCAAGGGTGGCGGCCGACTTTTCGGCGTGGAGGCCAGCGCCTCGGTCTTCGCCCGGATGAAGGAAAACATCCGTTCGGTGGACCCGGATTACTTCCGATTTTTCGAGCCGATCCATGGCTACTCGCAGCAGGTCATTCCCGACTTGCTGCTGAAGATCGGACATTTCGACGTGGCCTTTCTCGACGGCGGCAACAATCCCCGCGAACAGATCGAAGAGTTCCATCTCCTTGAACAATCCATTCCGGTGGGAGGGCTGCTTTTCAGCCATGACGCCAATCTCCGCAAAGGGGCATGGCTCGTGCCCTACCTCCAGGAACTCGACAACTGGCACACCACGGTCCACCAAGCCAGCGAGGAGGGGCTCCTCGAAGCCAGGAAATCCGCACCCGAACCCTCGCCGGAAAGTCGCGCGCGGGCCCACCGTCTGCTCAACGTCAAGCAAAGGTCCCCGATCGAATTCGCCACCCGATTCTTCCCCAGTTCCTTCAAGGGTCTGGTTCTCAGACTGCTCCCATACGGACTCCGTCGGCGGATTGGCGAAGGACGAAAGTAACAGCCAACCTCTTGAGAACTGCGGGGGCCTTTTCCAGTGACTTCAGAAAAATGCGGGAGAGGACGGCATTCGGCGACTCGTAAGCGGCAAAGTCCAGCCCCCGCCGACGGGCGTCCTCGATCTGTCCACCTGGGATCCCCCATGTGCGTCGGTTCTCGGAACGCTCCCATTTGAGCGTCCTGAGCGCCACGTCCCCGGGCTCGAACATCAGCATGTAGTTCGCGTAGGTCTCATACTCGCTGAAGAGGTTCGCCCGGTCCGGATGGGACTCCAAGATATCCCCCAACGCATCGGTCCAGTGCCCGCCCCCGTGCCGCTCGCGCACCAGCGCACACAGGGAGCGCATGGACTCTGTCCGGACGAACATGTGCTGCGAGATGAACGAGGTTCGTGCCGGGGCCGGACGGCCGAAGAGTCCTTCGATCGTGCGGAAGTAGGGCTGGTGGAACTCGGCGGCCTGCGTCAAATGGATGCGCCCCTGCCCGTCGAGAAATCGGAGGGATTTAAGCGGCACCGTGTCGGCATCCCACACCAGGCAATAGGGCGAACGAGACTGGCAGCAGAACTCAATCTTGAGGAATTGCTGCAGATACCAGCCGAAAGACTGCGGGAAATGGGGGATAGGTCGTCTCTGGAACGCTTTGCGATCAAACCCTTGCAAGAGCGAATTTTCGTCCACCACCGTCGCCAACCCGGCCAGCCCCGCCTGCACCGCGCCCCGGTCCTGGGAAGGCACCGCCACCACGAATCGCGAGGGATGCCAGACTGCATGGACCTGCCTCGCCGAGGCCAGCAACAGGGGGAAGTCCCTGAGCCGGGCGGCTGAGAATATCTCGAACGTCTCCATGGTTGCCCACAAGAAGGCCGGCCTGTATAACAAAGGGGCTTCTCTACCGCCATAAAGTTCGCCCTTCCCGCACCAAGACGAAGCACCAAAGTGCCGTAGAGCTAAAAGAGAGCCTTCCCCGGGGTCGCACCGGCCAAAGTCTTCCAGCACCTCCATGCGAATCGCCCTGCTCACCAACGACAATCGGGAAATCCAGAGGAAGTATCATCTTTCCGCGCCGTTGATCGGCATGGCCCCCGAGTCGTTGCTCGATGGCTTGGGGACACTCGGGGACGAGGTCGAAGTCCACGTGGTCAGTTGCCTGCAACGGCCGCCGGTCTCTTCGCCGGAAAAACTGGCCCCGAACACCCACTACCACCCCCTGATCGTGCCGAAGCTCGGATGGTTGAAGACCGGCTACCAGGGATGCATCCGCGCGGTGCGTCACGCGCTGCAACGGATCAAGCCCGACATCGTCCATGGGCAGGGGACCGAGCGCGACTGCGCCATCAGCGCCGTTTTTTCCGGATACCCCAATGTCCTGACCGTCCACGGACACATGTCCCGCATCGCGGCCATCACGCGGGCACACCCCCTGAGCTTCTACTGGCTGGCCGCTAGGCTGGAGCGGTTCAGCCTGCGCCGGACCCACGGCGTGATCGCGATCAGCAATTACTCCCGCGAGCTGGTTGCGGGCGATGCGAACCGGACGTGGGTGGTGCACAACGCCGTGGACCCGTCATTTTTCGACGTCGAGAGCCGACCCGCGGACCCGCCGCGCATCCTGTGCGTGGCCAATGTCAGCCCTTGGAAAAACCAGATCGGCTTGATCGAGGCGCTCGAACCGCTGGCGCGCGAAGAATCGTTCGAACTGCGCTTCGCGGGAGGGGTGGCAGCATCGGATTCCTACGGAGCCGCGTTTCTCGAGCGGGTGCGCACGCGCTCATGGTGCAAGCTGGCGGGAAAGCTCGAGCGCCCGCAGCTGCAGGAGGAACTCGCAGCGGCCACGATGGTCGTGCTGCCGTCGTTCGAGGACAACTGTCCGATGGTGGTGCTGGAATCCGCGGCGGCCGGAGTCCCTGTCGCCGCCTCGCGGATCGGCGGGATCCCCGATCTGCTGCGAGACGGCGAGACCGGCCTGCTCTTCGACCCAGCGCACCCGGCGGAGATCCGGGCTGCGGTCGAACGGTTGCTGAAGGACCGCGTTGCCGCCGGGCGGTCGGCCGCGAGGGCTAGACAGGAGGCCCGAGTGCGGTTTTCGATCGAAACCGTTGCACGGCGCCACGTGGAAATCTACCGTGAGGTGCTCACCTGCCACTGAAGAGTTTTACCGCCCGCATGCACGACCAGCCGTCCATCCAGCACCTCCCCTACACGATCGACGAGGGGAAGGATCGCAACCACTACTTCGAAAACCACTGGAAGAGGGTCGCCCTCAAGCTGCTGGCCGCTCACGTGGGGAAGCTGGATGGGCTCACGCTGCTCGACTACGGGTGCGGACGGGGAGAGACAATGGACTACGCAGCCCGCGAGGGCATGGTGGTCTCCGGCCTCGACGCCGATCCCGAATGCGTCCGCATCGCCTCAAAGCACGGGCCCGCCAAGGTCCTCGACCTCTCGGATCCCTCCGCGCAGGTGGCTGAGCAATCCTTCGACGTGGTCGCCTGCTTCCACGTGCTCGAACATGTGGACAACCCCAAGCAGATCCTGACCATGCTCGGACGCGCGGCCCGCCGACATGTGCTGATCGCCGTGCCCAACCTCCACAGGATTCCCAACCTGCGCAAACCGCGGGCCACCCCCGAGCCATGCAACGAGGGGCATCTCCAATCGTGGGACCACGCCCATTTTCGCAACCTGGCGGAGAACCACTGCGGGTTGCAGGTGACGGCGTGGGCCAACGATGCCACCATCCTGCCGGTGGCCAGCGAATTGTGCCGCCGGGTCCTCGGCACCAAGGCGGTCATCGCGCTCGAGACCGGGCCCTTCGCCCGCCTGTTCCCGTTCTGGGGCATCTCGATCATCGCGCTCCTCACACCGGCCCGGAATCAACCGTGAGCCGGGCGGGGCATTTCACGCGGGGACTCTCAGCCTCCTGGCTGGCCACCTTTGTCACCGTCGCCTATTCGCTGGCCAGCGTCCCGATCGCCCTGCGGCACCTCGACGTCGAGGAATTCGGGCTCTTCATGCTCATGATGCAGGTCGCCGGTTACCTCACCCTCATCGAGTTGGGGATGTCCGGCGCCTCGGCGCGCATCCTCATCGACCACAAGGATGCGAGCGACCGGCGCGCCTACGCCGAGATCCTCTCGACCAGCGCCCTGGTCTGCGCGGCCCAGGCCGGACTGATCCTGCTGATCGGGTTCGCCGCGGCCCCCGTGGTGCCCTTGCTTTTCTCGATTCCCGAACCGCTCCATGCGGTCGCCGGACACCTGCTGCGCTGGCTCTCTCTGGCCTTCGCCATCGGCACCGGCTTGCGGATCTTCAGCTCGGTGCTCTACGCCAACCGGCGGATTGACCTGGTCAATCTGCTCATGAGCCTGGTCCCCCTGCTCGGGTTGCTCCTCATGTGGCTGGTGCTGAGTGCCGGCGGGGGCCTGCAGTGGCTGCCGATCGCCTTCATCCCCCCCGCCCTGGTCGCCGGGGGCCTGGCCGCCGCAGCCTGCTGGCGGCTCGGGTTGCTGCCGCGGCGCGGCGAGTGGCGCGCGCCGGCCTTCAACCGGTTCCGCGAGATGTTCGCCCTCGGCCGTGACATCTTCCTCGTCAACGCCGGCATGCAGGTCCTTGAGGCCTCGCAACTCATGATCGTGAGCCGAAGTATGGGACTCGGGGCCGCCGCGATCTGGTCGGTCAGCACGAAGCTCTTCACACTGATCTTCCAGCTCGGAACGAAGATCGAGGCATCCGCCGTGGTGTTTTTCTCGGAAATGATGGCCCGGGGCGAAAAGGATCTCCTGCGGTTGCGGTTCCGCCAAATCTACCAGCTCAGCGCCTCGCTTGCTGCGGCCAGTCTGGCGTTCGCGGTGGCGATCAACCGGGAGTTCGTCTCGGTCTGGGCCGAGCCCACCCTCGCGTGGTCGACCGGCGCGGGCACCCTGCTGGCCGTGCTGACCTTCGTCGCGGTGGCAACCCGGTGCCAGGTCGATCTGATCATCCACACCAAGGACATCCGCGCCCTGCGCTACATCCTCCTGCTCGAGGCCGCCGTATTCGTGCTGGCCGCCCTCTGGGCCGGCCGCGTCTTCGGTTTCCCCGGCATCCTCGCCACCTCCCTGGTCTGCGCACTCGCCTTCCGCGGGAGCTACGCGACCTGCCGAGTCGCTCGGTTCCTCGATGTTCCCGCCATGACCGTCGGCCTGCGCTGGCTGGCACGTCCGGCGGTTTCCTTCGCCTTGATGCTGGGCTCGGCCACGGCGCTCGCGGTTTGGAATCCCGCAGCCGGGGCACCCCCGCTGACTGCTCTCGCCGTGCAAGCCGGACTGGCGGGCGTCCTCTGCCTCGCCGGGCTCTGGGCGGTCGGGCTGACGGCGGAACTGCGGGGCGAACTGCTCGCCCGAACCGGCCTGCGTCGGGGGCAAGCCTGATCGGCCGATTCCGCAGGCCGCCTCAACTGGCCTGCACCGGGACGCTCCGGGCGACGGACTTGCGGGGCGCAGGAAGCGGCTTCACGAGGGCGGCGGCCGGTTTCCCTTCCAGCCTGTCGAGGTAATTCGAGAGGAGGTTCAAAAAGCCCGCAGAGACGAGCAAAGTCGAATAGTTGCTGTCGATGGCACCGTAGACGAACACGAAATTGAACGGCTCGTAAATCACGGGGATGCCAAGGAAAAGCGCGAGGGTGAACCCCTTGGTGCCATGTGCACGGCGGCACAATCGCCAGGCGAAGACCGCCATGTAGCACATGAGCGGATAGTAGAGCAGAAAGCCGACCACACCTAAGACCTTGATGGTGGAAAGGGGGCCGCTGTGGAATGAGCCCATGATCATGAAGCTCTCCTGGTAGGATCCTCCGAGGTAAGCGCCGCCTGACTGCCCGGCGAGCAGGGCGTTGGCGATGAGATTCATGTCCTCAAGGGTGAAACCGAATCCCTGCCCCAAGACCTTGTCGCGCATGATGCGGGTGTCCTCCCAGGCCCACTTCCACATGTCGAAACGCCACTGCGAGGACCCTTGGGCATCCTGCAGGGCCTGGTCGCTCCAGTCGCCGGGCAGCCATGAAAGTGTGCGCTGCATGGTGATTGGCCACTGGAGGACGGAGCCCTGCAGCATGATGACAGCGATGAGCGCGAGGGCGGTCACCGCCGAGGCCAGCCACAGGTCCTGCATCCGGCGGCGCAGCACGGCCGAGAGCAGGAACGCGACCATGGCAAAGAGTATAGCAGTGCGGAAACCCGAGAGGAAAATGGCGCTCAGCGAGGCGACAAACAACAGCGTGCGCAGCGGATGAATGGGCGACATGAGCGTGATCGGATTGTAGCGCGCGCACAAGGCCAGCACGCCCGTGATGCCCGTGAACTGCAGACCCGTGAACCGGGTTTCCCCAAGCCGCTGCTCGTCCGAGAACACACCCGAGAGCCCATCGCCGCCGGCGATGCCGGTGTAGAGCGACGAGATCATCTGGCCGGCCGCCGGGACCAATCTGGCCAGGACCTCGAGGCCGCCGAGCACAATCGTGGGAATCACCATGAAGAAGGGGAAAATTCTGGCGGTGATATCTCCTAAACTCGCCCGGCAGAGGACCAAGTAGGCGGCGAAGGCCAGCACGATCTCGAAATACGGGCGGCCGCCGACCATCGGCGTCTGGAAGGCAAGAAAACCCACCGGGTTGCGGAAGTAAACCACCACAAGGTAGCCGAGATTGATGAGGATCAGGTTATCGAGCAGCGACCGCGGGCGCGGTCGCTTCCAAG
The DNA here is from genome assembly GCA_049315725.1 of Chthoniobacterales bacterium. Lineage (GTDB taxonomy): Bacteria > Verrucomicrobiota > Verrucomicrobiia > Chthoniobacterales > JACTMZ01 > JACTMZ01. The sequence goes on along the minus strand of JBMOJP010000018.1, from coordinate 24,139 downwards.
GCACAACACGCATGGCGAAAAAGCCGATGTAAAAAAGGACAACCACCAACATGCACATGTCGCGGACGGTCAGCGGCACGGGCAGCCAGGGCAAACGGCCGCTGAAAAACCAACTGATCGGGATGAGCACCCAGATGTTCGTCTTCAAGTGGACGAAGAGCACAACCACTGGGATCAGGCCGATCAGCACGGCAGCCAGTCGCATGTCGGACGAGCCGACCGCGCTCCCGAGCACAGCCGCCACGAGCAGGCCGCCGAGCAGTGCGGCCCACAAAACAAGCTGATTGATCGTTATGTTTGGTGTTCCCACGCCGCAAAGAACATGTTACGGGATTCGGCCAGAGCCGTCCAGCGGCATGGCGCGGAAGGCAGCCGCTCGTGAAAACGCAATTCATCAGGAACAGGGACGAATGGATCCTCGCACGGTGCCGCGGGCGCCGGGTCCTCCATTTAGGCTGCACGGACTGGCCCCTGACCCGAGAGAGGCTGAGCGAAGGGAGGCTGCTGCACGGCCAACTCGCAGCGGCAGCATCGGAGTTGGTCGGGGTGGATCCGGACCACGAAGGAATCGACGGGATCGCGCGCGCGATGCCGGGCTTCGAGTTCGCATGCCTCACCGCCGAGGATATGGCAGAGGATCCGCGGATCAGCGGGCGAAAATGGGACGTCGTGCTCGCGGCGGACGTGCTCGAGCACGTTTCGGATGTGGGACGTGCCCTGGCCGCGATGCGGCGCGTGATGGGACCGGACTCCGAACTCCTGCTGACCACCCCCTCGGCCTTCGCGCTCAAGCGCTTTGCCGCCCTCCTTTTCCAAGGCCGCGAGCACGTCCATCCCGACCACTGCTACTATTTCTCACCTTCAACGCTGCACCGGTGCCTCCATCGCCAAGACCTGCGCATCACGGAGCTGTCTTACTTCATGTGGCGCAACCCTACGGCAGCCAACCGCTCGGCCTACGCCGCGCTGCTGCCGCTCAACCTGCTCACGGATGGGCGATTCGCCGACGAAATCGCTCTCGTGGCCCGGCCTGGGGCATCCGCGACGGCTTGAATGCCGAGCGGAGACCCTTAGGGTAGCCGTGTGCGTGTCCTGATCTCCGCCATCTCCTGCCGCCCCGACTTGGGCTCGGAGGCCCGTGTGGGTTGGAACGCCGCCAACGCCATCGCGGAAGGCCACGAGTGCCACGTGGTCACGCACGGCGAGGGACGCGCCGCCATCGAAGCCGCGCAGGCGCGGGGTGAGGCAGCCGGCGTTACCTTCCACTACCTCGGGGAACCCTTCCGCTGGCACCCGAACCGTCTGGTGGCCCGGTTGCAAAGCTGGCTCGTCTACCGACGCTGGCAGGAGCAACTGCTTCCGCTGGCCCGCGAGCTGCACGCGAAGCACCGCTTCGACCTCACCCACCATGTCACCTACGTCACGTGGCGCGTCCCCTCGCCCCTGTGGCGGTTGCCCGTCCCCTTCATCTGGGGCCCCATCGGCGGCACGGCCACACTCCCGCGCGCGTTCCGCGGCATGTTGAGCCCGGCGGCGCGAGCCTTCGAGGTGGCTCGCGACATCTCGGGGGCCGCGGCCGTGCGGTCGGGCGGGTTCCGCGAGTGCGCGCAACGGGCGGCCCTCGTCCTCGCCGCCAACGGCGAAACAGCCGACTTCTTCGCCAAGTTCCGTCCGCAAGGTCCGATCCGGCAACTCCCCCCGGTCTTCTTCACGCCCGCGCAGGTTTCGCCTTTGGCTGCGGCGATGGACCGCCGGCCGCCGGCGGGCGGAGTGCTGCGGCTTGTTGCCGGCGGAAACCTCGAGGGTCGTAAAGGCGTGCGCCTCGCCCTCCGCGCGATCGCGTCGCTCCGCGGCCGTGGACCGGCCGTGCATTACACCTTCGCAGGGAGCGGGCCGGAACTCGCAGCGCTGCGCACCGAGGCCGCAGTTCTCGGGATCGCAGGGCAGGTCACCTTCCACCCCGGATTCTCAGGCGCGGAATACGTGGACCAACTCGCCGCCTCGGATGTCTATCTGCTGCCGAGCTTCCGCGAAACGACACCCATCACGCTCCTCGAGGCGATTCTCGCCGGTTGCTACCCGGTGGTGGCCGATGCCAGCGGCGCGGGGGAAATCGTCCGCCAGGTCGGCGGGCATGCGGTGCAGGCGACGGACCCCGACACGCTCGTGGCCGGGCTGGCCGACGCCCTGCGGTGGTGCGACGCGAACCGCACGGAAATGAGGACCACAGCTGCGGCGGCCTCACGCTCGGTGGAGAAGTTATTCTCCCGGGCACGGTATAACGCGTCCATCGACTCGTTCTACGCCGAGACCTTGGATGCGGCGCACGGTGTTCAAACATGACGCCCCCGGCCCCGGTTGATCGGCGTCAAGTCGCCGTGCGCATTTGCTCGGGGCTGGGCAATCAGCTGTTCCAGTTCGCCTGCGGTCTGTCGCTGGCGGGGAAGCTCGGTGCGGAGTTGCGTCTGGACACTTCATGGTTCTCCCTCGTCGCCAGAATGCACCACCCGGTCCGTCGATTGCGCCTGCGGGACTTGGGACTCGATGCGCCCGAGGCCTTTGTGCCGCCCCGGCGCCTGGCCGTCGGCCTGCTCGTTGCAGTTTTCGACCGCTGGAGACGGGGCCGCGCTCTCCTTGAGGCGGTAGGCGGGATGAAACTCATCCAGGAGACGCAGATTATGCGCCGCCGCGAGTGGAACGATGTGGCCGGACACGACCGGCTTTACCTCAACGGCTACTGGCAGACGGGCGACCATTTTCTGCAAGTGCGCGATGAACTACATCGTCGCCTCGGCTTTGAGACCCGCTGCACGTCACCCGGAGCCGCGGCGTTGCTCGCCGCCATCCGCGCGCGGCCCACGGCCTTCGTCCACGTCCGGCGCGGCGACTACACGGAACTCATGGGCGAGTCCGGCTTGCTTTCGCCGGGTTACTATCGGCGGGCCGCCGCCGCCCTGGCCGGGGCCGCCGGGAACCTGTCATGGCTGGTCTTCGCCGAGGACGCGGATTGGGCCCGCGCGAACCTCGGTTTCCTCGGAGACTGGACGTTGGCCGCCTACGAATCGCCCGATCGCGACCTCGACGACCTCCACCTCATGTCCGCCTGCAGCGCCGGCATCGTGGCCAACAGCTCGTATTCATGGTGGGGCGGTGCACTCGGCGACCGGACGGATCGCCCGGTTGTCGCCCCCGCAACGTATTGGAACCGGCCGGAGACGGGACTGGAGGAATGGGCACTCCCGGGCTGGCAGCGGATCAAGGGCTGGGATTAGCGGCGGGCGAAGAGCACGTTGCCACCGCGGCGGAAAATCGCCTCACGGACCGGACAGAATCCGTGATCCGTCAACCATGCGCGCACCTCGGGGTAAAGCGGGGCCCCCTCGTAAAGCGCCAGGTTCTGCACCTCGCAATGGATGGCCGAGCAATCGCGGAGGAGTCCCTCGGCCCCGCGCAGCGCGTCCAACTCCAAGCCCTGCAAGTCGAGCCAGAGAAAATCAACGCGCTCGACCCCGCGCTCCTGCGCCCAGGCATCCAGCGTCACGACTTCCACCTCGGTGGTCACGCCGGTGAACTCGACGAAAGGGAACTCCTCCAGCGTTGCGGCGGGCGGCAGAAGGGAGGACGACTGCTCTCCTTCCCCGGCCGCCGTTTGCGAGACATGCATGAGGGCCATGCCCGCCTTGCGGCCGATGGCCAGCGGTTGGGGGAAGACGCGTCCGGGAAACTCCTCCGCGACCGTCTGCAGCCGCCGGAAAGCGGTCGGCACAGGCTCGAAGGCATACACCTTCCCACCTGGCCAGTGCTCGAGGAACTCCCGCGTGTTCCCGCCATCGAACGCCCCAGCCTCGACGATGACCGGCGCCGGAGGCAGGTGCCGAGCGCATTCCTCGCAGCTGATGAGGTCGCGGTGCCGCAGATAGCGCACGGCCTGCCACGGATGGCGGGCGGCGTAAACGAGATCGTGGAGGTTGGTCATTTTTCCCCTGCCTCCAGTTGCGCAATGAGCAACCGCCGCCCGTCCATCTGGAAAACCGAACACCGCGCGGAAAAGACCGCATCACGGCCGGAGTTGCGCGTGGTAAGCATCATATCGGCCGATGTGCCGGGAGCGGAGGCGAGGAGATCGAGATAATGCTCGATGGCCTTGCCCCGACGCTCGGGCTGGGCGAACAGGGTGAAGAAAGACATCTCCCGCACCTCCGGCAACGGGTGTCCGAGCAATGTGCAGCAGGCGCGGTTGGCGAAGTTGATGACGCCGTCGCCGTCGGACACCATGATCGACGTGCCGAGCGAATCGAAAAGGGCGAGGAGGTTGTTCAACTGGCGTTCGCGGGTCGCGCGGTGGCGACTGATCGCGTAGGCCATCACGGCCACGAACACGTAAGATATGCCGCGCAGGATGATGACTGCCGGTGCTTCCGGGGCTCCGTTGACCGGGACAAACAGCAACGAACCCAGGACGGGAAGGAAGAAGATGACGGCCCACGCCGCCAGCACACGCGGGGGGAGCACGAGGGAAAGGCCGCCGAGGGCAATGGTCATCAGCGAAGGCGTGACCCGGATGTCCGGCGTGGCGGTCTCCAGCCCGACAACGACCAGCAACGCGGCGGCCGGCACAGCGTGGAGCCACTTTCCTGCCGAGGGATTCTTGGGCTGGAAGATCTCAACCATGGGCGATGCGCTCCCCTCCGGTCACCGGCCCGAGCACGTCGTCGAGCACACGGACAACATCCTCCAGCCAGCGGGCGCGGGAACGACTTTCCCCGAGTTTGCGCAGACCGGCAACGCCCATTTCGCGGACCTTGGCGGGATCGGCCAGCAGGCTGCTGATGGCCGCGGCCAGCGCCGGCTCGTCGCCCGGGGACACCTTGAGACCGTTGACTCCATCGTCCACCGTATCATCGAGCCCGCCGACGCGCGAGACGACAACGGGGCGCCCGCGCTCCCACGCCTCATAGACCACGAGGCCGAGGGGCTCCTGCCAGATCGAGGGAGCCACGGAAAAGGCGGCGCGGGACCACGCCAAGTCCCGGCCGGCTTCATCGAGAAACCCGAGAAACTCGACGTTGGTCAGCGCATCGCTTCGCGCCTGCTCCTCAAGCGCAGCGCGCTCCGGGCCGTCGCCGGCGATGAGAAGTTTTGCGCCGCCCGCGGAGACAAGCTTCCACGCCCGCAGCAATTCCCGCACGCCTTTCTCGCGCGACAGGCGCCCGAGGAAAAGGACGTCGCGCCCGGGCTCCGCGGCAAGAACGGCCCGCGGCTCGAAAAAATGTGGAACCACATGGATGAGCTCGGGCGGGACACCCATTTCCACGTGAAGATCCCGCTGCGCCCGGCTGAGCGCGATCCATGCCCGGACCTGGCCGAAAACGCCGAGCGCACGCAGCCGCATGAGGGCCAGCCCCATGAGGGCGCTGGCCGGACGGCTGCCGCGCCAGCATCCGGTCAGGGCGGCCTTGGTGAAGTTGCCGTGGATGCATGACGTGCAGGGGCGGCCGTGGTTGAGAAAATAGCCATTCACGCAGGCCATGCGGTAGTTGTGCAGATACTGCACGACCGGCACTCCGATCTGGGCGGCAAGGGAATAGACCGACGGGGACATGGCAGGGAAAACGTTGTGCACCAGCCACAGGTCGAACCGGCCGATGGCCTGGTAGCGGCGGAGCCGTTGCACGACGTCCGGGTTGTGCAGCGCGTGAAGCGAAGCCCGCAGGAGATCGGACGCCCCACCAGCCCCCAGCCACGAGGCGCTCGAGGTGGTGAAATACTCGACGTCCGCGACCTGCTGGAGTGTGTCCCCGATGCGGAACACGCTGCCCTGCTCGCCTCCGTATTCGAGGTAGCGGTTGAAAATCTGCAGGATCCGTGGGCGGCGGTTCATGGCATCTGGGCGGCGGGCGGACTCATTACGGATGGGTGGGACGACGCGGCCACGTCCAGCCGAGCCGTTCGTGGGTGTAACGTCGGCGGCGGAGCGGATCGGACAAAGCAAAAAGATCGTAGGTCACGCGACGGCGCACGTAGGCACCCGAGAGGAGCTTGCGCATTCCGTGCAACAGGCGCGAAGCGGCACCCCCCTGGCCACGTCGGGTGGCGTGAAACTCCTCCTCCGCCCGGCGGCTCGCCCCGAGATTATCACCAAGAAAGGTGAAAGCGGCGAGCGGCCGCGGAAGGCAGGCCATCGGCCGGCGCGCCTCGAGCAAACCTCGCACCCACAGGAGATCGCCGACCGCCTTCCATTGCGGATCGAAAAAGTGTCCGTCCTCGAGGACGCGTCGGCGAAAGAAAGTGCTGCAGGAAAGCGTGTTCAAAGTCGCGCCGGCCAGATGCGCTGCGCTCGGCACGTAGGGACGCCAGTAGCAAAGAGCCTCGCCGCTGGCATCGACGAGGATGGTATCGCCGAAAACGACGTCCACCCCCGGATGCGCACCCAGAAACTTCCCGGCGGCACCAAGTGCACCGGGCAGCAATTGCTCGTCGCAATTCAGATACGAAAGGATGCCCCCTTCGGCGAGACGCAGGCCCTTGTTGATCGCGTCATACATTCCCTCATCCGGTCCGACCACGAACCGCACCCGGTGCGCAGCTTGCGGGGGGAAGCGCCGCTCCATCCGCTGCACGAACTCATCGATACCCGGCGACCCCGCGTCGCACACGATGTGCTCGACCCCGCCCTCCACGGTCTGGTCGGCGACCGAGGCGAGGCAGAGCTCGAGCCAGTCCAGCTGGCCGAAGCTCGGGGTGACAATGCTGAATGCGAATATCCGCGCCATGGGACCGGTTCAGCCACGCGCCGCCGAGACGAGTCCAGCCAGACCGTCGGCGAGAGTCACCACCGGAGCGTAACCCAGGTGCTTACGGGCTTCCGCAATGTCGGCCCGGGAAGCACGAATCTCGCCGGCCCGCGCGGGTTCAGTTCGGGGCTTCGGAAGGTCCGGAAACAGGCGTTGGAATTCCTCCGCCAAATCCAGGACCGAGACGCTCGTCCCGGTGCCGATGTTGAAGACCCCACCGGCCACATCCCGGGCCGGGCGCACTGCAGCCGCCATTGTGGCCGCCACCACATCGCTGACATGGCAGAAGTCCCGCGTCTGCCCGCCGTCGCCATAGATCAAGGGAGCCGAGCCGCTAAGAACCGCCCCGAGAAACTTCGCAATCACGCCCGTGTAGGGCGAGACGACGCTCTGCCGCGGACCGAAGACGTTAAAATAACGAAGGCACACCGTGTCCAGACCGCGCAATCGCTGATACATCCCGCAGTAGTGTTCGCATGCCAACTTTTGCACGGCGTAATGGCTCAGCGGGTGCGGCTTCATATCCTCGCGAGCCGCGGCACCTCCCGTGTCGCCATAGACCGCAGCCGAGGAGGAGAAGACCAGGCGCCCCACGCCACCGCGGGCCGCGGCATCGAGGAGAGAGAGGGTGCCGGTCAGATTCGTCCGGTGCACATCCAACGGACGGAGCAGGGAGTCCTGCACGGACGAGACGGCCGCGAGATGAAAGACCAAGCTGCAACCAGCCACCGCCCGCTCCAGAAGGACGGGATCGGCAACATCGCCCTGCAGGAACTCAACATCGGGAGGAAGATTGGCGCCGAATCCGGTCGACAAGTCGTCCAAGACCACAATCTGCCAGCCCTCGTGACGCAGAGCATGGACGAGATGCGATCCGATGAAGCCTGCGCCGCCGGTGACCAATGCCCTCATGGCGCCACACTGACTGCACGCCAACCACACGTCGAGCACACCGAGACGAAAACGGGCCGGACCAGCGGACCGGAAGTTGGGGGGATGGGGTAATGTTTCATGCTTGGACGCGCGACCGCGCTGCGGTGTGCCGGCTTCGGGGCGCTAAGACCCATCGATGAGACGGCGGGCCGCTTCGAGGGCCTGGTCCAGCTTGGATGCGTCCTTGCCGCCACCTCGCGCGTTGTCGGGTTTGCCGCCGCCTTTGCCGCCGACGAGGGGGGCGATGGCTTGGATGATTTTTCCAGCCTGCACTTTGGCCGTGAAATCGGGCGAAACAGCGGCAAGCAAAGCCACCGCGCCATTGGCGCTGCCGCCGAGCACGGTGACGCCAGCAAAACCATGCGACTTGAGTGCATCGGCCACGGTCTGGAGCGTGTCGCCATCGGCTGCGCCGAGGTTGGTGATGATGGTCGGGATGCCGTTGAGCAGCTGCGCTGCGGCAAGAAGATCCTTGGCCCGACCGGCGGCTTCGCGCTGGTGCGCCGCCTTGATCGTTTTCTCCAGCTCCTTTTGTTGGACCAGAATCGTGTCGATCCGTTTCTCCAGCTCGGGTAAGGGCGTGCCGATCTTGGTGGCGAGGGCGATCAGGCGCTGGGCGTCGGAGGTCGCTAAATCATAGGCCGGCAACCCGGCCTGCGCCTCGATGCGACGGACCCCGGCCGCGATGGCGGCCTCGCTGGCGATGCGGAAAAGACCGATCTCGCCCGTGGCACGCGTGTGCGTGCCGGCGCAGAGTTCCTTGCTGTAGCCGCCAATGTCGACGACCCGCACGGTCTCGCCGTATTTGTCGCCGAAGAACTGCATGATGTCCGCCCGGCCCTTCACCCCGGCGTAGGGCACTTCGTTCCACTGGACGGGCGCGTTCTCGACGATGCGCTCGTTGACCAAACGCTCGATGTCGCGCAAGTGCGCGGGAGAGAGCGCGGCGCTGTTGAAATCGAAAGTGAGTTTGTCCGGGCCGACGAACGACCCCTTCTGCGAGGCTTCCCGTGAAACAACCTCGTGCAACGCCCAGTGCAACAGGTGCGTGACGGTGTGATGACGCTGGATGGCACCCCGGCGGGTCGCATCCACGTTGAGGGTGACCTCGCTGCCAACCGCGGGCGCATCCTCGGCGTCGAGAAGATGCAACCAAGTGTGGCCGGTCTTCTGGGTGTTGGCGATGCGCCAGACGTCCGCCCCGCGCGTGAGCTCGCCGGTATCGCCGACCTGACCGCCCATTTCCGCGTAAGCGGCGCTGGCATCGAGAATAACGGCCGTTTTGTCCTTGAGATTTACCACCTCGAGAACGCGGGCGGGTGTGGAGAGCGTGTCGTAGCCGATGAATTGCGTCGGTTCCTTCGTCTCGACTTCGGATAGTTCAATCACCTGCTTCTTCTGCGCGGCGCGGGCGCGGGCACGCTGCTTCTCCATGTGCTGCTCGAAGCCGGCCACATCAACCGTGAGCCCGCGCTCGCGGGCCATCAGTTCGGTCAGGTCGAGGGGGAAGCCCTGCTCATCATAAAGCCGGAAGGCCAAGGCCCCCGAAATCACACGTGCGTCAGCCGTCAAGTTTGATGAGCCTCCGGGAGCACACGCTTCCAGCGTGTCGTGGGCGGCATCCTGCCGCCCACTTGCGTGAGGAGGAGTGCGGGATAACGGGGGCTCCGGCTGGAAGCCGGACCCGGCACGCTGGAAGCGTGCGCTCCCCGTCTTGCTTATGTCGTCGTGGGCGGGCGTGAGTGCGCCCCGATCATTCCAAGTCCACAACCACGGGTAATTCTCCCCGGGCTCTACCGCGTGGTCCGTCCATGGATTCTGGCAGATGTAGATAAATTTTTCCTCCACCTCAGCGTCGCCACGCATGAGACGATCATGGGACTCCTTATCCCAGACGGGCGCTCCCGCTGTTCCTTCGATCTTGTTGATTTCGTTTGCGGTGAAAGATTTCACCGAGTGGGTTAATTCCGTCAGGCTCCAAAATCCCGGATCACCATCGCCATCCGCAGGTTTTTTCCAAGGTTGGAGAAGGACGTGCACGTGGTCGGGCATGACGACTGCCGCAAAAAGTTCGTAGCGCTGGCGGTCGAAGTGGAGCAGGGCATTGAGCACAAGATCCCGGGCAGCCGGCGGGAGAATGCGGCGGTCCTTGGTCGTGAAGGTGATGTGGTAGATGCCGTAAGGTCGCTCGTAGTGGGGGAGGTTGCGTTTGGAGTAGCGGGCACCGGGAACACGAGCGTCCGGCAGGATGCCGGACGCAGCAGGCTGGAAGCCCGCGCTCCCCAGACGGGCTGCTTCGCGCTCGAAGAGCTCGAGGCCGCGATCCAACGTCCGGTTGAAGGCCTCCTCCTCGCGTTTGAGCACTTCCTCGACGTGCTTCTGCTTCTCGCGGATTTCGGGGAAGACGGCGCCCATGGTGCGGGCGAGGACATCGACCAACTTGTAAAAGAAGGGCTCCTGAAACCCGAGGGTGCGGCCGTAGCGGACGGCGCGGCGCAGGACGCGACGGAGGACGTAGTTGCGGTCCGTGTTGCCGGGCTGGATGCCATCGGCGATGGCGAAGCTGAGCGTGCGGATGTGGTCGCCAATGACGCGGAAGGCGACGTCGATTTTCTCCTGCTCGCTCGTGGGGATGATCTGCCCGGCGGCGTTGGGCTGCGGCAGGGTGCTGCCATAGAGGTGGCCGGACATCTTCTCCAGTTCGTCGAAGATCGGCCGGAAGATGTCGGTCTCGTAATTCGAGATCTGCGCGTTGGCGAAATCGGTGAAGTTTTTCGTTCCCTGGATGATCGAGGTGAGGCGCTCGAAGCCCATGCCGGTATCCACATGCTGCGCGGGCAGCGGCGTGAAGGTGCCATCGGGGTTGGCGTTGAACTGGATGAAAACGTTGTTCCAGATCTCGATGCACTCGGCCGCGCCCTTGTTGACCAGCGCCCCTCCGGTGTCGCCGGCGGGCGTGAGGTCGATGTGAATCTCGCTGCACGGACCACAAGGGCCGGTCTCGCCCATCATCCAGAAATTGTCCTTCTTGTTGCCGGGGACGATGTGCACGTCCGGATCGAGTCCGACGCCGCGAAACTTCTCCGCCCAAAGATCCCAAGCTTCCTGGTCACGCTCGGAGGGATCACCCGCGTCGGGCTGATAAATCGTCGCGTAGACGCGGCTGGGTGGAAATTTGAAGCGCTCGACGATCAGCTCCCAGCTCCAACCGATGGCTTCCTTCTTGAAATAGTCCCCGAAGCTCCAGTTCCCCAACATTTCGAAAAACGTGTGGTGGTAGGTGTCGAGACCGACATCATCGAGATCGTTGTGCTTGCCGCCGGCCCGGATGCACTTCTGCGTGTCGGCGGCGCGCCCGGGGGAGTAGGGGCAGGGGATTTCGTTGAGGAAGATCGGAACAAACTGGTTCATCCCCGCGTTGGTAAAAAGCAGGTTGGGTGATTCGGGCAGGAGGGACGAACTGGGCACGACGGTATGCTGCTTCTCACGGAAAAAGTCGAGAAAGCGCCGGCGGATCTCAACGCTGGTGGGAGTTGGGGCGGCCATGGGAAGTGGTCCATTTCCGCCCGCTCAGGGCCTCGGTGCGGCCGGTGGTGAGCCGGCCGGTTGGCTGATCTGGATGTAGCTCTGGAAAAACTCGTCTTCGAGCATGGTGCGCATGTCCTGCGGGGTGGCGCGTTGGTTGGCCAGTTCGAGCTTTTGCCGCGCCGCATCCGCCTTCCCATCGCGGAAGTCGATGGCGGCGCCGACGACGTAGATGGCCGCGGTGGCCTGCTCGCCCTTCAGGGCCTCGGCGATAGCCTTGCGACGGGTGTCGGTCAAATCCCCCGCCACCTCCGCCATGGCGCGCTTGTATTGGAAGAACCCGTCGGACGGGTTGGTGGCGAGGTATTGGTCAATGAGGGCGGCGGCCTCGGTGGGGCGCTTTTGCAGGCGACGCAGCTCCGAGAGATTCTGCACGAGATCGCGCTGGAGCGGGGCGATTTGCAAGGCGGTGCTCAAGGCCTGATCGGCTCCCGCATAATCCTTGCCCATGATCAGCGCGGCGCCGAGCAGGGCAGCGATCCCGACGTCGTCGGGATTTTCCTTGAGGTGCTCGCGGGCGGCCGTGGCCGCTTCAAACGTCTGGCCGGACATCATGCGGGCGATGGCGCGGCGACGCCAGAGACCGGGCGTCGCGGGGTTGAGTTCGGCGACCTCGGCCAGCAGCGCCTCGGCCTCAACCCCGGCGTTGGTGTTGACCGCGGCATTGGCGCGATCAAGGAGAACCATGGCCCGCAGCTCCCGCTGAGCCAGCCGCTGGTAATAAAACAGAACGAAAAGCGCCAGGACGCCGGCCAGCGCCAGGCAGGAAACAATGACCAGCAGACGAGAGGCGGAACGAGGGTAATCAGGGTCGTGACTCATAGGAACCTACGACAATGCGCGAGGCCGCAGGGAAAGCCAAGAGCGCAGCCTTCCGCGGAAACGGCTTGTGGGACGAGCGGGCGCTGGGCCTTTATGGACTGGTGAAACATATCCCCACTGCGCGCCGTGTGCCCTCATGGGCCTGGGGCGCGCTGGTCGTGATGCTGGCGCTCATCGTTTTTCTCCCGGCGCTCCGGTTTCCATTTTTCCCTTTTTGGGATGACGACATCCATGTGCATGCCAACCCGCACATCGCGCAGTTGTCCTGGGCGAGCCTCGGCGCGCTTTGGACGGGACCATGGCAGCAACTCTACATTCCGCTGACCTATTCGGTGTGGGCTGGTCTGGCCGCGCTGTCCCGCTGGTGGGGTGGATGGCCGCTGGCCTCGGGGCCGCTGACCGCGGTGTGGTTTCACGGGGCGAACGTTCTGCTGCATGCGACCTCGGCGGCTCTGGCTTTTGCGCTGATCAAGCAAATCACCATGCGTTTCCGGCCTGACGTCTCCGCCGATCACCTTGGACTGGCGGCCGCCTTGGGCGCGGCGCTCTTCGTTCTTCATCCACTCCAGGTCGAGCCCGTGGCGTGGATCAGCGGGCTGCGTGATGTCCTCGGAGGCTCTCTGGGACTGGGCGCGCTGCTTGTCCTCTTCAGCGGAGAACGCCTCGGACCCGCGCGTTGGTCCGGCGCGACGGCGCTCTTTCTCGCTTCGCTCGCGGCCAAACCGGCCGGGGTGGCTTTGCCCCTCATGGCCGGAATTCTCGCCCTCCAGCCCTTTCGCTGGCCGGGGCGAAAAAGTCTGGCCGTTCTGCTGCCCTGGCTGCTCATCGGTGGCGTGTGGGTGCTGGTCACCAGCCGCGCCCAGTGGGCGGCCGATCTCGCCAGCGGTCTCGTTCCGCTCTGGGCACGCCCGCTGGTCGCGGCCGATGCGCTGGCTTTCTATGCGGAGAAAACCCTTTGGCCGGCCGGACTCGCCGCCGACTACGGGCGCGCGCCCAACGTGGTCATGGCCTCGGGGCAACTGTGGTGGACGTGGCTCATTCCGGTCGGGCTGGCCGCCGCACTGACGGCGGTGAAACGCCTGCGCATCTTTCTCGTCCCCGCCGGTCTTTTTGCCGTGGCGTTGCTGCCGACCCTGGGGTTGGTGCCGTTCAATTTCCAACTCGTCAGCACCGTGGCCGACCGCTACGCCTATCTCGCGTTGCTCGGCCCGGCACTCGGTCTGGCTCTTATTGTCGCCGGTTCGGGTCGCCGCTGGATCTGGGCCCTGGCGACCGCAGCCGTGGCTCTCTTGGCCGCGGTCAGCGCGCAACGGTTGCCGCTCTGGTCGGAGGACCTGAAGCTCTTTGCCTCCACGCTGGAGACGAATCCGCGGAGCTGGAAGGCGATGCACAATTACGCCTCGGCTCTCGACGACCGAGGACGATCCGACGAGGCAGAGCCTCTCCTGCGCGAGGTCATCGCCCTTCGCCCGGACAGCGCGGAAGCGCACAATGATCTTGGGGTGATTCTCTGGAACTTGGGAAAAAAAGACGAGGCCGCCCTGATGGTGCAGCGGGCGCTGCAGTTGCGGCCGACCACACCGACGGCACAAAACCTCGTGCAAATGCAGGCCCAGCGCGGCGATCTCGCCGGGCTGATTGAGGCCCTCCGCCTCGTGATTCAACTCGATCCGAACAATGCCCTGGCCCGGCAGCAGCTGGACCAAGTCCTGCAGCAGGCAGCGGGACAGCCTTAAGGCAGGAATCTTTACTCACTGCCGAGCATGCCCTAGCAAGGTGAGGGTATGCCGCTGATCGAGCGTTCCTTGCCTGGCCGGGTCGGCGTGCTGCAACTCAACCGTCCGGAGAAGCAGAACGCGCTCAACCGCGAGTTGATGCAGGAGTTGATGGATGGACTGGATGCCCTCGTCGGCGACGGCGCACTGGTGCTGATCCTTCGTGCGGCCCCCGGTTCGAAGGTCTGGTCGGCCGGCCATGACATCAACGAACTCCCGGAGCCACGCCGTGATCCCCTCGCCTATTTCGACGCCCTCGAGACTCTCTTGCGACGGATTCAGGACTGCCCGGTGCCAGTCATCGCCATGGTCGAAGGCTCCGTCTGGGGCGGGGCCTGCGACCTGTGTTTCTCCAGCGACATCGTGCTGGCGGCGGAGGAGAGCACGTTTGCCATGACCCCGGCGAAGATCGGGATTCCCTACAACGCCTCGGGGCTGATCCATTTCACCAACCTCATCGGTGTGAACAAGGCCAAGGAAATGTTCTTCACCGCAGAGCCGGTGCCGGTCAGCGACGCGTGGAACAACGGTTTCGTCAATCACGTGCTCCCGGCGGACGAGTTGGAGACCTTCACCATGAAGATGGCGCAAACCATTGCGACCAACGCACCGCTGGCCGTGCGCTCGCTCAAGGCCGAGTTCCGCCTGCTCTCACGCGGTCACTCGATTGACGCGGAGACAGCCGAGGAAATCCAAGCAATCCGTCGGCAAGTCTACGACAGCGAGGACTACGCCGAGGGAGTCCGCGCTTTCAAGGAGAAGCGCCGGCCGCAATTCAAAGGCCGATGACTGACGCAATTTTGCAGGACCACGTGGCCGCCCTGCACCGCTGCCATCGCTGTCCGCGCATGGAGTCCGCTCCGGTCTCCGGTGGCCCGGTGCCGAGCAGGATCATTCTCGTCGGGCAAGCTCCGGGGACGAGGGAACCGATCCTCGGGCGACCCTTCGCCTGGACGGCGGGCAAAACACTTTTCCGTTGGTTCGAGGAGTCCTGTGGATTCGGCGAGGAGGTTTTCCGGGCCAACATCTACATGGCTGCGGTTTGCCGGTGTTTTCCCGGCAAGCACCCGAAAGGCAGCGGCGATCGTGTGCCGGACGAGGACGAAATTGCCAACTGCGCCCCGTGGCTCACCCGCGAAATCCAACTCCTGCGCCCCACGCTGATTGTTCCGGTGGGCAAGCTGGCCATCGCGCAATTTGTTCGCGCGGAGAAACTCGCCGAGGTCATCGGCCAGCGCATTCCGATCCAGCGCGACGGCGTGGAGTTCGACCTTGTGGCCCTACCCCATCCGTCGGGTGCATCCACCTGGCATCGGATGGAACCGGGGCGCACCCTGCTGCGGCGTGCGCTCGACATCCTCGCGGCCGATCCGATGGTCCGCGCCATCACGGAAAAGAACCGTGCGGACGGAACGCCGACGGGATAGGAAATCCGGCATGCCACGGGTGAGCATTTATCCGATGTTTCTGGCCGACGCGGGCAACTCGTCGGTGAAGTTAGCCGTGATCCCTCGCGCCGGCGGGGCGCCGCGCGCGCTTGCCACCATCGCGCGGGGCGAACTGAGCGCAGCGCGGGTCCGGACGTGGTGGAAAAAATCCCAAGCCAGCACCGCCGCCGGGGCCTGCGTGGTGCCGGCCATGGCTGCAATCCTGCGCACGGGCTGTCCGGCCATCCATCTCATCGACGCCCGCTCGCCCTTGAATTTTTCCACCCGGGTGGACCGCTCCACCGTGGGGGCGGATCGGCTGGCCAACATGGCTGAGGCCGCCCGACTTCATGGTCGCAGTGTGGTCGTGGCGGATTTTGGCACCGCGGCAACTTTTGACCTGCTCGACAGGCGGGGTTGTTTCGCCGGCGGCGCGATTGCCCCGGGGCTGCGACTTCTCGCCTCCACCCTCTCCACCGGCACGGCCGGGCTGCCTCTGGTCGCCGCGGGCACGCCACCGCGAAACCTCCTCGGGACCAACACCCACGAGGCCTTGCGGGCCGGGGTGGTCGGCGGTTACGTCGGGATGACCACCCATTTGCTGGACGTCCTGGCGGAAGGTGGAAAGAAGGTGATCTTCACCGGCGGCGACGGTGCGTTGATCGCTCGGCTCTCCGGACGCCGCGTCACGGTTGACCCACTCTGGACCCTCAAAGGTATTGCGGTTCTCGGAGCCCTTGCCGCCCGCGAAGGCAGCAAATGAGAGCCTTGCGGGGCGATGGGCCACGGCTTTGCCCTTGCCGGCGGCAAAAATGAGGCTAACTTAAATCTGGGCAGCGTCATCATCTTGGCCGTGCAACTGGCCAAGAAAATCCCAAACAACCGCTTCGCCTTCATGTAGGCGGACGCCATGAACGTGAAGGAACCACCGCATTGATGAAGGAGCACAACGTCAAGATGCCCGCGGCGCTCGACCCGAACGAGCTGATGAACCACTTCACCCACGCAGGCCAGCCGGCCTATGTCGAGCGGTGGGAAACGGAGCGCCTGTGAACTCCCGACCCTTCTTTCTCGGCGGCGAGCCGGTGATCACGCCGGAGACGGCCCCGGTGCACCGCCCCTACGACGGTCGGCTGATCGCCGAAGTTTGCCTGGCCGGCACGGCGGAAGCCGCACGGGCAATCGATGTGGCGCAGGAAGCATTCGAACGCACCCGGCGTTCCGCCCTGGTCGATCGTGCGCGTTTGCTGCGGAACATTGCCGACGCAATCGGGCAACGGTCCGGCGAATTCGTCGACCTGCTGGTGGCCGAAGCGGGCAAACCCGTCACCCTGGCGAGAATGGAAGTGCAGCGCGCGCAAGCCACGTTTGAACTGGCGGCCGCGGCCGCTCTCGAGCCGAACGGCCACCCGATTGAAATGGAGGCCACCACGGCGGGAGCCGGACACTCCGGCTGGGCCCGGCGCTTTCCCCTCGGCGTGATCCTCGGCATCACTCCCTTCAATTTTCCCCTCAACCTCGTCGCCCACAAAGTCGCGCCATGTCTGGCCACCGGGAACACCATGATCGTGAAACCGGCCATGAAGACCCCGCTTTGCGCGCTTTTGCTCGGCGAAATTCTGGCCGAGTGCGGCGCGCCGGCCGGACAGATTTCCTTCATTCCCTTCGGCCATGCGCAAGTGGCGCCCCTCCTGCGCGACCCCCGGATCAAGATGCTCTCCTTCACCGGAGGCGTGGACGTCGGCTGGAGACTCAAATCCCAGGCGATCAAACAAAAGGTCACCCTCGAACTCGGGGGCAATGCGGCCTGTCTGGTCGAGCCCGATGCCGATTGGCAAAAGCATGCCGCCAAAATGGCCGTCGGTGCCTTCGCCTATGCCGGACAATCCTGCATCAGTGTGCAGCGCATCTTCGCCCATCAGGAAATTTACGAGGACTTCAAGGCGGAGTTTCTCACCCAAGTGGCAGCCATGGCCAAGGTGGGAGACCCCCGCGATGAAGCCACGCTGGTTGGCCCGATGATCACCCATGGGGCGCTCGACCAGGTGGTCGCGTGGATCAAGGAAGCCCAAGGCCAGGGGGCGCGGCTCCTCACCCCATGGATGGTTGAGGGCCAAATCCTCCACCCCGTGGTCTTGGAGAACGTCCCGCGCAACGCCGCCATCTCCCGCGAGGAGGCCTTCGCCCCGGTGGTCGTCCTCGAGCCCTACACCGATTTCGCCGCCGGCCTCGCGGCGGTCAATGACTCGAAGTTCGGTCTGCAGGCCGGCGTGTTCACCCATGACCTGGGCAAAATCTCGCGGGCCTATGACGAACTGGACGTGGGCGGCGTCCTGATCAACCAAGTGCCAACGTTCCGCACGGAAAACATGCCCTACGGTGGTGTGAAAGACAGCGGGTTCGGACGCGAGGGCGTGCGCTACGCCATGGAGGACATGACGGAGTTGAAATCCCTGGTCATCAACGAGCGCGGTCTTTGACGGCCATGTTGCACGTGGTTCTGGTCGAGCCGGAAATTCCGCAGAACACCGGCAACATTGCCCGCACCTGCCTGGCGGCCGGGGCCCGGCTGCATCTGGTCGAGCCGCTGGGTTTCGAGATTGACGCCACCGCATTGCGCCGCGCCGGGATGGATTACTGGGAGCAGTGCGACGTGCGGCGATGGAGTTCGCTCGAGGCGCTGCGGGCGGAATCACCCGAGGCCCGGTTTCATTTTCTCACGACCAAAAGCAGAAACGCTTACTGGGCGGCGGATTTTTCGGACGGAGATCACCTGGTCTTCGGGCGGGAAACCCGGGGTCTGCCGGAAAGCCTGCTGGGTGCGGAGGCGGCGAATCTTTTGACCATTCCCATGACGGAAGGCGCGCGCAGCCTCAACCTCGCCACCTCGGTTGGGATTGTGCTTTACGAGGCAAGCAGGCAACTTCGGGCGCTATGACCAAGCCACGGACCAAGCGCCTTCTCTTCATCTGTTCCGGCAATTACTATCGGAGCCGCTTGGCGGAAATTCTGTTCAACCATCAGGCCGCCGCGCAGGGCCTGGATTGGGAGGCAGACTCGCGCGGCTTGATCAACGCACACGAGTTGCGGGGCTTGTCCGAGCACGCTGCGGCCCACCTCAAAGAGGCCGGGCTGGAGAATCTGGCCGCCGAGCCCCGGGACCCGAAGCAGATCGAGGTGGACAACCTGACCGAAGCCGACCTGGTCATTGCGCTCTGCCGGAATGAGCACAAGCCGATGATTGAGGAGCGTTTTCTTTCCCTCGCCAAGGCGCTGCATGCCTCGGGCAAGCTGCGCTACTGGAACGTCTACGATATCCCGGGACGACCCCATGCTATTCTGCGTTTGCTCGGCGGCGGCCACAAGGGCCCCTGCCAGCCCTCACGCAGCGGGACGGAGCACATCGCGCTGGCCGTGCGCGATCTCGTGCGTGAATTGGCGGGCTAATCTCAGCCGGCCAGCGCCCGCCAGACCAAAGCAACCGTGGCACAAGCGATAAACCCAAGGGCTAACGGCAAGACGGTGGACACCATGGTCCAGAACCAACTGCCCGTTTCCTTGTAGATGGTGTAGAGCGTGGTCGAACATGGGTTGTGCAGCAGACTGAAAAGCATGAGGCACACCGCCGTGAGCGTGGTCCAACCGGCCGCCGTAAGCATGCCGTGGAGAATGTGCTCCTCGGTTTCAAACATCACCCCGGCGGCGGGGGCGTCGGGTCCGGCCGGTCCGGCCAGAAGTGCCGTGAGCATCAGGATGGTCGGCACGACAATTTCATTGGCGGGAATGGCCACAATGTAGGCGACGAGAATCACCCCGGTCAGACCCATGACCCAGGCCAGCGGGTCGAGGCCGGTGACCATCCACCACGCGACGCTCTGACCGCCGACGTGGGTATTGGCGATGAGCCAGATGGCCGCGCCGGCCGGGATGGCAAAAACAACCGCGCGCCAAAGCACGAAGATCGTGCGGTCAATCAACGAGGTGTAGAGGGCGCGCAGCAGGTTGGGCGGGCGGTAGGGCGGCAACTCGAGACTGAACGAGGAGGACGCGCCCTTGAGCAGCGTGCGCGACAGCACCCAGGAAGAGCCGAGCGCGAAGGCAAAGCCCAGCACGGCCACGGCAAAGACGGAGGAGGCCGCCACCAAGCCGGCGAAAGCCGGGGGCGCGAGGGCGCCGACAAAAACCGTCGCGAGGAGGATCTGCGTGGGCCAGCGGCCGTTGCAGAGGGAAAAGTTGTTCGTGATGATGGCGATGAGGCGCTCACGCGGAGAGTCAATGATGCGCGTGGCCACCACGCCCGCCGCGTTGCAACCCAGGCCCATCGTCATGGTCAGGGCCTGTTTGCCGTGCGCCCCAACTTTTTGGAAAAGACGGTCGAGATTGAAGGCCACCCGCGGCAGATAGCCGAAATCCTCCAGCAGGGTGAAGGCGGGAAAGAAGATCGCCATGGGCGGCAGCATCACGCTGATGACCCACGCGGCGGAAAGATACATGCCGTCAATAACCAGACCGGCGAGCCAGGGCCAGACACCGAGGGCGAGAGCCGTGGACTTCAGCCAGGGGTGCCATGTATCCACCAGCAAGTTGGCCAGCAGCCCCGAGGGAACATTGGCCCCCTCGATGGTGATCCAAAGGACTGCGGCGAAGAGCAGAGCCATGGCCGGAATGCCGGTCCACCGCCCGGTCAGGATAAGATCAAGCCGGCGCTGCCACGCGAGACGCCCCGTTCCGCCGGGGCGCTGCACCCGCCGAGCCGCCAGGGCCGAGGCTTCGCGGCTGACCCGACCGGCCACTTCGTCCTGAAAATTCGGCGGAAGCTTCCAGCGCAAAGCCTCGGCGTGGCGCAAGATGTCTTGCGTTGGCGTCATGCGTTCGTTGCCTCCTCCTCTGCGGCCGGACCGTCGAATTCACCTTTCTCCAGGCCCGCAATCACACGACTGTCACCCTCGAGCAAACGCAGCGCGACCCACGCAGGATTTTCCATCTGCGGGTAAGCCGCACGCAGTTGCTCCGTCAGTTCCCCCACGGGACCACGCAACGCTTCCGGCGTGATCTCCGGCGGGTCGGCCTCCCGGACGAAGGCACCGGTGGCGACATCGCGGATGGCACCGAGCAGCTCTTCCAGACCTTCACCGCGGCGGGCCGAGGTGGCAACCGCAGGAATGCCCAGATCGCGCGCGAGGCCCCGCGCATCCACATCAATTCCATGCGCCCGGGCTTCGTCCATTAGGTTGAGACAGAGAACCACCCGACCGGTGATCTGCAGAATTTGCAGCAGGAGGGCGAGATTGCGCTCCAAGCAGGTGGCGTCGGCCACCACAAGGGTCACATCGGGACGACCAAAAAGCAGAAAATCCCGCGCGACTTCCTCGTCAGGGCTGGCTCCGAGCAGCGAGTAAGTGCCGGGCAAATCAGTGATCTTGTAGCGCTTGCCGTCGAGATCAAAGGCCCCCTCGGCACGGCTGACGGTTTTGCCCGGCCAATTGCCCGTGTGCTGGCGCAGGCCGGTCAGGAGGTTGAAGACCGTGCTCTTTCCGACATTCGGGTTGCCCGCCAAAGCCACCGAGTAATCCCAACGTCCGAGCCGGAGGCCGAGGCGACGCAGATCCGCGCGGGCGGAGCCACAGCTCTCGCATGCTGTCGGGGCGCAAGAAGAGGACATAACATCAGGCCTCAAGGAAAATGCGGTCCGCCTGCTCCCGCCGCAAGGCAATGACCGCGCCGCGCACACGGTAAGCCGTCGGGCTGCCCAGCATGCTGTCAAAATCCCGCTCGATCCTCGTGCCCGGCACCAGCCCGAGATCAAGCATCCGGCGACGCTCCCCGCCGATGATCGACGGGGACAGGTTCAAAATCGAACCCGCCTCACCGGTGCGCAGCGCCGAGAGCGGACGCATCGGCGGCGGCGCCGCGCAGTCCTCGACGTGGAGGGCCAGAGCCACGGCCAGCGGCAACTCACAAACACGGTCCTCCACCGCGAGACGGAGAAAGTCGGCCCCCTTTTCCAACACGGTCAAACGCGAGCCGGGCATGAGGCCGGCGGCGGCGGCCTGACGGTAAAGCCCTGCGGGCTCATCTTCCATGTGCAAAACTTGCACGTGCGACCCGAGGGCGGAATCAAGGAGGGAGTAACCACGACGCGGGGGCAGCATGCCCGAACGCGTGGGGATGGGATCGCCATGAGGGTCGAAACGCGGTCGGCCCAAGCGGTCGGCCAGGGCATCCACCGCGTCCGGGGACAGAAGATGCTCGGCCTGATCGGCCTGCCGATGCCAGTCCTCGGTCGCCACTCCGGTCTCGTGGGCCAGATAAGTTTCGTAAATGCGGTGGGCCCGCAAAATCTGTCGCGCCTGCTCGCGGCCGGAATCGCTCAGACCGATGGCCTCACCGTTCGAGAGAACAAAGCCGGAGCGGGCCAGTTGCCCGGTCAACTCCCCCGCCCGCTCCAGCGTCACATGCAAGGCACCCGCCAAGCTGGCCAGGGTGGCTGGAGTTTCGGCGTATTCCGCCTCATGAAGATGCTTCAGCGCGTCCTCGAACTGCGCGCGGCGAGGATCGATGGGTGACGGCTCGCTGGAGGAAGATGGCATTGGAGAGAATTCAAGCTAGGGCCGTGCGGAAGCGGTTGTCAAATAGTTGGCCAAGCCAGGCCGGCCGAAATCCAGGCTTGCTCTGGGTGCACGACGCATTTCGTTGCATCTCTATTCTCAGGTCCCTGTTCGCGCGGGCCATTTTTTGCTGGCGCTCAGCGGCAGCCATGCTAAAGTAACGCCTTATGCCGATTCAGAGAAAAAGTGCTTTTTCGAGGCGACTTCCCGACTTAGTCACAGAGGAATTAGTCAGCGTTTTATCGAAGAAAACGTCCTTTGAGTTCAAGCAACTTTTTGACCTGGTGCACGAGAAATTACGCAAGCGCAATGCCGCCAGCGGGGGCGAGGAAATGCTCCGTCTGCGGGCCTACGAGAAGCTTCAAAATTTGGTCTCCCGCGGCATGGTCAAGAAGACCGGCAAAAAATACCGCGGCCTAGCCTCTCTGGCCAACGCTCTCGAGCCTGCTGACGCCGCGGTCCGTTAGTCGGCTGCCATGCTCAACGAGCAATACCTGCCGCTCGCCCTGCACACGCTGGTCGCGCTGGGGTTCGCCTTTTCTGTATTTGCCGCCAGTCTGGCGGTCGGGCGGGTCGGCAAGCGCAATCCTGACAAGGACATGGCCTACGAGTGCGGCATGCCCGTGCGCGAGGCCGCCGCTCCGAGGTTCAGCGTGAAGTTCTACCTCGTGGCCATGCTCTTCATCCTTTTCGATATCGAGATTGTCTTCATGTATCCGTGGGCCGTCGTCTATCGCGACTTTTTGGCCCAGCACGGTGCCATCATTTTTTGGAGCATGGCCAGTTTCGTCAGCGTCCTGACCTTCGGTTACATCTACGCGATCAAGAAGGGTGCGCTGGAGTGGCGGAGCTGATCCCCTGACGAATTGTTCGGGGCGATCTGGGTTTCCGTCCAAGATTTACTCCCGCTTCGCCATGTTTTGGAACCACTTCAGTCCCTCCAGCAAGTTTGCTTCCGGGGTCTCCAGAAAAAGATGGTGGTTTGCTCATGAAAACACCTCCATGCACCCGCCAGCCTGTCTTCTCCCGGACCCCCGCGACCACCCTGCTCGACCCCGCCGCATATCCCATCGCCGCCCTTGGTGAGCTTTACTTCCAGCGCTGGGGCGTCGAACTCCACTGCCGGAAAATCAAGGCAACCCTCGGCATGGACGGGCGCGAGTAATCTCGCGCCAGAAAACGCCGCAAAACCGCCGTGAGTTGGTGCCATTCCACACCGACTCCTACTGCCTCCACGCGCCATAAATGTCAAAAGGTATGGACTGACCCACTACCGTAGGCTGAGCTTCGCGCGACCGGTATTACATGTGCGGCACCGACGCGTTCATCGCGGTGGAGAGCGCAATGATCGCATCGGTCGTGGCCGAGGCCACTTCGCGTCCGACCAGATCCATCTTGGCCAGCGTGGCCAGACGTTGGTCGCGGGATGCAAATTCCGGTCCTTCGAAAATTTTGTCGGTCAACCGGCAACCTCTCAGCAGACTGACGAGCATGGCGTCGCGCGGGTCGGGCAAGTCTTCGCCGAGGATGAGTTGCCCAAGTCGCGTGCGCACCTCGGTGCGCTCGTGGCCATCGACTGTGGGATAGCGTCGGAGACCGATCACCCAGAGGATTTTTTTGTCTGCGCGGCGCAGGATGCCGCGGGAAATAAGCCGGTCGAGAGCCGGTTGCTCTATCTCCCGCTGGCGATCCGCCAGCACGGAAAGCCAATGGGCCACGGAATGGGCGCTTTTCTCCGCAGCGATCAGCACGAGCCATGGATCAAGGAGGGAATCGCCGGTGGGCGACGGGTCCAAAACGGTCAATCGTTCCTGGTCGGTGTCGATTTTTCCGGCCCACGCGAGATCGGCCAGCACGGCCCCGGCCAACCCGTAACCCAAGGCGGTGACGGGCAAATACAGTTGTGCGCCGGTTTTGTCGTCCAAGGCAAGGAGGACGATTTCCTCGGTGAAAGTGAGCTGGGTCATGGATTCAAGAGGTTGCGGACTCCACCGTGTCATGGATCTCGAGCACGTCGATAAACCCGGAGATGTCGAAAATCTCGCGCAGCGCGGGAGTA
The DNA here is from genome assembly GCA_049315725.1 of Chthoniobacterales bacterium. Taxonomy (GTDB): domain Bacteria; phylum Verrucomicrobiota; class Verrucomicrobiia; order Chthoniobacterales; family JACTMZ01; genus JACTMZ01. Next base: position 136 of record JBMOJP010000018.1, on the reverse strand, counting down.
AGCGCGGCAAAGCCGCAACGTCCGCCAGTGGTCGTCAATCTTTTCGCGGTGGCGAGGAAGACGCGAAGGCCCGCGCTGCTCGCGTATTCGATGCCGGAGCAATCCAAGACCAAGCGCGGTGCGCCGGATGCCAGCA